>JASUSA010000053.1 GCA_030446305.1 Clostridiales bacterium | reverse complement strand
AATTCACAAGAGATCATTTCTGATTTCATTTAAAAGCACCGTATTTCATCGGTGCTAATGATTTGACATTTTGGGGACATTTTCAAAAGTGATTGACATGAGCATGGCATAGAGGGCTGTGCTTACAGTGGATGTGTGGTTATGATAAGCCATGCTGGCCGAACAATGGGGTTGACTGTTATGTTGAGGGGCACTGCGGCAACTGGAAATATGCGGACATAATTACAATGAATCACTTGTTTGATAAGCAATGGTGATATAAAATGATAAAACAGTTATACCAATATGAAAAAGCTAAATATTGCGGTCAATTGCCATCATTCGCTTTTATCTACCATTATTTACCACAGAAACCGAAGACGCATCTTGGTAGGCAAAAGTTTATGCAATATTTCTGTTTTCAAGATCGCTTTTTCGGGTATTTTGTAATCGTAACAGGTCGCTAGAATATAATAATCAGGAGGTGTACGATGGGGAGCAAGCATAAGAAAATGGATAAAGAACTTTATGAGAAGACACTTGAATCCCTTCAATTGGAACTCATAAAAATGCAGGACTGGATCAAAGCAAAGGGGCTCAGAGTCGTCGTCATCTTCGAAGGACGTGATGCAGCGGGAAAAGGCGGTGCCATAAAACGCATTACTGAAAAGCTTAATCCGCGTGTCTGTCGCGTTATCGCATTGGGTGTGCCAACGGAACGAGAAAAATCACAGTGGTATTTTCAGCGGTATGTTGCACATTTACCGGCCGCAGGTGAAATGGTGCTCTTTGACAGAAGCTGGTATAACAGAGCAGGCGTTGAAACCGTGATGGGCTTTTGCTCAAAAGATGAGGCTGACTACTTTTTAAAGACATGTCCTGATTTTGAAAAAATGCTGATTGACGATGGCATTATTCTAATTAAGTACTGGTTTTCAGTCAGTGATGAAGAACAGGAAAAACGGTTTCAAGGCAGAATTAACGATCCGACAAAACGCTGGAAGATCAGTCCAATGGACTTAGAATCCAGAACGAGGTGGGTTGCATATTCTAAAGCAAAGGATAAAATGTTTAAACATACGGATACCAAGCATTCGCCATGGTATGTTGTGGATGCAGACAATAAGAAAAAAGCACGTATTAACTGTATCGCGCATTTATTATCAAAAATTGACTACAAGGAAATTGAAAAACCGAGTATTGAGTTGCCGGATCGTCAGCCGGATGATACTTATGAACGTCCGCCAATGGAAGAACAGAACTTTGTTCCTAATTACGCAGAAAAGGTTATAAAAGCAGAAAACGCTTAAGACATCAATGGGGGAGTCTATGTTTAACATAAATACGTCATCTTTGAAATTTAGAATCGCCATTATCTTTATTGGTGTTATCACGCTGAGCCTAATCGGGATCAACATTATTCTTATTGGTAACTGGATGCAGGTTTCCGAGGGCGTCATTAACCAAATGGAGCGTGATACAAGCCGCGATATTGGAGATGTTGTCGATCGATTTATTGAACGGCCGATGTATATCAATGCAGAAAATCAGTATGTTTTTACAAATGGTATTGTATCGCTTGCAGATAAAACTGCCCGTGAAAAGTATTTTGCAGGGGTTATATCGGCCAATTCCCCTGAAATATACAGCTTTAGCATTGGAACGAATAAAGGGGAGTATTTTGGTGCACGGCGCAATGCTCAAAACGAGATAGAAATCATGCTTTGTGATGAAACGACGGATTGGCATTCTACTTATTATGCCGTTAATGATGATATGACAGCCGGTGAAATCACACAGGTAAACAACATCTTTGATCCGAGAACGAGGCCTTGGTATCAGATTGCAGTTGAAACGGGGAGTGCTTCATTTTCACCGATCTATAAACATTTTTTTATGGACGATTTAGCCATATCGGCAGCTATTCCCATTTACGACAAGCATGAAGAAGTTGTCGCAGTCTTGGGGACGCATATGGTCTTATCTGGTCTCAATGCGTATTTATCCAATCACGTTGTTGAGGAAAATGCTTCTGCCTATATCGTAGAGGCAGAAACCGGCGATCTTGTCAGCAGTACCGTCGGCATGAACAGTTTTACCAAGAATGCAGATGGGACATTCACTCGAACGAATATTGCTGAGGCCGAAGACAGGCATATTTTAGAGGCATACGATACATACCGTTTAACCGGAGAGGTAAAGTCCGTTGTTCAAGATAGTAAAGAGAAAGAACACATTTTAATAACACCTTATGAAAAAGTCGGCATCCAATGGCTAATTATTACAATGATACCTGAGGAGCAGTTTATTGGGCCAATGTTTAGGGCGAGCACGCTTTCGGTTCTCTTCTCACTCTTGGCACTCTTTGTTACAATCGCGGTGTTTATCAAAGTGCTGAACGTTGCCATTCAGCCAATTGGTACATTGATTGAGGCGACAACGGAATTTTCAAAAGGCAATTTCATGGTCCGGGCACCAATTACTTCACAAAGTGAAATTGGCATGCTGGCAGTAACCTTTAACATGATGGCTGACGAAATACATCAACTCATTGATAATTTGGAGGATAAGGTTAAAGAGCGCACGGTGAGCCTTGAAAAGAGCAATGAAGACCTTGTACAGGCAAAACTCGAAGCAGAAGATGCCAATCGGGCTAAAAGTCAATTTTTGGCGAACATGAGTCACGAAATCAGAACGCCGATGAACGGATTTATCGGTATGCTGCAACTCTTACAGTTCACTGAGCTTACAGAGGAACAGGAAGAATATGTAAGGATTTGCAAAACGTCTTCAGAAACACTGTTGACCATCATCAATGATATCTTAGATTATTCTAAGATTGAAGCCGGAAAGATGACACTTGATTATGTAGACTTTGAACTGGAAGCGCTTTTGAAGGATACTGTGAGTCTTTACAGCGTGCAGGCTGCTCAAAAGGGGACGACGCTGTCGCTTGAATACGATAAACACACGCCAAATCATTTGGTAGGCGATCCGATGCGGTTGCGCCAGATTATAACGAATTTGCTTGGCAATGCCGTTAAATTTACATCAAATGGCGCAGTGAAAATCTTTGTAAACGTTGAGACACAGCCAAAGCAGGGACAAGTCAAACTGAAATTCTGTGTTTCCGATACGGGCATTGGCATTCCAGAAGCAAAACAAAAAATGCTCTTTAGGAGCTTCAGTCAAGTTGATAATTCCAATACGCGAAAATTTGGCGGAACAGGACTTGGGCTGGTTATTTCTAAAAATCTCGTAGAGATGATGCAGGGTAATATATGGGTTGAAAGTGAACCAAACCAAGGCAGCCGCTTTTATTTCACATGTCAGTTCGATTATGGTGAAACAGCTGAAATTGAAACGGAATCATATGCAGAAGAGATGCAGATGCCGGATTCATCGCGGTCGGGTAAACGCATTTTACTCGTTGAAGATGATGCCATTAGCCGTGTTGTCATTGAACAACTCGTTCGTCGCAAAGGCTATGATTTGGACTTGGCGATGAATGGCAAAGAAGCTGTTGATGCTGCCAATCATGTCCAATACGATTTGATATTAATGGATGTGCAGATGCCCGATATGGATGGTTATACCGCGACGCGGATCATCCGAAACAGCAAATTGAAACGACAGCCAATTATTATTGCAACCACTGCATTTGCATTGAAAGGTGATCGAGATAAGTGTCTTGATGCCGGTATGGATGATTATATCAGCAAACCAATTGATGTCGAAACATTCTATGAAATGCTTGAACGCTATTTAGAAAATTAATGAAATTTTCCTTAGGGATGACAGTATAATGAACCGATTTTCGGACACCTGTTTAAGGTGGCTGAAAGTCGGTTTTTATCGTTGAGAAAAACGAAATATTCAAATTTTATGCTTTTCATGGCAAACCGCACCGTTTTCACAAGACAAAGATTCAACCTATTCTAGTGAAAGATCAACGATAGGGAGTGCTGCGATTTTCTTGGTTAAGTATTGAATTTTCATTATTTGAATGGTATATTTATAAAGTTATTGACATTTTGTCATAAATGATCAAAGTGCTGTAAAATAAAGGCTTTAAAGCATGACATGTTTGAGACGCTAATGAAGCTTTATAATAAAGGAGTATGTGATGAAAATATTTGTATTTAACTATCGGGAAGATGAGCGGCCGTTTTTTGAAACGTATTGCAAACGCATTGGCGTATCATACGACTACACAGAAGAAGCACCAACGATTGCAAGTATTTCAGCATTGAATGGCTATCAGGCGGTCAGTGTTGTAACGACCCCAATTGATCGGATGCTGATAGATGCATTTTATGATGCAGGTGTTCAGTTCATATCGACGCGTACCATGGGAATGGATCACATTGATATCAGCTATGCGCGCGAAAAGGGTATTGAGGTTGGCAATGTCGCCTATGAACCCAATATTGTGGCTGAGTATGCCGTTATGCTGATGCTAATGGCAAGCCGTAATGTTCAAACCATCATGAAACGATTTGACGGACAGGATTTTTCACTTGCAGGTGTTCGAGGCAAAACACTGAGCAATTTAACCGTTGGGATTATTGGCACCGGCAAAATCGGTCAAAAGGTTATCGCGCTGCTTGCGCCGTTTGGCTGTCAAATGCTTGCTTATGATGTTTATGAGAATGATTTTGTAAAACAACATGCAACCTATAAGACGCTAAATGATGTTTTGGCAGAAAGTGATCTCATAACACTGCACTTGCCGTCTACGCCTGAGAGCACGCATATGATTAATCGTCAATCAATTGCTGAGATGAAAACTGGTGCAGTTATTGTCAACACTGCGCGTGGCACACTTGTTGACACAATGGCGCTTATAGAGGGATTAGAGACAAAAAAACTTGGCGGTGCAGCACTGGATGTATTGGAAGAAGAAGCATACCTATTTTATAAAGATTTAAAATCTGAGCCGATTGATCATCGTGCGCTCAATATTTTGCGATCGATGCCAAATGTTATTTTAACGCCGCATACAGCATTTTATACACGGGAAGCGGTTCGACAAATGGCTGAAAATTCTATTGCCAGCTGTGTTGCCTTTATGAAAAAAGAATAATTTAACCACAATTTAATCAATCGTGCACATAAATTCGAACATGGCGAGACATTTTTGCTAATTTGTTCGCAAGGGATTGACTTTTGTATGCTGTGGACATATAATTACATGAAAAAGAATAAATTGTTACAATTTATTCTTATTTTTTTAAAAAAATATAGAGAAATAGAAGGGGGAACACATGAAGAAAGTTTTATTATTGGTAGTAAGCTTGCTCATGATTCTTTCAGTTGCCGGCTGCACCAGCAAGGAAGAGACGCCTGCTGCGACAACTGAAACACCAGCAACAACAGAGGCATCTGCAGAAACACCTGCAGAAGAAACAGGTCTTCAAACCATCAAAGATGGCGTTTTAATGGTTGGTATGCAAGTTGATTATCCGCCATTTGAAATGTACGCTGAAGACGGTATTACACCAGTCGGTTTGGACTGTGACATCATTGAAGCGATCGCAGCTGACATGGGTCTTGAAGTTGAATACGTAGACACTGCATGGGATGGTATTTTTGCAGGCCTCGACACGAACAAGTATGATACGATTATTTCCGGCGTAACGATTACGGCAGAAAGGGAAGAAAAGTATGATTTTACACAGTCTTACATTCAAAACTATCAATGTATGGTCGAGATGAAAGATGGTGAGATTACAGCAAAATCACCTGAAGAAGCAGGTGGTTTGAGAGTGGCTTACCAAGCGGAAACCACTTCTGATATCTATGTAACGGAACTCGTGGAAAGCGGCATTGACATCGATGCATACGAGTATGAAAAAATTCTGGAATGTTTCGCAGAACTCGAAGCAGGTCGTGTTGACGCGATCGTTTGTGACAGCACTGTTACATTCCCTTATATTAACAAAGAAAACAGTCCTTTCGAAGTGGTCTGGACGCAGGATGAAGCGCCTGAAGAATTCGGAATCATGGTTAAAAGCGGCAATACAGCGCTCTTAACAGCACTTGATGATGGTTTGACGAAACTGAAATCTGAAGGAACCCTTGACAGCTTTATGATGAAGTGGTTCTCAGAATAAGACACGATTAGCGAGAGGAACTATTTAAATGGATTTGATAAAGGAAATGATTAGCTGGTTGCCTTCCTTGATGAGAGGGGCGCGAATCACCATATCATTGACATTGGTTTCTGTTGCAGCAGGGATTATCCTAGGGCTTTTTTTAGCCCTAGGTAAAATTTCTAAAAATAGAGTGCTCAATAAGATTTGTTCGGGTTATATCTTCTTTTTTAGAGGTACCCCGCTCTTAATGCAACTCTATTTTATTTATTATTCCCTACCGCAAATTAACCCTGCACTGACGATTAACAACCGTTTTATGGCAGCATTTATTGCGTTTACCCTTAATAGTGGTGCATATAGTGCTGAAATTATCCGCTCTGCCATTCAATCAATTGATAAAGGGCAGCGCGAGGCGGCAAAAGCGTTGGGCATGAGCTATTCTCAAACAATGCGGCTCGTTATTATACCGCAGTCTTTTAGACGGCTGATACCGCCACTTGGCAATGAATATATTATGGTACTCAAAGATGTCTCTTTGGTATCAATTATTGCGCTAACGGATATCACAAAAGTTACAAAGTCTTTGTCGTCGACGACGGCATCGCCATGGCCATATGTGCCGGCGATGATAATCTATCTGATTATCACGGCAGTGTTCCAATACGTCTTTAATAAGCTTGAGAATAAATTCTCAGTATACGATTAAGGGGGAACGATCATGCCAATGATAAAAACGGAGAACCTCAGCAAGAGTTTTGGGGCGCTCGATGTATTAAAAAATTGCAATTTATCAGTGGAGCAAGGAGAAGTTGTCGTTATTATAGGCCCTTCAGGTGCTGGAAAATCAACTTTTCTTAGATCGCTGAATCATTTGGAAACGATAAATCACGGAAAAATATGGGTAGAGGGAAAATTGCTGGATGACCGCGTTAATTCGGTTAATCAGGTGAAGTTGTCTCATGAAGAAAGTACAGCCATTTTACTTGAAATGGGTATGGTTTTTCAGCGCTTCAATCTTTTTCCGCATAAAACGGTGCTTGAAAATGTGATGCTTGCACCGATCCATGTTCGCAAATACCCTGCTGATAAGGCGGAAACGATTGCCAAGGCACTTATTCAAAAAGTTGGCTTGTCCGACAAAGTTGATGAATATCCTTCAAGGCTTTCCGGAGGTCAGCAGCAACGGGTAGCCATAGCGAGGGCTTTGGCAATGCAGCCAAAGATTATGCTCTTTGATGAACCGACATCTGCACTGGATCCGGAACTCGTCGGCGAAGTGTTGAATGTCATGAAAGAACTTGCGGCAGAAGGCATGACCATGGTATGTGTGACACATGAAATGGGCTTTGCCAAAGAAGTTGCAGATCGCGTAATCTTTATGTATAATGGCGAAATATTAGAAGATGCGACGCCTGCTGAAATTTTTACGGCGCCGAAACACGAAAAGACACAGACGTTTTTAAAATCTATTTTAAATGCATAGCGGGGCAGTGTCCTTATACCATACCTGTTTAATAATAGTAGAAACGTTAAGCGAAAGTGCTAAATGAAGCAGAAGCATTTTTTTAATAAGATACGATGAGCCGAGGCGAGGCATTGCCTCGGTTTTTTGTTGTCGAAAAGTGTGTCCAATAAAATAGACAGTGTCCAAAAATCTGGACACTGTACAATGGCGAAAAGCGCAGAAAGCGTCATTTCAATGTGTGGCATCAGTTTTGCATTACCTATGGGTGGGTGATATAATCAACATAGATGGAGGTACTTATGAATCCAAGTTTTAGAATGCGACTCTTCCGATGGTTTATCATCGTTTCTGTCATACCGTCAATTCTCTTGGGCGGATTTAGCTATCTAATGATCAATCAGGAAATATCAAAAAACACAGAAGACATGATAAACAACATCAATGATGGGATTTATAACATGATTGATACACAGCAGCGTGTTTTGGATCAGTGGCTGCCCAGTGCGGCAGAAGCCTTTGTCAGTAAACTGGATGCACTTGGCGAAAGCCGATTTGATTATAACGAAATGGTTCAAGTAGGTGACTATTTATTGCCAACGTGGTACATTGGCGATCAAAAGATAACCCATGACTATACGCTTGTTGATGAATTGATTGAAAAGGAAAAATTGCCGGCGACAATTTTCATGCTCGTTGACAATAAATTTTTGCGCGTTAGCACCAATGTTAGACAGGAAGACGGCAGTCGCATTATTGATACCGATATTACATCAGGTCCTATTTACGAAAAGATAATCAATGGACAGGTTTATCTGGGGCGAGCAAGTGTGGAAGGCATTATGCACGCGACTATTTACATGCCGATCTTTGATTCAAACAGAAAACTAATTGGTGCATTTGTGCTTGGTCGTCGTGAGAGCGAATATGAGATTATCAATGCTATCCAAAAAATCAGTATTGCCAATAACGGCTATGTGATGATTGTCGATTCAGATGCCAATGTCATTATTCACCCTGATCGCACAGGTGAAAACGTCATGAGCTACGATTGGGTTCAAACGATTCTCAAGCAGCAGAACGGCTCGATACGGTACACATTTGAAGGCAGTCAGAAAATTGCATACTATCGGTATTTTGAACCTTGGGATTGGTATATCGTTTCCATTGGCTTTGTTGACGATATCCAAAATACGCCGCGAACGATGTTGAAACTTCTGATCATTACATTTGTCATGTCGATATTGATCTCATTGCTTATTGCGTATTTTATTTCGAAAGAATTTTTTAAACCGATTAACAAACTGGTCAATTCTTTAAAACAGATGAAAAACGGCGATTTGTCCGTACGCTTTACCTCATATGAAGATGAAGAATTCAAGTTTTTGAGCAATACCTTTAACTCGCTTAGCTATACTTTCTCACTGCTGATCGGGCGACTGATTGCGAGTTCAAACAAGCTGAAAGAATCGTCCAAACGCGTTTTAATGGATCTTGACCGCTCAAAGGCAACGCTGCTGAATCTAGAAACAGATATTGAAGGGTTAATGTCGTATCCAATAAAAGTGACCATGGAAAGCAATGTGATTTACTTGAATGTCGACCGCCCGAAAGAAGTGCTGACGGCGCTTGAAACACTAAGGCAAAAATTGCCGAAATATATAAACGGCAGCAATGAAGATGTTATTGAAGTGATGAATATCATCGACGAGATCGAACGCAAAATTGACTCAAAACGTGATCATGTGATTAATCAAGTAGAAGAAATGGATATTAACAATCGCTTTAACGGCATCTATATTGAAATTCAAAAATTGAAATTGCTAATAGACAATATTGTGAATTCTGCATCCAGTTTAGACGGCATTGCAAATGAAGTCGACAAACAGGTGAACATCTTTAAAACCGAGAACGACCCGTATATTGATTAATGGAGGATACTTTTGAAGGCGAAAGATATCATGAATTGCTTTTTCGAAGAATGCTGTACGACGGATCATGTCGGATATGTAAAAAATATGATGATAGAAAAGCAATCGGATTTTGCCGTTGTCGTCGATCGTGAAGGACGTTACAAAGGCGTTCTTTACGCACGTGACATTTTTAATACGTCAATTGAGGGTAAAACCTGCCATGAAATCATGACTGAAGTTAGAGCTGTTGGGGAAGAGCAGGCGCTGGAGCTTATCAATGACGATTATAAATCATTTATACCCGTTATCAACCGAACCGGATATCCTGTTGGCATTATTACGCTTGAAGAAATTTTCAGTTTATGGCGCACAGAAAAAAAAGAGCCGGCTTTTCAAAGGAAAACGCCAAACAATCGAACGGCTAAATATACCATTGATGATATAATTGGCAACAGTCATGTTGTCATGAGCTTGAAAGAGAGTATCCTGTCTGCGGCTCGGGTTAAGTCAACCGTACTGATTTTAGGCGAAACGGGTGTGGGAAAAGAACTGGTGGCACAGGCGATTGCCAATCTCAGTGCTCGGCGCTTCAAGCCATTTGTGCGAATTAATTGTGCGGCAATTCCCGAAAATTTACTGGAATCTGAGTTGTTTGGCTATGAAGCCGGTGCTTATACGGGTGCGTTAAAAGGCGGCAATCAGGGAAAATTCGAAATTGCCGATGGCGGTACCATATTTTTAGATGAAATTGGAGACATGCAATTGCTCATGCAGGCAAAGATTTTACGTGTTCTGCAAGAGCGTGAAATTGAAAAAATTGGCGGAAGATATCCAATTCCAGTGGATGTAAGGGTAATCGCGGCGACCCATGCAGATCTTGAACGCATGATTGAGCATCGAGAATTTCGACAGGATCTCTACTATCGATTAAATGTAATCCCGATACACATCCCGCCTTTGCGGGATCATGTCGAAGATATCGAACCCTTGTTTAATCACTATATCAGCTTGTATGCGAATGAAATGGGTTTGACGGCGCCAAATGTTGAACACGGTGTTTATGAAATGCTGAAAGCATATCATTGGCCGGGAAATGTAAGAGAATTGAAGAATCTCGTGGAAATGTTGATTGCTTCCAACAGCGGGCGTATTGCCAAAGGCATGCTCTCATCTTATTTTTCTGATAAGCTTGAATATGAGCAGCAGGATGAAAATTACTTAAAGCTCAATTCAATTGAAGCAGAGCGTGAAATGATTTTAAAATACTTAAAAATGCATGACAACAACAAGAATAAGGTTGCCGATGTCTTGGGAATTTCAAGAAGTACGCTTTATAACAAATTGAAACGTTACCAAATCAAATAGGCTGGTTTTGAATGAAACGCCATATAGCAACCGCGTATAAGGTGTTGCTTTAAAGAAATTGGGCCATTCCCTTTAGTTGATCTCTTGCTGCGATAGATTGAATTTTCGTCTCATAAAAAATAACATAATGCAGTTAAAGATTTGGATTTGAATGATTCTTTTTCCTCATTTACAAAAGTATAGAGAAACACAGTATTATGACTGGAATGACGAACGCGGCACCCGTTAAAGGTACGCATAGAACCACCCCCCAGAACTGAGCAAAGGAGTTGTCCCCTATAAATGGGATGGCTCTTTTGTTGTTTAGGCATATCTCAAGCCCTGCTTAACATCGCAGCTTCTGCAAAATCGTTGCGGCATATAGCGTTCTTATTGAAAAAATATGAAAAATGAATTATGATTAATGTATTCTAAAAGTAGGAATGCCAACGATTAAGCGCTGCGGGAGGATTGTAGTCTATGCTGATGGATGCGCATCTGGAAGAGATATTTATTCGTAAAATTATCAATGGTGAATATACTGCGGAAACATACTTGCCCCCTGAACGGACACTGGCGGCAATGTATGAAGTAAGTCGCCCGGTTGTTCACCGTGCAATGATTCGACTGGAAGGCAAGGGGCTGATTACCATTATGCCGAGAAAGGGGATTCGCGTTAACGATTTTAAACGCAATGCAAAACTCAGCACGTTACAGAGTATATTTGATATGGAAAAATTAGATATAAATCCAATGCTCAACACGCATATGCTTTCCTTTATCAAGAAAGTATTTGCAATTGTATTGGAGGAAGTGGCAAAGACAAAATCGGTTACGCGTGTCAAAGGTGTTGATTTGTCATCACTGAATCCGGAAAAGGTATTTGAATGGAGTCAGCAATATGCACTTGCGTTGGACAATCCAATTTATACAATGCTGATTAATGAATTTGAAGTCGGCATTGTCAATGCAGGCAAAGGCGTTCTGATAAGCAGTTATGATTCACTATTTAAAAAGTATATTCACGTCATTGACGCTTCAATGCAGACAGGTGACATGAAAGCTGCCAGAGACGGACTTGATAAACTTTTCGATATTTTTTTTAGAATATACCCAACACAAATTGAGAAGGGTATATAAAGACATCATGTAAACAACTCATGAATACCGCTTTCATATTTTTTATCATGCGCCAACGGTCATCATCATTTCTGGAGATCTCTCGAAAATGATGCCGCGTGACGATTGTGCCGCTGCAACACAAAACATGTTGCTGGCCGCTGAAGCATTGGGAATTGGAAGCTGTTGGATTGGCTTTGTCAAAAGGCTTTTTGCCAGTGAATACAGTGATGTATACCGTGAAAGGTTGGCGATCCCGGAACATATGACGCCGATGCATGGCTTGGCACTTGGTTATAAAGTGAAACCGGACTTAGAGGCACCCAAAAGAAAATTGCCAAAGGTGAATTATATTCGATAAAGTGCTTTTGCTGCAGCGAATAAGATGCGTTAGCAGATCAATTGCAGTCAGGCATTTCAGACGATGATTTAAGCGTTGACATAAATACTTTGTGCATTTGGAAGGTGTTTGATATAATAAAGCCTGATGTTTGAGAAATGAAGTATTGCGTTGATTGTGTGGCGCATAATCTGGTGCATAATAAGACGCATAATCTGGCGCTATAGGGAGTATTTAATGAGAAAGATTCATATTTTAGGCAATACGTATTGCATTGACACGGGAATGACATATATTCCTTATTATAAAGTTAATGAACATGATATTATTATGCTTGATTCGGGATGGGGCGATGGTGAAAGAGACGGTATTGTCGAACTGCTGACGCATGAAGCACTACACGTTATTGGTATTATTAACTCACATGCACATATAGATCATACCGGCAACAATATGTTTTTAAAGCGACGTGACGGGGCGATCATTGCAATGAGCGCGCTGGAAGCGTCAATTTGTCAGTCGCCGATCAGCATGAAAGCATATTTTGGCGGCCATTCGCTGGCGGCTGTTGAAGCACATTTTGGCGATATGATATCAGATACTGATATTTTAATTATGCCCGAGGATGATCGTGTAACGGTTTGCAATACCGTTTTTAAAGTGGTTCATACACCGGGGCACTCGCCGGCTCATATTGCGATTATTACCCCAGATGATGTCGCTTACCTTGGCGATGCCATCATTAGTTATGAGGTGATGAAAGGCGCAAAAATGCCGTATGCCTTTATTCTGGAAGAAGATTTAAAAAGTATGGCAAAGTTATCTGAACTTTCATGTGAACATTATATTGTTGCACATAAAGGTCACTATGATGCCATTAATCAATTAATTCAGGATAACATTGAATTTTACAAACATAGAGCTGAACGCGTCAAAGAAGTTATTACAGCGCCAATGACGCAGGAAATGCTCTTAAAAGCGGTTATAGAAGCTTTTGGCATCCGTATTAAGAGTATTCATTACCAATTGGTTATTGAGCGCATGATGAAATCCTTTTTAGATTATTTGGTTACCGTCGGCGAAGTGGTCGTCTATATTGATGATGGCTTTATAAAATATGACTGTGTAAAGCTTTGATTGGACAATAATAAAGGTATTGCTTCATAAAAAGATACAAAAAAACCTGAGCAGATGGCTTAGGTTTTTTTACGTATTGTCTTGATTGATTTGTCTTGATTAATCATTAACATGATATTTTTTCAGTTTTTTCCCACGGCATGATATCACCGTCTTCTTTTAAATATTGAAGGATATCCGGTACACCTTGACCTGTGATGGCACTGATATGAAAAATCTTTTCGCACCCCGTTAAGCGCAACCATGTTTCAGCTTGCTCGGGATTAGCGTCATCTCGATCAATCTGGGTGACGATTCCAATCATATCGCGGTTTACACAGGGTGCAATATTTGGCGGGTAGATTGAAAAGGGCTCTGCAGCGTTTATCAGTAATCCAATGACATCTGCTTCATATGAAAACAAAGCGAGTGCACCGGCCAGATTTTTTGTTTCAGCGTATTCGCCCGGTGTATCAATAATCACATCAAAGTGATTGACGTACTGTGTTTTATGGTAAGTTATTTTTTTGCCTTTAAGTGCTTGTGTAAGTGTTGTTTTGCCGGCACCACTTCGTCCGACGAGCATAATTTTTTTCATGTCAGGCCTCAGATGATCAGGTTCTGGTAATATCGCATACAGCGAAACCTAAAGTGTATTTGCAATAATTGGTGATTTCTTTAATCGCCATATCTATTTCTGATATTTTACCGGTAATAATGAGTGTGCCACTGAAACGATCGACGAATCCCAAATCACAATTGGCGGTTTTAATCGCCAAATCACCTGCAATAATCGTTGTTTCACTTGGAATCATTGTGACGATGCCAATTGCTGCTTTTGAATAGTCAATAGCGGGGTTTAGACCAAGCTTTTTATAAACGACGGCGTCTGGGCTGGCGATGATATGTGCCAGTGTAATTTGCTTGCCCGGAACCATTTCCTGAATAATTCTAAGTTTGCCCTCAGGCGATAAAAGGTTTTGAGGATCCATATGCCACTCCTTCTGTCTAAATGTTTTAGCTTATGTTATTATTATAAAAAAAATCATCTCATAAGTCGGGATATTTTATTGTCGAAGAAGTATAATAAATCACGCGAAGTATCTTGAATCTTGCATTGCATTTTTTCAGCGTATATGCTAAGATAGTTGAGGTGAGAAAATTATGCCGAAGTGGCGGAATGGCAGACGCGCTAGTTTCAGGTACTAGTGAGTGAAAGCTCGTACAGGTTCGAGTCCTGCCTTCGGCACCAATAGAGAGAAAACCGTTGAAATTTCAACGGTTTTCTTTTTTTATAGATTTTTTATTATTTTGGTGATGGTAATGAAAGATTTGCCAGAATTTATGGAGCAACCATTAAGCATATTAACAGCGGACAGCAAGGCAAAAAAGCCGTTGACGGCTACATTGATAATAATGCTAAAAATAGGCCCGTTTCGTGGCGGGCATAAAAGTTTAGACAGAACAATACTTTGTAATGCGAAAGAAATCGTTTATAATAAAAAGAACTGGGCTCGCATGGCGTAAAGCGTCAAAAAAGGCAATTGCCTCATTTATCGTTAACGTGATGGGATGCCAGAATCAAACCTTATGCGTGAGACGACAGAACTGGAGGCCTAACAGATGCATGTTTTTTTCTTTATTCTCATAAACAACATTGTACCGATTTTTTTGCTGATTGGTTTGGGATTTGTGTTGAGCAAGCAATTTAATTTCGATATGAATACACTTAGCAAAATGATTTTTTACCTTTTTTCACCTGCTTTTATTTTTGTAAATTTGTATGAAACGCCTTTATCCATCAATATGCTGTTAATTACGCTCTTTTGTACAGCTTATATGGCGATTACATATATGATTGCTGCCGGTGTCGGTAAATGGCGCGGTTATGAGACTAGCTTAACCAACGCCTTTAAAAATGCATTGATGTTTAACAATACAGGGAATATTGGTCTTTCGCTTATAACGCTGGTTTTTAGTACTGGGCCCTATTTGATTGGTGGAGAAACCCCCTTTTTAAATGAAGCACAGGCATCGCTGATTGTCGTCATGGTCTTTACGAATATTACCATTAATACATTTGGATTTTACAATGCGGGCAGGGCGACGATGTCGATAAAGGACACCATGAAGAAAATCTTTTCGATGCCAGCAGTTTACACGATCCCATTGGCAATAGGTCTTCAATTGTCACCGATTGACGCTACTGCCTGGTTTGGGTGGCCTGCACTGGTTTACTTAAAAAATGCACTGGTAGCCATGGCGCTGTTGACACTCGGTGTTCAGCTTTCGAAGACTAAAATTGATTTTCATAACAACAGTGTCTATTTGGCAGTTTTTATGCGACTGCTCGGAGGCCCGCTGTTGGCAATGGTGCTCATTGCCGTATTTGGCTTTAAAGGCGTTATCGCTCAAACACTGCTTATCGCTTATTCAGTGCCAACGGCTGTCAATACCGCCCTGATTGCCGTTGAGTTTAAAAGCCAGGAAGCCTATGCAACACAAGTCGTCGTTACATCGACGATTGTCAGTGCAGCAACCTTGACGTTGTCAATTTTTATCGCACAAACACTCTATGCCGTTGGGGTATAGTTAAATGATGAATGACAATATAAAGTATTTTCATCAGGCGAAAATTCGACATATTGTCGTGATGGATTAACGAAAAGCAATGATTTAAATTTCATTAATTTACAATTATTTAAATAGCTGAAAGAGGAGGCGAGATAGATATGTATGAATTACATCAAGTTGGCGAAAAAACTTATTATATTGAATGTCCTGCAAAAATAGGTGTTTACAAAACTGGCGAGAATGAAGTCGTCGTCATTGATACGGGCAATGACAAGGAAGCCGCTAAAAAGGTGCTTCGGGTGCTGGATGGTGAAGGGTGGACGCTTAAGGCGATCTACAATACGCATTCCAACGCGGATCATGTTGGCGGCAATCAATGGATACAAAAGAAGACGAATTGTCCGATTTATGCCACGAAAATGGAGCGGTACTTTACAGAGAACCCTGAGCTGGAAACGGCATTTCTCTATGGTGGGTATGCCCAGAAATCACTTCGCAATAAATTCTTAATGGCAAAGCCATCTGAGACACAATTGCTGACGCCTGAAACACTGCCGGAAGGCTTATCTATGTTTTCGCTGCCGGGTCATTTTTTTGAAATGGTAGGGTTTAAAACTTCGGATGATGTTTTTTTCTTGGGCGACTGTGTCTTTGGCGAACACATTATCCAAAAATATCACTTTACATTTATTTACGATGTGGCAGGCTACCTTGAAACGTTACAGCAGATCATGACGCTATCAGGTGCCTTGTTTATTCCGTCTCATGCCGATGCTGTTGCCGATATTAAACCTTTGGCGGAAATGAATATTGCCAAGGTGAAAGAGATTGAAGCGTTTATAATGCAAACATGCAAAACCGGAACGAATTTTGAAGAGATTTTGAAGCAGGTATTTGATCATTATGAACTTACACTTGATATCAATCAATATGTGCTGGTGGGAAGCACGATTCGCTCCTTTCTTTCATACCTTGTCGATGGCGGTATGATGTCCTGCCATTTTGATTCTAATCGTTTGATATGGCAGACGATCTAATCGCTGATGATCGTGGATGGTTTTCGTAAGAAGCCTCGAGAATATAGGCCTGTGTTCATAGTTTTTATCAATGAGCACGTGGCATAAGAGATGAAAGAAAAATGAGGAATGTGTTGAGAATGCAGGAAAGTTAAAATAAAGATCATAGTTTTTCTATATAGAAACCGGTTTTTATGTGTTAGCAGGGTATGATAATGTTTGTTTTATTGATGAGAATGATGCTATAATGTTGTGGAAATTCATTTGCCTGTATTAAATAGGAAATTCCTATGGCAAGTCATGAACTTGAATGAACTTGAATGCAGTGCTGAAGAGGAGGCACAATGTCAGTTTTCCTGTTTGTACTCATCAACAATATTCTGCCGATATTTGTTCTCATCGGATTGGGCTTTGTACTGAGTAAGCGTTTTGCTTTTGATATATTTACCTTAAGCAAACTTAATTTTTATTTATTTATGCCCGCGTTTATTTTTGTCAATCTGTACACGACGGCACTTGATTGGTCGATGTTTAAGATTTTGATATTTTGCGCGGTGTACTTGGTTGTCAACGATATTTTGGCAAGGGTACTGGGCAAGGTTCGGGGTCACGATGTATCAATGACCAATGCCGTAAAAAATGCCATAACGTTCAGCAATACCGGCAACATCGGCCTATCGCTCATCATCCTTGTCTTTAGTACCGGCAGCAACGTTATTGGAGGAGACACGCCTTTCTTAATGACAGCACAGACAACGCTGATTATTGCCCTTGTCTTTAACAATATTACAACGAATACCCTTGGTTTTTTTAATGCGGGGCGCGCCTCAATGTCATTAAAGGGATCGCTTAAGAAAATACTGAGCATGCCGTCCATCTATGCGATCCCTTTGGCATTTATATTAAAGGCAATGCCATTTGACGTATCGACATTTTTCATTTGGACGGCACTGATTTATATGAAAAACAGTTTGGTTGCAACGGCGCTGATCACACTCGGGATTCAATTGTCGAGGACAAAAATTCAATTTGGCGATTCTGATGTGATGTTAACGGTGCTGATGCGGCTTATCGCCGGCCCGGTCATCGGAGCAGCCCTAATTTGGGCATTTGGATTTACCGGTGTCGTGGCACAGACGCTGTTGATCATTTCGGCATTGCCGCCGGCAGTCAACACGGCGCTTATTGCTGTTGAACTCGAAAATCAGGAGACCTTTGCGACGCAAGTGGTTATTATGGCCACCATTCTAAGTGCTGTAACGCTTACATTTACAATTTATTGGGGACAACTCTTTTTTACGTGTGTGTAGGAAGTGGCGATTTCCTTATTTAATAAAGCTTTGATCTGTTGTAAAGATGTGCTAAATTGACATTTAGCCATCTTTTTTAGCATATAGCGCGATAAATGCTTGACAGAGAGTGATTGCTTTAAAACAGATTGATTGTCATTTATTGCAATATGAATGCAAACATTTGTGTTAAAAGATGAACAGTGATTCTGTTGACAGACGCAAATGGCGATGATAAACTGAATTAGGAATTATCATTTGATGAAAATGAATTTTGTTGAATGGAATTATAGATTGTATGGTGCTTAGCACTTAATATTTCAAGGATTTAGCGAAAAATTATTATATGATAGGGCTAAATATGTTTTGAAAAGGGCATAATTGTTTTGTTAGGTAAAAAATGTAAACTGCAAAGTGAAACGATTCTACCTCTGTAGGCCTCTTTGTGTAAAATATAGCGGCAGTCATATATAGCCGTTGCTGCTTGAATACAGCGAAAAATATTTAGATGATTGAGAAATCGTGGTCTGTTTTAACTGGCGAATAGTGTATACTATATGAAAGTATTGATTTCAATCATTAAGAGCATGAAGTTTTAATCGCTGTATCATTGGAGGTTATATGGAAAAGAAAAGTTATCATGTACGGAATGTTATCATTGGTGCTGGTAAACCAAAGATTATTGTTCCAATTGTTGGCAGGACAAAAGCGCAGATTATCGATAAGGCGAATGAATTCGATTACGAACTTATTGACCTTGTTGAATGGCGCGTTGATTTTTATGATGATGTTTATAATGTTGATGCCGTATTGGATACATTGCGGGATTTAAGAATTGTTTTAAAGGATACACCGCTGATTTTTACATTTCGAACAGATCGGGAAGGCGGCGAAAAACCGATTGAAATGCCGGCTTATATCGCACTTAATACAACTGTTGCGAAGAGTGGCATGGCAGATATCATTGATGTTGAAATCTTTTCAGGCGATGATATTGTCAAACAGAGTATTGACAATATTCACGAAGCTGGTTGCCTTGTGATTGCATCTAATCATGATTTTCATAAAACACCTTCAGAAGAAGAATTGATCAATCGCATGATGAAGATGCAGGCAATGAATGCAGACATTCCTAAAATTGCGATGATGCCGCAGTCAAGAGCCGATGTTTTAACATTGCTCAGTGCGACTAGCCGCATGTATGAGGAATTTGCAGATCGTCCAATTATTACAATGTCCATGTCATCAAAAGGCGTGATCAGTCGTTTGACCGGAGAAGTGTTTGGGTCGGCGATGACCTTTGGTGCCGTCGGTCAAGTTTCAGCGCCGGGACAAATACCGGTGGAATCGCTGAACGAAGTACTCAATATATTAACAAAGGCAATTTAAGTACAAAAGGTAACCAACAGATAAATGCAATAATGCTGGATACCTTTTTAAGAGGTGGTTTAAATGGAAGAAAAGAAGGGGACGACGCGGGCAATCGATAGAGCACTGGAGATTCTCGACTGCTTTATGGGAGATCAGCATGAATTTTCATTAAATGAGATTTCTGAAAAGATTGCTTTGTCGCCAAGTACGACCTATCGATTGTTAAGCACAATGACCGTCAATGCATACCTGACGAAAAGTAGTGATAAAAAATATTCGCTGGGTCCTAAAATTGCATTGTTAGGGACAAAATGCACGGAGCTTAAATACGATCACTTAATTGAGATCGCAAAGCCGTATATGGAACAGCTTAATAAAAAATATGACGAAAGCATTAGTCTGTATGTCGTTGAGGGTGATCAAATCCTATGTGTCGAACGCATTGAAACAACGCGTGCGCTTAAACAAGCTGTTGGCAAAGGTGCTTATTTGGATTTGACATCTGGTGCGTCAGGTAAACTTCTATTAGCGTATGAACCATTAAATCATCAAAAAAAATTAATTGGAGACAATCCGTTTTTATGGTCTGCAATTGAAAAAATTCAAAGTGACCACTTTGCCTTTTCCACAGGTGAAAAAGATGAAGGCGTTTCATGTATCGCAACGCCAGTTATAAACAGTGATGGTGATGTCGTTGCATCATTGACGATGACAGGCCTTTTTACGCGTTTCCAAGGTGTGGATCTTGAAGAGAAAATTGAAGATACACGATTGATGTCTAAAAAAGCATCTGCAGATTTAGGCTATGAAGATAAAAATTGATGGATCAGTAGACAAGCCTTGTGAGAATATGGCATGTCTTAAATAGTAAATGAAACGATGAAATCATAATAAAACCGGTACTGTGCAGCATAAGTCATCTGCGCGGCAACTGGTTTTTTTTTAAATGGACAAATACGGCAAAACAGAAAGTAAACGAGATGGAATGGTTTGAGAAAAAACATATTTTGCCAATAGAATTGCAAAAATATTTGTCCCGCTTATGTGAAATTTTTAAGAAGGTTAGAATTTGAACGTTTAAAGGGATTTTTGCAGTAAAATTGTTGACAAAGAGGCTACATTCGAATAATATTAAGTAAATATTAAAACAATTTAATGCATAGAACATGCATGACGGAGAATGTTATGACTTCAAACATTATGAAAAAATCATCAGTTAGCTATTACTTTTATATGTTCTTATTTTATTACTGGGGTAAATTTTACGCTGGCAATTTTATATGCACGGAATAGCTATTAGAAGCATAACAGTTTACAACGAACGATAAGATGGATTCTAATGCAGAGTCCATCTTTTTTAATTAATCGAAAGATTGACTTTGCAAAACAGATCGCATCTGACAAGGTTAAAAATATAGCGAAGCGCAAAAATGGGAGGATCAGATGAAAGGATTAGCGTTTATTGGAATGATGGGTTCAGGAAAAACCACAATAAGCCAAAAAGTGGCAAAGGATCTTGCGCTAACTTACTATAGCATTGACCAAGAGATTGAGAAAGATCATAAAATGACGGTTTCAAGTATTTTTAGCAAACACGGTGAAAATCACTTTCGTGAAAGTGAAACCAATACGATTAAACAATTAGTTGCGAAGCCGAATATCGTCATTGATTGCGGCGGGGGTGTCGTCCTCAATAAGGAAAATATTCAAATCATGAAAGACAATGGTTTTAAGGTGATTTTCCTGAATCGTGAGATTACAGATATCATCAGTGATATTGATTTTGAGACAAGACCATTATTGAAAGATAATCATGAAAAAATTTATAACATTTACAATGAGAGACTGCATCTTTATATGGAACATGCAGATGTGATCATTAATAACACAGGCTGTTTAATGACACAATATGCAAGAATATTAAATGAGATAAAATTTTCATGTACCGCGTTGACAGATGTTGCAATATAAACTTGTCAATAAGGGCAAATAAGAAATACAATAAAATACAATAAAATGGAATAAAATGCTAAGACAGTTGTCATCATGACAGCTGTCTTTTTGCGTTTGATAAAGATGAAAATAATCAAATTTCACTGAATAAAATGCAATTCGTGATAAATGAAAAAAAGATTGTTTTTTTTTCTAAAACGCATTGACGATAGTAATGAAAGGTGGTAATCTAATATCGAAAAGTACATTGTGCGGAATACATTACACACAGTGAAATTGGAGGTTAAAATGGCAAAGGAACTTACGAAAGAACAAAGAGAAGAATTAGATTTAGCATTTGAACGTGCGAGAGCAGCACAGGCAATCTTTGAAACGTATGATCAAGCAAAGGTAGACAGATTATGTCAGGCAGTTGCCGCAGCTATTTCTAACAAAAAAGTGTTTACAGAATTAGCATTAATGGGCGTTGAAGAAAGCGGTTTAGGCGATGCAAACGGCAGACCAGGCAAAAGATTCAAAGTTCATGGTATCTTAAGAGATGCACTTAGACAAAAAAGTGTTGGCATTATTGAAGAAGATCCGGTAAAAGGTATTACAAAATACGCGAAACCAGTTGGTATTATCGCTTCAGTTGTACCAACGACAAACCCTGTATTAACACCAGCGGGAACAGCAGTTTATGCGATTAAAGCAAGAGACGGCGTTATCTTTTCACCGCATCCAAGATCTAAAAAGACAGCATACAAAGCTGTAGAAATTATGAGAGAAGCACTTAGAAAAGAAGGTGTACCTGCTGATATTATTCAATGTCTGCAAAATGTAAACCTCGCAATGACACAAACGTTAATGTCTGAAGCAGATTTAGTACTTGCAACAGGCGGTCAACAGCTTGTAAGAGCGGCATACAGTTCAGGAACACCTGCCTATGGCGTTGGTGCCGGCAACTCAACGATGATTATCGACGAGACAGCAAACGTTAAAGAAGCGGCAATGAATACAATGCTCAGTAAAACTTCAGACTTCGGTTCAGGTTGTTCAGCAGACGGTAACTTAATCATGGAAGCATCTGTCTATGACGATATGGTTAAAGAGTTTATTGCAATAGGCGGCTATATGGCAAACCCTGAAGAAAAAGAAATGCTCAAAAAAGTACTTTGGGATGAAGAAGGTCACAGACTTTCAGATACAGTTGCTGTTGCACCACAAAAACTTGCAAAAATTGCTGGCTTTGAAATTCCAGAAGACAGAAAATTCATCTTTGTTGAAGGCGATGGCATTGGTAAAGATCACTTCTTCTCACTTGAAAAATTAACAACGCTTTTCGCAATTTACAAATATGAAGGTTTCGAAAATGCATTAAAAATGATGCACGGCGTCTACAATACAATGGGTAAAGGTCACTCATGTGGTATTTACTCTTTCAATGATGAACACATTCATCAATTGGCACTTGAAGCACCAGTTAGCCGTATCATGGTAAGACAACCGCAATCTAAAGCAAATGCAGGATCATTTACAAACGGTATGCCAATGACTTCCAGCTTAGGCTGTGGTACTTGGGGCGGTAACATTATTTCTGAAAACGTTAACTTGAAACATTATATGAATGTAACATGGGTATCAAGACCAATTGCAGAAGATCGCCCACCTCTTGAAGAACTCTTTGGCGAATTCTACGATGCTGAATTAGAAAAATAGAAAGCAGTTGTTGCGTTAATGACGGAGATGCGATAGAAACCGTCGGTAGGTTTTAACGAGAACGAATAAATGTACTGAAGGAGTATATGCATGAATTATCCTAACCGCATTAATATTTGTGAGGTCGGTCCACGCGACGGCCTCCAAAATGAAAAAAAGATCTTAACGACAGATGAAAAGGTCGAACTGATAAATATGGCTATTGATGCAGGCTATAAGGTCATCGAAGTTGGTTCGCTCGTACATCCAAAAGCCATTCCGGCATTAGCGGATACGGAAGAAGTCTTCAAGCGTATTCAAAAACCGGATGACGTTGAATTACGTGTGCTCATTACAAATCTTAAAGGTGTTGAACGCGCCATTAACGCTGGCATCAAAAAGGTGAAATTGACAGTATCGGCTAGCGAGTCGCACAATATGAGTAACTTTAACCGCAAGACCGAAGAAACCGTTGAACAATTTGCTGCATGTATTGAATTGGCACGTGCAAACAATATTGAAGTTTCAGCTGCTATTTCCACATCGTTCGGCTGTCCTTTTGAGGGCTATATCAGCATGGCGAAGATTGAACCCATCATCAAGCGTTTTATTGAAATGGGTTTGACAGAAATTTCGCTGTCGGATACAACGGGGATGGCATATCCAAAAGATGTACGTGAAAAATGTCAGTACGTCATGGATAAATACCCTGAAATTAAATGGAATTTGCACTTTCACAATACGCGCGACCTTGGTTTCGTCAATGTAATGGCAGCAATGGAAGCTGGCATCGTCAATTTTGATGCTTCATTTTCAGGTGTTGGCGGGTGCCCATATGCACCGGGTGCATCTGGCAATATCTGTTCGGAAGATTTACTTCACTTATGTCAATATGAAGGCATTGAGACGGGCGTTGACCTTGATAAGGCAATTGCACTGGCAAAGCGTGCCGCTGAATTTTTGGGTCACAAGACAGACAGCTACATGCTCAGAGCTGGTAAAATCAGTGACTTGACAAAAGAAAAGCCAACTGAACAAAAAAATTAGAAATCATGAACGCGTTTTGTTTATGAAGACGCTTAAGATCATGAAAATTAGAATAACCCCAAAACCTTAAAACCCCTAACATATAAATGCAATACAATTGACAAATTGTCAAAAACCAAGACCAAACTAAAAACAGAACCAATTGCTTTAAACGTTATTTACAGCATCATGATTGCTTCCCCTAAATGATCAATGATGTTATAGAAACGACAAAACAGAATCCTCAGAATTGGGGATTCTGTTTTATGTTCGATAAATTATGTTATAATACTAAGAGAATTTTATGAAAGAGACGCAGGGTGGTGGTCAAATGACACAACAATCCAAAACCCGTTCAATAGATAGGGCTTTAGAAATATTGGAATGCTTTTTAAATGGTAAAGAAAGCCTTACACTAGCTGAGCTTTCGCAACTTGCAGATTTGTCAGCAACGACTGTGCTTAGAATTTTAGGTGCATTGCAGGCCAAGGGTTTTGTTGAGAAAGATGAAGCGACAAAAACGTACCAGTTGGGTTTTAAAATTTCACAGCTTTCAAAAGCTGCAAATCAATCCAATGAAATGGTCCTTAAAAGTATAAGTCAGCCATTTATGCAAGACTTGCTGGACAAATACAATGAAGATATACGTCTCTTTATTGAACAGGGCGCTTCAAAGCTTTGCATTATGTCCCTAGAATCAACGCGCAGTCTTCGCCATATTGTACATGTTGGTGAGCGGCACGAATTGATAAGAGGCGCGACCGGCAAAGTTATTCTGGCACATATTAAACCTGAAAAGCGCGATTTACTCATTAAAGGCACTGATATCGCGTTAGAGACGCTTGAAGCAATTAAAGAAACGGGTTATGCAGTGAGTTATGGCGAACGAGATGAAGGCATTATCGGCATTGCGGCACCTATATTGAGTGCAAGAGATGAGCTGGTTGCGGTTTTGTCGCTTTCTGGCCCCGCCATTCGCTTTGACAATGGTGCCTTGAGTGAAAAGATAGTGGATACGGTAAAAAAGGCACATGAGATTTCTGAAGCTTATGTGCAGTTCGTCGGACGTATCTAAATCGTATAGAAACAAAGACAAAAATATCAACAAAAAAAGATATCAACTAAAAATACCATCAATAAAGATCTCTCAGTAAAGATCCGGGTAATCAATGTATCGAGCATCCATTCACAAAAAAGAAACCCTGTTGAATAATTTCAACAGGGTCATTTTTTTCTACAAGACAACGGCAAGCTGCGCGTTATAGCATTCGAAATAACGTCTATAATAAAATGATGCAGCAACT
>JASUSA010000052.1 GCA_030446305.1 Clostridiales bacterium | reverse complement strand
GGTACCGCCAACACATTCTGTTACGATGCGTCCGTCATTAAAACGGCACATGAGGATTTCCGTCGTGCCGCCTGAAAGGTGAAAACCGTAAAACTGCTGAGGAAGCTCACTGATTCCACAGGTTTTCAGCGCTGCCATCAAGTGCCCTTCCTGATGTGAAAAGCAGTCAAGGGGCTTTCGAATGGTATGTGCTAGGTTTTGACAAAACAAAACACCAGCATTAAATACTGGCATATAAGAGTCTTCCATGTATCGCGGCTGATTGCTAACGGCAATGCGATCAATGTTCAATGGATCAAATTTTGCCACCAGCCTTTCATACTGAGCCGCCAGTTCATGTACATGCTGAAAAAAAGCGTCGGACTGGCGCAAGCCTCGACCGCCACTTTTTACTTTCAAGAGTTGATTGCCCTCAAACAGCACCCTGCCTTCATCATCTAATAGGCACATGGATGTCGTATAGTTACTGGTATCGACACCTAATATCATTTGACAACCTCGTGTTTATCAGACACGTCATTATCGACTTGTCTATCTTCGTCAACAAAATGACTTAAAATACCATTGATAAATTTGCCTGATTTTTCATCAACAAATTTTTTGCCCATATTGATGGCCTCATTAATTGAGACCTTTGTCGGTATGGATGGAATCCAAAGGATTTCAGTGATGGCAACGCGAATAATGGCAAGATCAATTCGACCGATTCGCTCCAGCTTCCATCCCTTCAGATAGCCCATGATGCGTTCGTCAATCAGCGGCTGATTGATGACGAAGAGCTCAACGAGTTCCCTAATATATGCTTCATCACTGGCCTCTTCGTAATAGTCCAGAAATTTGGGAACCTCTGAAGCTGATATGCTTTTGTGTATGTCCATCTGATACAGTATCTCCATCGCGATTTCACGACTTCTAACCCGATTCATATTGCCTCCTACATGAAAATGACTAACTTCCGCAGAAGTCAGTCTTTAACATCAAATCGCTATGCGTTCATCTTTGTATTAATGCCTTCAACGGAGACATTGACAGCGACAACTTCGAGTCCTGTCATGGACTCAATTGCCAGCTTGACACTCTCTTGAACCTGTTTGGCAATTTCCTGAACTTTAAAGCCATAATCGACGATAATGCTAATGTTCACCGTCACTTGCTGTTCAATCATTTCGACTTCGATGCCCTTATTAAAATTCTTCTTTCCGATCATTTCCAAGACATCGTCCTGAAAAGTACCGCTTAATGCCTTTATGCCTTTTATTTCAGATGCAGCAATGGTTGTGATGACGCCGATAACGTCGTCTGCAATGTTAACCTTGCCGTTGTGATATGCGTTTATCATTAAATTTTCGGCCAAAAGACCACCTCCAAAACTTGCTCTTATGTTCTCATTATAACAAAGAAGACGCTTTGATACAATGAAATCGTTCAAAGCGTGTGCGGTTCAGATAAAAACCTCCTTGATCCCGGTGGACCAAGGAGGTCATCCTATTCAGACTTTTCACAGTCGCAATCTTCGTCTTCACAGTCGCAATCGTCTGAGAATTCAATGATCAGTCCGCAGTTCGGACATTCCACTTCCTCGCCCTTATCAATGATTTGCCCATCGACATACAGGGTTTCGCCACAATCAGGACACTCTACTTCTTCATAATCGTCCTCAAGATCAAACACGTCATCTTCCAGTTCAGAAAGATCTTCATCAATGGCCTCTACATATTCATCGAGTTCAAAGATCGCTTCGTTTAGTTCGTCGAGTTCTTCGTAAACCTCTTCAACTTCACCCGCAAACTCTTCAAGCACATCTATGATCTGCAACAGAAGCTTGCCTTCCTTGGTTGAGGAATCAATTTCCATCCCTTCGGCCAGGCCTTTTAGAAATGCTACTCTTTCATTCATATAGCTCATGTGTTTTCCCTCCTTTGTGGTTTTATCAATACCGTCTAAGCGGATTAATGTCACTTTTTTCTCAGTTGGGACTTGCTGCCATTTGGCTGATTTTTTTGACAAATACATCATCGGTTCATCAGATGACTAGGCACGTGATAAATATTCACCTGTTCTCGTATCAATTTTAATTTTATCACCTTCGTTGACAAACTGTGGCACAATGATTTCAGCGCCAGTTTCCACTTTTGCTTTCTTTGTGACATTTGTCGCCGTATCGCCTTTGACACCTGGTTCAGCTTCAACGACTTCAAGAATAACGAAATTTGGCGCTTCCACTTGGAAACAGTTGCCCTTGTAGAACTTGAGTGTTGCATTGTCATTTTCTTTAATAAAGAGAATGGCATCTTCTACTTGATCAGCAGAAAGCGGAATTTGGTCATAAGTTTCATTGTCCATAAAATAGTACAAATCGCCTTCACTGTACAAATACTGCATTTCTTTTGTTTCAATGTGCGCTCTCGGAAACTTTTCAGAAGGGTTAAACGCTTGCTCTCTAATGGTTCCGGAAATTAAACTCTTATATTTTGTTCTGACAAATGCCGCACCCTTTCCCGGCTTTACGTGTTGAAAATCAACGACGACAAAGGGTTCTCCATCTATTTCAAATGTAACACCTTTTCGAAATTCACTTGCAGAAATCATGTTAATAACCTCCAAATATTTTGTTTTTATCTATTAGGCAACTTACTGCCTTTGAGGGTTTTTAGGCGAGCCATCAACACCTCCTACTGAATCGATAACGTCTCATATGATTTTATCAGAACTGAGAACATGTGGCAATCCTGTAATTCATACGAAATCGTCAAAACTTTCACTTATCGCAGTGCCGCAATTTCTAGTCTGCGTATATAATCGGGATCATGCGAAAATTTCAGCATGGTATCTCTTGAAATTTCGCCATCCTGATACAATCGAAATAAACTGTGATCCATATAGCGCATACCGTCCTTTTGACCGGATATCAGGACTGTAGGCAGATCATCCCATCGATTTTCATAAATATTTGCCTTGACAGCGGCATTCGGAATGAGCAGCTCATAACTCAATATGCGCCTTTCCTCATGAATGTGCGGTACCAATTTTTGCGACAGGATCCCCAGCAGCGAAGAAGAAACCTTGTATTTTCGCGAAGCCATGTGTTCAGGTCTTGCGCCGCTGATAAGTTTCTCAAGCGCCGTTCGGGTATTGACGGCATTCATGCCTGCAATAACGAGTTTACCCGATTCAGCCACCTGCAGCGCATAGTCAATAACGGTTTCATCTCGAAGGTTTGAAATGACGAGGATATCCGGATCATGGTGAAAAGCACTGAGAACGCCTTCCGTCATCGTTCGACAGTCAACACCAACCTCTCTTTGAAGAATTGTACTTGAGCCGTGCTGATAGAGGTACTCAATCGGCGATTCAATCGTCATAATATGATACGCGTGCTTTTGATTAATTTCGCTAATCAGTGCTGCAATCGTCGTTGATTTTCCCGACCCAGAAGGACCGCTGACAACGAGCAAACCACGCCCTCTGTCCATTTGGCGAATAAAGGCTTCCGGCAATCCCAACGTCTCGAATGAAGGAATTTCAAGCTTGAGTATTCGAATGGCAATACTAAGCGTTCCACGCTGTTTCACGATGTTGACGCGGAACCTGCCCAGATCAAATTTTGAGTAGCTAAAACTCACTTCGCCGGTTTCGCTAAGCTGCTGCATAAAATATTCCGGTAGTATTTCATCAACGAATCCTTGAATATCCAAATACGTACAAACATCAAATCCTGTTGCGGGTTTAATTTTTCCATTGACCCGAATTGTCGGTGCAGCATTGGGCACCAGGTGCAAATCGGATGCCCCCGCTTCCATCGCCGCGGCTAGCAATGCTTCATAATCCATGATATCACCTATATTTTACGGTTGAGATAGCTGTCAAAATTAATGAGTTTTCGTGAGTAGACTTTATCCATATAAAGACTGTTCAGCAGAAAATCTGCAGTGGATATATTGGTTGCAATGGGAATATTGTAAAGTGTTGCAATGCGCAGCAATGCCTTAACATCAGGATCGTGCGGATGCAAGCTAAGCGGGTCCCAGAAAAAAATCATAAAATCGACTTCCCCTTCGACAATCTTGCTGCCAATTTGCTGATCCCCGCCAAGTGGGCCGCTCTTGAGCCCCTGTACCGGAAGCTTTGTCGCCTCAACGATAAGTTTTGCCGTCGTTCCCGTACCGTATAGAACGTGCTTGCTAAGCGCTGTCTGATGCTCCGTACACCATTCAATCATGTCGCTTTTCCGCGAATCATGGGCAATAAGTGCGATGCGCTTTCTGACTTCAAGCCTTTGCGTTTCATATGCCATTAGACTTTTCCACCTTTCTTTTCTCGCATGACCGCCATGATCTTCGTCGTCATAATATCAATGGCAACACGATTATAACCACCTTCGGGAATGATAATGTCGGCGAATTTCTTTGTCGGTTCAATAAACTGATCATGTGCCGGTTTAACTGTATTTAAATACTGATCAATTACAGATTCAAGCGTTCGTCCGCGTTCGTTGATATCTCTGACAATACGTCTGATAATTCGAACATCTGCATCGGTATCGACAAAGATCTTAATATCCATTAAATCGCGTAGGCGCGCATCTTCTAATATCATAATGCCTTCGAGGATAATAATATCACGCGGTACAAGGGTAATGGTTACGGCTTCCCGGTTGTGCTTTGAAAAATTATAAATGGGTTTCTGTACCGTTTCATTTCTGCAAAGCGCTTTCACCTGTTCAATGAGCAATTCCGTGTCAAATGCCAGCGGATGATCGTAATTGGTTTTGACACGCTCTTCAAATGTCAAATCACTTTGATCTTTGTAGTAAGCATCTTGTTCAATAATCAGAATGTTTTCTTCTGGGATGGCCTGAAATATTGATTTTGCAACGGTGCTCTTACCAGATCCCGTACCGCCTGTAACGCCGATAACAACGGGTTTACTCATTTGGCACCTCCTTGGGTTTTCTCAAAATATCCAGCGGCGCCACTGCAAATGGCATTGGTATCTTCAATATTTGCTGTGCGTGTGGTGCCCTTTCAACAGCAGTGCCGGCTTCATCGTAAATAGCATCGACGGTAAACGTCTTTTCAAAATAATTCGGACCCATCACTTCTACAAAATCGCCGACCTTAAAGTGATTGCGCTGTTCGACTGTCGCCATTTTCGTATCGGGATCATATGCAGTGACAATGCCAATAAAATCGTATTCCCGAATATATGAGCTGGAACTGTAGAGTTGGTCATTCTCCGTCGGTTTACGATAATAAAAGCCCTTAGTGAATTCTCTGTGAGATGCTTTTCGGATATCTTCAAACCACTTTGGATTATAGGCAAAACCTTCCGGATCGCGATAATAAGTGTCTATCGCCTCGCGGTACGCTCTAATAATGTTGGCGACATAGTAGACACTCTTCATTCTGCCTTCAATTTTAAGGCTGTCCAGCCCAGACTGAATGAGCTCAGGTATGTGTTCGATCATGCAAAGATCTTTAGAGTTAAAGAAGAAGGTGCCTTCTTCTGTCTCAACTACCGGATAGTACTCATTTGGACGCGTTTGCTCCATCAAGTGGTATTGCCAGCGGCAAGGCTGAGAACAAGCCCCACGGTTGGCATCTCTGCCGTTGAGATAATTGCTGAGCAGGCATCGTCCGGAATAGGAAATACACATTGCCCCATGAACAAAGGCTTCGAGACTCAGCGTCTCAGGCGTGTTTTCACGGATGCCGGCAATTTCATTAAATGAGAGTTCCCGTGCGAGAATAACCCGTTTAACACCCTGCTGATGCCAAAAGCGCGCACTCATATAGTTGGTATTGTTGGCCTGCGTACTTAGGTGAATTTCCATCTCAGGCATCATTTCACGTACATACATAAGTGTTCCGGGGTCCGAGAGAATAACCGCATCCGGTTTTAAATCGCGTACGACGTCCATATACGCTTTAAGCTTTTCAATGTCGTTATTGTGTGGAATGATGTTCAGTGTTAGGTATACCCGGCGACCTCTTTCATGCGCATAGGCAATACCCGTCTTCATCTCTTCAAACGAAAAATTCTTTGCCGCCGCCCTAAGGCCAAAAATTTGACCGCCGATATAGACGGCATCTGCACCGTAATGCAATGCAAATTTCAATTTTTCCAAATCGCCCGCCGGTGCAAGCAATTCAATTTTGTTCATGCTTATTTCTCCTTTAATCTTCCTTCATATAGCTTAAAGCAACACCATCACCCACTGAAAGCACCGACGTGGTCAGTGCGGGATGCTCAGAAATATAGGTCAAATAGTCACGCATGCGTTTGACAATCGTCTTGTGCTTTTTCGGCACCAGCGAATCGTCGGCAACCGTTCCCTTGTAGAGTACATTATCAGAGATAATCAATCCGCCTTTACTGACAAGCGGCATGACGAGCTTAAGGTATGCTTTATAATGACTTTTCGCAGCATCGATAAATACCATATCATAGTCGCCGTCCAGTGCTTCTAAAACCGTTTTGGCTTCGCCTTTGATGAGTCGAATGGCTGCATGCCTTTCGTACGACTGTTCCATTTTTTGAAAAGTAATTTGTGCCGCTGCTGCCATTTCGTCACTGAGTTCAATGGTATCAATCTCACCCGTTTGCATGGCAATTGCCATTAATGATGCAGAATAGCCAATTGCCGTACCGATTTCCAGCACGCGCTGTGGCTTTTTTAAGGCAATCATCAATCGCAGGAGTTGCGCAACTTCAGGTTGTACAATGGGAATATAATCGGCTTCTGCAGTTTGCTCAAGTGCCGCAAAAAAAGCATCGCGTTCCGGCAAGAGTTGGCGAATGTATGCTTCGACTTGTTTTTCAACAATTTTAGCTTCCATTTTCGTTCTGCTTCCCTTTCTCTTTATCTCGGTTATGCCCCGCCAGTGTCTCATTAAAATAATGAGAACCATCGCCAAGTCCCGTCGTTACGAAATATAAATAATTTGTATCCGCAGGGTAAAGCGCTGCTTCAATAGCCTTTTCACCGGGCGACGCAATTGGTGCCGGCGTTAGGCCAAGATGCTGATAAGTGTTAAACGGCGATTCGAGCGCCAGATCATCATAGGTTAACCGCTCTTTGCGCTCTTTCAGCACATATTGAATCGTCGCACAGGATTGCAGCAGCATCTTTTGGTCAATTCTGTTGTGAAAAACACTGGATACAACGGGCAATTCCTCTGTTTTCTTTGTTTCGCGTTCAATAATGGAGGCCAGCGTTACCACTTGATCGATTGTCATATTCAGTTCCTCAGCGCGTGTATAATACGCCGGTTTAAACACATCGTCAAAACGCGCCAGCATCATGTGAACAATTTCTTTTTCACTTGTACCCTTTTTGACCGTATACGTATCTGGGAATAGGTAGCCTTCAAGCAAATACTGCCTGTCAACACCCTCCAAAAATGCAAAATCAAACGGCTCATTCGCCAAAACATCTTTCAGCACATCTGCATCTGCAATGCCCTCTTCACTGAGTCGATCGACAATTTGCCTGACTTCATACCCCTCGGGAATTGTAAATGTTTCCGTCTCAACAAAGACATCGCCTGCAACGAGCTTTTCAATGATCGCTTCAGCGGACATTGATTTTGACAGTTGATAATCACCTGCCTGCATCTTGCCGTCGGCTTCCAAAACTTTTGCTTTAGCCTTAAAGGCATTGATGTTTTGAATAAGTGACTGTTCTTTTAAAAGCGTGGCAATGGATGTCGTGGAAGCACCTTTCGGCACGGTTACAACAACCTGCGTTTCATCACTGGGATCAACGGGTTCATTATACTTTTCCAATATGGACGCACAGCCCGTCATCAGCCATGCCAGTCCTAAGACAAATACCAATACAAACCATTTTTTCATCTTCATACCTCAAATCAGCTTCTGTCCAGCGTCGTTTATTTTACTGCCGCATCATCCGTACATTTGGTGCTGATGATGCAATTGTACATGCGGTGGGTTATTGATATCACAGATCTTTCCGTCCTGTGATCATCTTCATCACAATGATTGCTTCATTTGGGAAGTGCGTCTTCATCAAATGCAGCGACGTAAAAAAGCGTGAGAAAGATCTCACGCATTATTTAACCTCCATAAAAATCGGCAAGATCATTGGGGATCGTTTGGTACTTTGGTAAATATACTGGCTAAGTGCATCTTTTACAGATGATTTTAACGTCGCCCAGTCTTTGATATTTTTACTGAAACAGCGTTTCAGTTCTTCATCAATAACGCTTCTGGCGCCATCCATCAGCGCTTCTGATTCCCTGACGTAAACAAATCCCCTAGAAATGAGATCCGGTCCATTAACGACTTCGCCAGTTTCTTCTGACAGTGCCACGGCGATGATTATCAGACCGTCTTCAGACAGATGCTTGCGATCTCTCAAGACGATATTGCCAACATCGCCAACACCCAAGCCGTCAATAAAGACGCGTCCCGCCTGAACGCTCTTGCCAATTTTAGCACCTTTGGCGCTGAATTCCAGCACACCGCCGTTGCTTAGGATGAATATATTGCTGTTGTTCATACCGAGTTCTTCAGCGAGTTCTTTATGGCGATTTAAATGCACATATTCACCATGAACCGGCAGAAAATACTTCGGTTTTACCAGCGTATGAATAAGTTTAAGCTCTTCTTGCTTCGCATGGCCGGATACATGTACATCTGCCAGCGATTCGTAAATAACATGAGCTCCTTTTTGCGTCAGTTTGTTGATGATTTGATAAACGCTCTTCTCATTGCCCGGAATTGGCGATGATGAAAGAATCACCGTATCACCCGGTACAATATCCATATTTCTGTGCTCAGAATTTGCCATACGCGCAAGCGCACTCATGGTTTCACCCTGTGAACCTGTCGTGATGACGACAATTTCATTCTCTGGGTATCGGTCAATGTCCTTGATATCAATAATGATATCCGGCGAGCATTTTAGGTAGCCGAGTTCCAATGCAACATTGGAAACATTAACCATGCTGCGGCCTGAAAAGGCGACCTTACGATCATTCATATCAGCGGCATTAATAATCTGCTGAATGCGGTGTACGTTTGATGCAAACGATGCCACGATAATTCGGCTTGATGTTGCCTGTCTAAAAATCTGTTCAAATGTTTCGCCAACCGTTCGCTCAGACATGGTATACCCTTCGCGCACAACGTTGGTACTGTCTGCCAACAAAGCCAAAACGCCTTCACTGCCCAGCTGTGCAAAGCGGTGCAGATCCATCTTTTGACCGTCAATAGGCGTATAGTCAATTTTAAAGTCACCCGTTTGAACGATTACGCCAAGCGGTGTTTTAATGGCAAACGCCACTGAATCCGCAATGCTGTGGCATACTCTAATCGGTTCAATTTCAAAAACGCCGAGTTTAATGATCTGTCCCGGCACAATGCGTATGAGCTTCGTCTTGGGAAGTCTATGTTCTTTGAGTTTGTTTTCTACGAGACCCAAAGTCAAATTTGTGCCATAGACCGGCACATTTAAATCTTTTAACACGTAGGGAAGACCGCCAATATGGTCTTCATGCCCATGTGTCAGAACAATGCCCTTAACTTTTGATGCATTTTTCTTTAAATAAGTGATATCCGGTATAACGACATCAATGCCGAGCAATTCGTCTTCTGGAAAAGCAAGGCCGCTGTCGACGACAATAATGTCATCTTCATATTGATAGACGGTCATATTTTTGCCGATTTCATTTAATCCGCCAAGCGGTATGATTTTCAAAACAGAATCGCCCGCTGTGTTTTTCATTTCTGCTGCAGATTCTGCCGGTTTTCTTTGAGATCGTCTTTGAGACGATTTTTGAGGCGCTTTCTGCGACGGTTTCGCCGCCTGTTTAGCAGGCGCAGATTTCACTTTTTCGCCCGCTGGCCCTTTGGCAGAATCGTTATTCTGATTTTTTGTAGGGATATTTCTTTTCTTTGGTTCGCCCTCTTTTAATTTCTTGCGTGATTCGTTCACGTCTTTATTTCTCTGATTTGTCATAATCTCACCTTTCGTTTTGGCATTCGAGTCATTTGCCGTACCCTCGAATGACCAGTTTTATAAAACGCTTAAGATATTTGACAAAGGCCGCGCGTCGATTCGTAAAAGAAACCCTGTACTAAACAAGGTTTTTACAATTGCGACATAATCCATAGAATTTTACTTTATGATCCATTATTTTGAAATCATATTCCATCTCAATCTTCTTTTCAAGCTCTTCAAGTAAATCGCCCTCTACTTCGATGACTGCACCACAATTTGAACAGATCAAATGGTGGTGATTATGCTCGCCTGTGTGACAGTACAGTTCGTACCGCACACATCCGTCCTCTAAATTCAGTGACGAGACCACTTCCAGCTCATCCAGCAGCTGAAGTGTCCTGTATACTGTTGCGAGTCCCATCTCCGGGTTCCTTTGTTTCACAATATCATATATTTCTTCCGTACTCAGGTGCTTTCCCTTGTTTTCAGAAATGACATTAATAATCGCAATCCGTTGTGGCGTCAGTTTATAACCGGCCTCCTTGAGCTTCTTCTTATAATTATCATGACTTGAATTCATCTCAGCACCCCAATACAATTTATTTTTTTGACGTCTCCGCCTACGATTCCATTTCGTCCAACAATTCGTTATAAGCTTCAATCACGGCCTGAAGCTCCTCTTCATCGTCGATGGTTTCAAAGATGAACTCCTCATCTTCCTCTGTTACTTTAAAAATCAGCACTTCATCATCATCGTCCACATTGGAAAGAATCGCATATTCCTGCTCATCCACTTCCAGCGTTGCAATAATGTTGAATTGAACTGGATTGCCATTGTCGTCAAATAGTTCAACGACATCTGAGTTTTCACCCTCGGGCTCGACAATTTCGAACAATGCTTTGTCCTTGTCCATTTTTCACCTCTCATTTCACTTTATCGTTTAACCGCGCCTATGCGCGTTTAAGTTCATATTCATTGTCAGCGATGCCGACCCATTTTCAGTCAGCCGCCAATCTATTGATTACCTTTTATAACAGCGCATTTTATTGCTGTTCACGTTCACGCTGCATGCTTAAATGATCGAGGTAGCCCTGCAAAATTAAAGTTGCCGCTACTTTGTCAATCACTTCTTTACGCTTTGAACGTCTCATATCTGCTTCGAGCAGCATGCGTTCTGCACCAACTGACGTTAGGCGCTCGTCCCAATACGCTGTTGTTACCGGCTGTTTTAGCCGATCAGAATATTGTAATTTTTTTTCAAGCTTTTGCATAAAAGCCTGAGTTTTTTCACCTTGCGGACCAAGTGTGCCATTCATATTATAAGGCATGCCAGCCACAATTTTTGTCACGTCGTATTCGACGACTAAATCGACCAGTCTGTCGATGTCCTTTTTAATGGATTCTCTAAAGATCGTTTCTTTTCCCTGCGCTGTCATTAACAGTGCATCACTTATGGCAACGCCAATGGTACGATCGCCGACATCCAGTCCCATAATTCTCAAATAGCGTATTCCTCCGCTTTTATGCTGTAAAATCCTTCTTAAAGTATAAACCAAAATGAAATTCATTACAATTCATTTATCCATAAACCTTTATGCAAAACACCGGACGCGCGGAAGCACAGCGGCCACACATAACACAGCGACTGCAGCCAATCTTCCTTCCCCACGATAAACGCATTGTGAACCAAGCGTTTAAATCCATTCATCACATAGATTTCAAAACGCTCAGCCCTATTTAAGAAAATAAATGCTGCGTTCATAGCACGGCAAATAAGATCGGCCCCCTCATCAATGGATCATCACTTTTACAGGGGGCCAATTGTTAGACTTCCAAAACAAGGCTTCGATACCTCAATCTCGTATCCGCCGGTTTACAATAGAACATTATTTCTTCACACATTCCATATAGTGCGTTAAAAGTTCCTCTAAAATTTCATCCCGCTCTACTTTTTTTATCATCGTTCTTGCATCATTATAGGTCGTTATATAGGTTGGGTCTCCCGAAATCAAATACCCGACCAACTGGTTGACGGGATTGTATCCCTTTTCTTCCAGCGCATTGAAGACGTATAAGAGAATATCGCGTTGGTTGCTTTGTTCAAGGTACTCTTCGACACTAAACTTCATTGTATTTTTCATGGTATTACCCCCTTGCTTTAACCTATTCTACTTATACCCGATTTATTCAAATAAAGCATAAACTTTTTCTAAAGCTTCGTCAACCTTTGCAGGATCTTTTCCACCTGCCTGCGCCATATTTGGCTTGCCGCCGCCACCGCCGCCGGCAATTTTTGCAACTTCTCGAATGATGTTGCCTGCATGTGCCCCTGCTTTCACCGCGTTCTCAGATGCCATGGCAACAAAGGTCACTTTCTCCGCTTCAACATTGGCAAAGACGACAAAACCACATGAGAGTTTGCTTAAGAGCTGATCGCCCAAATTTCTGAGCACTTGGGTATCCATACCGTCGAATTTTGCCGTCAGTATTTCAACGCCCTTCATCACTTTGGTATTTGCAATGAGTCCGTCAATATCAGATGTTACCAGTTTCTGTTTCAAATGTTCATTTTCACGCTGTACCTGTTTCATTTCACCGACAATTGCCTCAGCTTTGACGATGACATCTGACGTATTCGTTTTCAATATATCAGCTACTTGTTGCATTTTTTCATCTATTTCTGTTAAATATTTATAAACATTTTCACCCGTAATGGCTTCGATTCTGCGAACGCCTGCGGCAACACCGGCTTCACTGACGATTTTAAACATGCCTGCTTCGGAAGTATCTTTTAGATGTGTCCCGCCGCAGAGTTCGATGCTGTAGCCACCCATTGTGACAACGCGCACTGTTTTTCCGTACTTTTCACCGAAGAGCGCCATAGCGCCTTTTTCACGCGCTTCATCAATGCCCATTTCGGCTGTGACAATTGGCAGCGCTTCAAAAATTTTAGCATTTACTGTCTTTTCAATTTTAAGCAGCACATCATGCGGAATGCCTTCAAAGTGCGAAAAGTCAAAGCGCAGTCTTTCAGGGGTTACATAGGAGCCAGCCTGTTCAACGTGTTCACCAAGTGCATCGCGCAGTGTTTTATGAAGGATATGCGTCATACTGTGGTTGCGTGCCGTTGCCATACGCTTTTGCTTATTCACAGATGCCGTTACTTGCTGGCCGTTAGTTACAATGCCATCTGTGATGTGAACGCGATGGGCAATCACACCGTTTTTCCCTTTTGTGGTTTCAAGGACATTCGCTTTAAAATCGTCACCTGTCATGATGCCAACATCACCAATCTGTCCGCCACCCTCCGGATAAAATGGCGTTTGATCGAGTACGATGATGACGTCCATGCCGGCAACCGCCGATTCAAGCTGCTGCGATTCGACAATTGCCAAAACTTCACCTGTGCTTTCGAGATGATCGTAACCAATAAATTTCGATGTTATCGTCTTCGGCAGCTCAGAGAGCGCATCAGTCGCCCAGCCTAAATCTTCCCCCGCACCTCTCGCCGTTCTCGCACGCTCTTTTTGCTTTGTCATTTCAGCATTAAACGCTTCTTCATCGACGCTTAACTGCTGTTCTTCCAGTATTTCTTTTGTCAGTTCCAGTGGAAAGCCATACGTATCGTACAGTTTAAAGGCATCTTCGCCGGAGAGCACCGTGTCACCATTTGCTTTAACGCGATCAATGGCTTCGTTTAAAATTGACAGGCCCTGATCAATGGTCATTTGAAAACGCATTTCTTCGTTTTCGATTACTTTTTTGATATAGGTTTCTTTCTCAATAAGATTTTGATAGCTCGGGCCATAAGAAGCGAGTACGGCATCGACGAGTTCTGTCAGTACATTGCCCGACATGCCCAAAAGTCTGGCATGGCGTGCTGCACGTCTCAAAAGTCTTCTGAGCACATAGCCGCGTCCTTCATTATTTGGCATGATGCCATCTGCAACCATAAAGGTAATCGCTTTGACATGATCTGTGATAATGCGGATAGAGATATCCTGTTTTCGCGTTTCGCCATATTTGACACCCGCTTTTTCAACAACGGTATTCAAAATAGAGCGGATCGTATCGACTTCAAAAATCGTATCAACATCCTGCATGATGCAGGCAATGCGTTCAAGTCCCATCCCCGTATCAATATTCGGTTTTGCCAGCGGGTGATAGACGCCGGCATCATCTTTGTCGTATTGGGTAAAGACGTGGTTCCAGAATTCTAAGAAGCGATCGCATTCACATCCCGGCTTACAGTCAGGCGAGCCGCAACCGTAAGCTTCACCGCGGTCAAAATATATTTCTGAACACGGTCCACACGGCCCCGTTCCAATTTCCCAAAAATTATCTTCCTTGCCAAGTCTGGTAATGCGTTCTTCTGGAATACCAATGACATCACGCCAGATTTCAAACGCTTCATCATCTTCGTAATAGACAGATGGCCATAGTTTGTCAATTGGCAATTCAAGCACTTCGGTAATAAACGTCCAGCCAAATTCAATAGAACCTCTTTTAAAATAATCGCCAAAAGAGAAATTGCCGAGCATTTCGAAGAATGTGGCATGGCGCGCTGTAATACCGACGTTCTCAATATCGCCTGTCCGAATACACTTTTGACAAGTTGCCATTCGAGGCTTAGGTGGCACTTCCGTCCCCATAAAATAGTTTTTTAACGGCTGCATGCCTGCATTAACCAGCAAAAGGCTCTTGTCGCCCTGCGGCACCAGCGAGTAGCTTGCCGTTACATAATGATCTTTCGATTCATAAAATTTAAGAAACGCGCTTCTGATTTCATTCAGACCCATAGATTTCATCCGTCATTCCTCCATAATCATGCTTTCGCTTTTTTTCAAAATAAAAACCTCCAAAGGCCATTGCAGGGACGACGCATCGCGGTACCACCCTGCTTACCGATCGACATCGGTCACTTTGAAGGTAAAATGCTGGATAACGTTTGCAAGACGCCGGAACCTACTGTGCGTTCAATCCCGGAGCTCGGAAGCTGCTTCAACATCATGATGCCTTTCACCAAGCGGCACCTCTCTTTAGGCGATGTCTACTCCTCTTCTTCAATGCTTTTTCAATACAGTTTTCTTAAGTTGTCTTTATTCTACCATAAATCAGCATTCATTGTCACGAATAAAGTTAAAGCAGGTATGGCATCCAATGCCGCACCCGCTTCTTAGCATTCATATATGTGTATACTTATCAAAAGTCTAAAACTCGATATCGACCACATCGTGATCATGATGGTCTTCATCGGGATCATAGCCTTCAAGTCCCTTGAATGTCAATGCGTTCTTAGTGGCATAATCGTATATTGCCGCTTTCAGCGCCTGTTCTGCCAAGACGGAACAGTGTACTTTAACCGGTGGCAAACCGCCGAGTTCATCAATGACTTGTTTGTTCGTCAGTGCAAGCGCCTCGTCAATGGTTTTACCCATAATGAGTTCGGTTGCAACCGAAGATGCTGCAATTGCCGACCCGCAGCCAAATGTTTTAAATTTGACATCGACGATTTGATCCCCGTCAACTTTTATATAAATGCGCATGATATCCCCGCATTTGACGTTGCCGACTTCACCGACACCATCCGCATTTTCAATCTCGCCCACATTTCTTGGATTCATAAAATGATCCATAACCTTTTCTGTATAAAGCATCCTATTTGCCCTCCTTGAGTACCTTGTCGTATAGCGGCGACATCAGTCTTAATTTTTGAACGATTTCTTTCAGCGATTCAATGGTATAGTCAACATCTTCTTCTGTCGTAAAATCACCGATTGAAAGTCTAAGTGAGCCATGTGCAATTTCATGCGGCAAACCAATTGCCAAGAGCACATGCGACGGATCAAGTGACCCTGATGTACATGCGGAACCACTTGAACCTGCAATCCCTTTTGCATTTAGACTCAGCAGCAGCGCTTCACCTTCAATAAATTCAAAACAAATGTTGACATTACCCGGATGGCGTTCCGTTGGATGCCCGTTATACTTTGCATAAGGAATGGTCGCCATAATACCGTTTGCCAGTTTATCCCTTAGGTAAATAAGTTTTTCACGGTGCGATTCCAGCGCTTCATCTGCCATAACCGCCGCTTTCGCAAAACCGACAATACCCGGAATATTTTCTGTTCCGGCACGTCTATTGCGCTCTTGGGCGCCACCTTCAATAATATTCTGAATGCGAATGCCTTTTTTGATATAGAGGCCGCCAATGCCTTTTGGCCCATAAATCTTATGCCCGGATACGCTCATAAGATCAATGTTCATTGCATTGACGTCAATTTTAACATTGCCATAAGCCTGTACGGCATCTGTATGAAAGAGTACCCCGTGTTTATGTGCGATTTCACCAATGGCTTTCACAGGCTGCATTGTGCCGATTTCATTGTTGATGAACATAATGGAAATCAGTACCGTCTGATCTGTTATCGCCGCCTCAAGCGCTTCAAGGCTGATCATGCCCTCAGCATCGACATCGAGATATGTGACTTCAAAACCTTCTTTTTCAAGCGCAGTGCATGTATGCAGTATACCATGATGCTCAATCTTCGACGTTATCAAATGATTGCCTTTTTTGCGATTCGCCCGCATAACGCCTTTTAACGCCCAGTTGTCCGATTCGGAACCGCCACCTGTGAAATAAAATGTATCCGGTGTGGCATTAATGGTTTCGGCAATTGATTTTCTCGATTGTTCCAGAACAGTTTTGGCTTCTTGTCCAAAACTGTGAATACTGGATGCATTCCCATAAACCTCAGTAAAAAAAGGCAACATCGTATCAATGACTTCACGTTTCACCGGTGTTGTCGCTGAATAATCCAAATAAATCTGCTTCATTGCGGCCGTCTCCTCACACTTCTATTTGCACTCGCATATGTTCTCAATGATATGATTGCTGTTCTCATGAAAATCATCGATCATATGCTGCAGTGTTATGGCGTTTACAACGCCTTTAATACTCTCATATATTTTTTCATAAATGACCTTTGTCACACAGTAATGTGTATGATCACAGGTTTCTTCATCATCAGCAACGCAGTCTGTCGGCGCAAGCGGCCCTTCCAGCGTTGTTAGTATAATCCCGACAGTGATCATCTCTGGTGCCTTGGCCAGCATATAGCCACCCTGAGCACCGCGAACGCTCTTGACAAGTCCTGCTTTTCTGAGCGGTGATATCAATTGTTCCAAATAGTTTACGGATATCGCCTGTCTCTCTGCAATACTCGTCAGTGAAATCGGCCCGTCGCCAAAGTGCAACGCAAGGTCGAACATTGCCTTTAGGCCGTAGCGTCCTCTCGTAGATAGCTTCAATGTCTCGTCTCCTTTATTTAATTCCTAGTCATTTACTATGAAATCATAACCATTATAATATATCCGATTAATTGAGTCAACTTTAAAACACGCATTCAAAAATTATTTACAAATCCGCCGTCAGCACTTAACAAATCATAAGCATTTACCGATACCTTTATTAGAAACGTCCAAGGGGGATACTATGTCAGAAAAGAGGAATGAACTCTTTAATCTAACACAAAGAGCACAGAAAATGGAACTGATCAACGAAGAAATCGCACTCGACATCTATATTGAAATCTTTGAAAACTATACGCCAAAAATCTCAAAAACCTACGAAAGTGCCATTCGACTCTTGGAAAAACGCGGGCGATTTTCCGAAGCGCTGGATATTTGTGAGCGCGCGATCAAGCTGATTAATGAAGATCAGATTTCGGGAATCATCAGCAAATTTGAAACGACGCGCGAGCGCTTGCTAAAAAAAATGGGGCCTGAGACCGTTGCCGAGAAACCAAAACAAAAAAAGCCCCTTAAATTAATTTTGGGACTTATTTTTGTCGTTGCGATTGCCATTGGCATCTGCGAACTCAGCAGACCCTATGATGATTTAGATGTCAATTTGGAAGGCAAAGAAAGCCTTCCGGGCGGCAGTGCTCTGTCAGGCAATAATGATGCTGAGACCAATGATCCCGAATTTCCGATTACGGAATCAATGATTGCCGTTGCCGTGGCAGAAACACTTAAAAACCACGATGCCGTTGATGTCGTCATTACCCCTCAAGACGGTACCATTGGCCTCGGCATCCTCGTTTCGCCGGGAACAGACGCTAATCGGAGCCAAGCGCTTGCCGAAATTGCATTAAAAGCACTCGGCGGTGCTGCTTCAGCTACCTATAAAGAACTGGAAACGCCAGATGGTGATAATTTTGGCGGTCTTTACGATTATTACGAATTGGTGATCTCTGTTGGTACCGGCAGCAAAGAGGATGAGATTATTGCCAAAGGGACAAAAAATAAAACGAGCACTTCTATTTACTGGCATTAAGAGGAAACAGCATGATTGCCGCATCATTCTTTTTTTGAGCCATCGGTTCTGCTATTTCTGCAATGATGGCAGAACCATTGCTTTGCGCAGCGTTTCGCTTTGTTCGTTGCCTTTTAACTGCTTTACGATTTCAAGTCCGAATTCAAGTGCAACGCCAACGCCTCTTGCGGTAATCAAACCCGGTTTTGATACAATATCTTGATCGACGACATCGGCGTTTTTAATATGTGGCGTATAGCTCGGGTAACAGGTAAGCTTTTTCCCTTTCGTTATCCCCCATTGATCCAATACAGTCGGCGCAGCGCAAATTGCCGCAATGATGCAGTGCCTATCGTATGCCTTTTGAAATAGTTGTTTAAGCACTGCACTTTCAGATAAATTGTTGGTTCCTGGCTGTCCACCCGGTAAAATAAAGATGTCTTCCTGCATGGGTTCACGCATTTCTGACAGCATTGTATCCATTGTTATTTCAATGTTATGAGCACTTTTGACTTTCATGGCATCAAGCCCTACCATCGTCACTTCACAAGCCGCTCTTCTTAAGACATCAACAACTGCAATCGCTTCGACTTCTTCATAACCTTCAGCAAAAAATAAGTAAATCATCCGTTTCACACCTTTCTATTATCATATAAGGGATATGCATCATCGCCTTTTACTAATCTTTTTCCACTTACACGTCTTATGCCACTTACACGGTGCGCACTACCCTTCATTAAACATTTCTTTATTCTTTATTCGCCATTTTGCTATTTCGCTATTTCGCTATTTATGATTTATAGCATACATACACCCAATTTACCGCATCAAATCATTTGTCACCACCATTATAAAACAAATAAATTTTGAACAATTTGCGAAACCATACGCACGCATTGCGTTTTTCGTCTATAATAGGGTAAAGAATATGAAAAGTAAAGAGGAGGCTGCTTATGTTTGGTCATATGAAACGATATGAGGAAGAACGTCGCTTGAGGGAACAGAAAAAAAATAGAGATTCATTTGTGACTGGTGCAGCGCTGGGATTTGTCGCAGGCTATTGTGCCCGAAAGTTTGTCGTACCGAAACTGAAGGCAATAGAAGTGCCGGATATCTTTGAAAAAGAAAGAGACTTTATCCTGTCAAAGTACGATGACTTAAAGGAAACGGTCATATCACTTAAAGATCAGTTTGTTTCAGAATCTTGCTGTTGCTGCTGTGGCGATGAAGAAGACTGCGACTGTGATTGCGACGATGATTGTGACTGCGGCGACGACTGCTGCTGTGGCAACAGCGATGCAACCGCTGAAGGAACCGATGGCGAGTTTGATGAGCATGCCACTCAGGCTTCCAACGAAGAAACGGATGCTTCTGACACGCCTGAAACAACAGATGATAAAACCGAATAAAGTCTGATTAACCCGATTCCTATCAAAAGCCCCTTTAAAATTTGTTAAGGTCCCACCTTGGCATGATTTAAAGGGGCTTTCATTATGCTGAGATTCATTCCCCTTCTGACGCCCATTTGCAACCATTGACAGGTTAAATGTTTCAATTCTGATACATTCAATTGCGCAACCCCTTGCCGTACGCGCTTTTTGTGCTTGGCACCGCTCTTGCAACATAATATACCAGAGAGTCTTTCTATTTCTCAATAATTGCTTAGGAGTTGTCTATGAATGTACAATCGAGGAACCTGTTCATCAGTCTTGTCATACCGCTACTCATCATCTTCACAAGACCCTTTGGCTTGTCATTTGACCAGTCCATGGTTCTCGCCACACTGATTTTAACCATTACACTCTGGGTTAACGGCGCCGTCCATAAAACCATTGTATCCTTAATGGCACTTTTACTTTTTTTTGCCTTTGGACATCCGCCAATACAAAAATTGCTCCAATTCCCGCTCTCTGAGAATTTCATTCTCATTGTATTCGCCTTTGTCTTTTCACAGGGCATTGCTAACAGTGGGCTGCCCGAAATACTTATTGAACCTTTTCTCATTCGCCATGCCACGACAAAATATCGCCTTCTCTTTGTGATCTTTCTCTTGGCGTTTTTAATGATCTTTGTGATTCCACAGCCTTTTTCAAGGGTTATTATTTTGTCACATATTTTCAGTCGCTACTACGATAAATTGGCATTGCCTAAAGCAGTCCGAGAACCGCTTTTATTTGCAGTATTCCTCTTTTCGATGTTCATCAATATGACGATGATTCGCGGCGATATTATTTTGAATAACGCACTCATTGCCATGAGCGGCCAAGCGATTAACGAACTGATGTGGCTCAAAGTCATGTTCCCGCCAACCCTGCTCTACTGTTTGTTGGGATTATTGCTATTCGGCTTTATCTTTCATACCGAACTGACAGCCTATCAAAATATTTCTGCCGGTTTCACGCATCAAGCACATGCAAAGATGACGGCGGCACAGAAACGGTATTTGATCATTCTTGCAGCCATGCTCATTGCATGGGCAACTGAAGATTTTCATGGTCTCAGCGGCACCTATATTGTCGTCATTAGCACACTGCTCATGTTCCCGCTGGGATTACTGCACAAGCATGATCTCAAATCGGTTAACGGCCGCTTGCTCATTTTTCTTACCGCCGCCTTTGCCATTGGCCCCGTGATGACGGTCAGCGGATTGGCGGATATTCTCTTCTCAGGATTTATTCATATCTTTCCGGAAACGTTCAACGTGGTTTACCAAGCAGCGGTGCTCTTTGTAACGGGATTACTGCACATGGTGCTCGGCAGCAATATTACAACCATGTCGGTGGTCATCCCAGGACTCATGACGGTTTCATCTGGGATCGCTTCGCCCACGGTCATGATGTTCCTTATTTTTATCACCGTCTGCGGCCATTTCATCCTGCCGTTTCATAATGTTATCTTGCTAATCGGCAATGGCAGCGGACTTTATGACGCTAAACCAGTGGTTAAATATGGCCTTTGGCTGTTGCCCGTCATGGTATTGGCCGCATTTTTAATCTATTTGCCTTGGTGGCAATTTGTACTTTAATCAACACCACAGCTACTTGATCCCGCTGTTATCCAATGAACCACATCGTTTCACATAAAGCATTGTGTAAAAAAAACGCCTGACAGTTTTAACCTGTCAGGCATTTTTGCTCTATGCAGAACACATCAGACGTAAATACCGCCGTTGATGTTTATTGTTTGACCGTTGATGTATCCGCTGTCCGATGAAGCTAAAAACTTAATGACCTTTGCAACCTCTTCAGGCAGTCCCGGGCGCTGCATTGGTATTTTTGAAATAATCTTGTGCTGAACATCCTCCGGAATGCGGTCTGTCATTTCTGTTTTAATAAAACCCGGCGCAATCGCATTAATCCGAATATTGTAGCGCGGCAATTCTTTGCTGAGGCTCTTTACGAAACCGATCACACCTGCCTTTGACGCGGCATAGTTTGTCTGTCCGTAATTGCCTTCATTGCCGGAAAGCGAGCTCACACAGACAATATTGCCCCCGCTGCCGTCGGCTGACATTACTTTGACAACTTCCTGTGTACAAATAAACATGGCGGTCAAATTAATTTGAATAACCGCTTGCCAATCGTCATCGGACATTTTTAAAAATGACCGATCTTTGGTAATTCCTGCATTGTTAATCAAGAGGTCAATTTTACCGTATGTCTCACGTACATTTCGCACCATATCGGCGACTGCCTCCCGTTTGGTGATATCGACGGCATATGCCGACGCCTTGCCGCCGTTTTCCAAAATTTCTCGGCAAACATTTTCCGCATTTTCGCCGTTAATATCGACGATCACCACAATCGCACCCGCGCCGACAAGCTCTAAAGCCATTGCTCTACCAAGTCCTCTGCCGGCACCTGTGATGATTGCAACTTGATTATCTAATTGCATATCAGCCTCCTAGTAAAAAACAGAACCCATTAGAATAATCGCCAGTGTACAAATGAGCGGCATGAGCACAGTTGTCGCAAAGACATGCTTATAGCCCTTCGCATAGGAAACGCCGCTCAGTGTAAAGAATACGACGACCACAGAATTCCACGGCAGTGAATCAAATCCCAATGAAGCCGTTGAAATCAATCGGTGTAACAATTCCGGATTATAGCCCCACGATAGAAAATCGTTCCCAAAGAGTTCGAGGATCATGGTCATACTGCCGGAAGACGAACCCGTCATTGCAGACAGAATGGATGTCGTCGCCACCACTTTAAAGAGGCCGGGAATGCTTAATGTCAGCAAGAAGTTTTTCATGACTTCGAAGAACGGCGCTGCCGCTACAGTCCTTGCAACACCAACGACAACTGATACATAGATAACTGGTAGGATGCCATTGGCAACCCCCGCATTAATCGTATCGAGAACGTTGCCCATTGATTTCTTAAAGAGCACGATGCCTACAGCGCTGGAAATAATGAGGCCAAAGACGATATCCACTTTCAAAACATTGATGATAATGAGTGCCAATGCTATTGGTAGAATAGAGAGCCAGAATGACGGCGCTGATTCATTGAGTGCCGCTTCATCGAGTTCAATGGACTGTGTCAAGCTAAACTCCTGAAGATCAAAGTTCGTTTCACTGTTTTTCATAATCCACTTAATGTATAAATAGCCAAGGATAAAATAGAGAACCGTTACAATCAGACCGATAACAGGCGCTGCCATGAGCGTCGTACCAAAATAACTCGTAGGAATAATATTGAGCAGTTGCAGACTTCCCGGTAGCATCCCAACGGGTGGGATGGTTCCGAGCATTGCAATCCCCGGAAAATAGGACCACGGGATTCTGAGCTTCTTAAATAAGCTCTTGCCGATTGGCAAGATAAAGAAGACGATGACGAAAATACTGACGCCGCCATAGAGTAAAATGAGTGTTACAGCGACAAAAGTAGCCAGTGACCACTTGTCACCTGCTTTGCTGGCAATGGTATTGGCGATGCGCCATCCGGCACCGCTGTCTTCCAGCACTTTGCCAAACAAGGCGCCGAAGCAGAAGAGGAGAAGGTATTTTCCAGCAAACCCCATAAAGCCGTCAATATAAGGCCCCGTCCATACTTCCGCGACGTTCATACCGCTAAAGACAGCGATAATTGCACTGACGACCAATGTTACCACGAGCAGATTTACTTTCTTCCATGCACCGAACATCAGTACCGCAAAACCAATGAGTATGCCTATACCACTCAAAACCGTCATAAATTTACCCCCTTATAATAGATTATATATGAAGTGCTTACAGCTTCATAACGTTTTGTAAACCGCCCCAATTTGTTTCAAAGATCTCTGCCGGCATCTGTTTTAAGTCTTCGGAAATCCTCGGTTTAAATGCCATTTGAGAAAGAATATCGCGTTCGACATCAATGCCCGGTGCCACTTCAATTAGCGTCAAACCACCTGCTTCGAGTTTAAAGACAGCGCGCTCCGTTACATAGAGTACCGGCTGCCCCACTTGGCTGGCATATTGTCCGCTAAACGTAATATGATCGACTTGCTCAACAAATTTTTGTTTCGCACCTTCATTGAGAATTACGAGCTTCCCGTCTTTGACTTCGGTTTTCAAACCGCCGGCGGTAAATGTGCCGCAGAATACGACTTTTTTGGAGTTTTGGCTGATATTGATAAAGCCGCCCGGTCCAACCACTTTTTCACCAAACTTGCTGACATTTAAATTCCCGAACTGATCGGTTTCTGCCAGTCCTAAAAATGCACCGGCCAATCCGCCGCCATCATAGAAATCAAACTGATACTGATGGTCGATAATTGCCTCAGCATTATAGGCAGTGGCAAAATCAACGCCGCTTGCCGGAATACCGCCATAGGTTCCAAGTTCTGTCGTCATGGTGATATAATCGCTGACACCTTCTTCTGCTGCAACGCTGGCAATGCCCTCCGGCATTCCAATGCCCAAGTTTACAACTGTATTTGGCATAAGTTCCATCGCCGCTCTGCGCGCAATGATTTTACGATCAATTAACGGCAGTTTTGGAATGGCATTTAGCGGCACTTTGACATCGCCGTTAAGCGCAGGATTGAAGACAGTCCCCTTTGTCTGCATATGCTGTTCCGGCGGCGCTACGACGATATAGTCAATATAATTACCGGGCACTTTGACACTTTGAGGGTGAAGCTGATATGGCTTGCTAACGTATTCTACTTGTGCAATGACAATACCGCCGCCGTTTTTAACGGCTTGTGCCATTGAAATCGCCTCGAGGAAAAGCGGCTCCTTATCCATGGTTAGATTGCCTTTCTCATCTGCCGTCGTACCGCGGATAAAGGCAATATCAATGGGGAATGTCTTGTAGAGCAGCCATTCTTCACCTTCAAGCTCTATCACTTTCACCAGTTCATCCTTTGTACAAGGCGATACTTTGCCGCCGGTTTGTCGCGGATCGACAAAGGTACCCAGTCCCACTTTCGTGATGACCCCCATTTTTTTCCCGGCAATATGGCGCCAGAGATGTGACATAACACCCTGCGGCAGTAAATGCGCCTCAATTTTATCCGCTCTGACCAATTCGCCAATTTTTGGTGCTTCGCCAATATGTCCGGCAATGATTTTACCAATCAGTCCCTCGTGTCCCAAGTGATTCATGCCGCGCGTTTTGCCGTCGCCGCAGCCGCAGCTGTGAATGGCTGTAAGATTCTGCGGCTTACCCGTTTCTAAAAATCGATTTTCAATGCCGTCCGCTATATACTCTGGAAAACCCGCCAGTCCCGCTGTGGTCCAAACAGTGGATGCACCGTCCTGTATCAAATCTATACACTGATCCAATGTGATGACTTTTGACATGCTATTGCCCCCTTATTTTTTATAAATTTGGCAGGCTGCATCGCTTTTTACGGTGATGCAGTCGCTGCCTTTTTGCCCATTGTCCTCATAACTGTTTTGCGATCGCCAGCGCTGTCTATTCGTAGTCATACCATCCCTTGCCGGTCTTCTTGCCGAGGCGATTGGCATTAATCATACGTCTAAGCGCTGTTGGCGGCGCCCAGTTCGGCAGTGCAAATTCGCTGTAGAGATATTCAAATGAGTCAAATGCGATATCAAGCCCTGTATAATCCATGAGTTCAAATGGTCCCATAGGATGGTTAAGTCCCAGTTTCAGCGCCTTGTCAATATCTTCTAGCGATGCAATGCCTTCGTCATAGACTAAATAAGCTTCTCTGAACTGCGGCAGCATGAGGCGATTGACAACAAATCCCGGTGAATCCTTCTTGACCTCAATGCTCTCTTTGCCAAGAGATGCGACATAGGTTTGCAGTGCTTCAACCGTTGCATCATCCGTATAATAGCCTCTGAT
>JASUSA010000126.1 GCA_030446305.1 Clostridiales bacterium | reverse complement strand
TGTAGGTGATGAAACCAATCCACAACACTATGTTAATTATATCGTATAAGAAAGGATAATGACCGTAACTTGACTACGAGTTCATTATACAAGGTGATTTTATGAAAATGGAAATCAACGTGCTCTCAAGGCAGGTTGACCTGAGAAGGGCGCAGATGAAAGTACTCATTTCAAAATACGCAAACAGACCGAGTGTCTTTGCACTGTGCTTTGCCATGGCAGCCATTGTTTATTATATGCTTGTGCGCCATCAGACAGTTGATAAAGTGGCCGCACTGCCGCTCGCGATCTATGCGCCAATTATTGTACTGTATACCGTATTTCACATTCTCAGACTTATAAAACGCCGTGATCTGCCAACCTATCAAATTGATATTGATGGCACGGCTGTCAGTTTTCAAAACTTGTCAAATGTGACAGAAGATCACTTGACAGCACCCGTCACAGTGGATATAAAACAGATTGAAAACATCGAAAAGACAGAGGGCGGCTACATTCTGACTTTTGTTAAAACTGGGCTCAACGAACTGGATGATGCAACATTTAGGGCACTTGAAGCCATGAGCCTCGTTAAGTTTGACACACCGGAAGCGTATATATTCGTTCCGCGAATGAGCTTTGAAACTTATTATGCATTAAAACGCTTTGATCGATGGCTGAATGATTGCCAGCTTGTCGCCTGATCATATGATTATGAATTGATACCGTTTCCTCAATTGGTACTGATATGGTTTGATGCGAGAGCATTCAATTAAATAGTTATATAGATGCCCATTACGACAGGCATGCTATAAAGCGATAAACCGGCTGCTTTTTATTGAAAGCGAGCAGCGCTCGGAAACACCAACTGCGACAATGCGTGGATTGGTGTTTTTTTATGCCATTCCCTCAGTTGTTAAAAGGATTTAATTTTATTTTCCGCTGGAATAGGGTAATGTAGTAAGGAGAAAGCAATAGCATAACGCAATAACTGAGCGCAATAACAGAAAAGTAAAGGCATAAACAAAAGGAGGCCGCATGAAATTTAGCGAATTTAAATATGAAAGACCAGATATCCAGCAATTGACACGAGAAATGGGCGCCTTGACAGAAGCCATTCAAATGGCACAAAGTGGTGATGCCGTCATTGAAGCGATTGAAAAAGTCAATGATATTCGAAGACATTTTGATACCATGATGACATTGGTGAGCATACGCTACTCCCTTAATACAGAAGATACCTTCTATACTTCAGAACAAGAAGTAATGGACAATATGGGGCCGGAATTTGAAGCGCTGACCAATGCCTATTATAAAGCAATTTATGCGTCTGTGCACCTTGATAAAGCAAAGGCGAAATACGGCGATCACTTTTTTAAACTGATTGAAGTCAATTTAAAGGCATTTGATGAAAAGATTATTGAAGATTTGAAACAAGAAAATCAATTGACCAGCCAATATACTAAATTGAGGAGTTCGGCAAAAATTCCTTTTGAAGGTGAAATCAGAAACTTGTCCCAAATGGGGCCGTTTTACGAGGACCCGGATCCACAAATACGAAAAGCTGCTCATTTGGCGACCAGTGCCTTTTTTAACGATCATCTGGAAGCTTTTGATGCCCTTTATGATAAACTCGTCAAAACACGGGATGCCATGGCCCAAAAAATGGGTTTTGAAAACTATACGCCGCTGGGTTATTTGAGACTTATGCGCACTGATTACGGCCCGGCCGAAGTCAAAGGCTATCGCGAACAAATATTAAAAGAACTGGTGCCTGTGACGACGATGCTTCGAGAACGCCAAATGAAAAGGCTTGGTCTCACAAGACTGACTTTTGCCGATGAGGGCATTGCCTTTTTAAGCGGCAACGCCAAACCGATCGGGTCAACGACAGAAATTCTCGAAAATGGGCGAATTATGTATCATGAGTTGTCGCCTGAAACCGGTGCGTTTATTGATCTTATGTACGATCAGGAACTCATGGACGTTGAAGCGCGTGCTGGGAAGTCCGGCGGCGGCTATTGCACATTCTTGTATGATTATAACGCACCGTATATCTTTTCAAACTTTAACGGAACCTCAGGAGACGTGGACGTCCTGACCCATGAAGCCGGTCACGCCTTCCAAACCTACCAAAGCCGGCATTACGAATTGCCGGAATACCTATGGCCGACACTTGATGCCTGTGAAATACACTCCATGAGCATGGAATTTTTAACTTGGCCTTGGATGAAACGCTTTTTCGGCGATCAGGCGGATAAATATCTGTTTAATCATTTGACAGAAGCAATCCAGTTTATTCCGTACGGTACCTTGGTAGACGCATTCCAGCACGAAGTATATGCAAAACCTGAAATGACGCCTGAGGCAAGGCGCCTGTTGTGGCGAGACCTTGAAAAAGCATATCTGCCGCATCGCGATTACGACGGCGATGCCTTTCTCGAAAGCGGCGGGTTCTGGTTTAGACAGGGACATATTTTTAATAATCCGTTCTATTACATTGATTATACATTGGCACAAATGTGTGCATTTCAGTTTCACATTGCCAACCAAGCGGATCATCAAGCGGCATGGACGCGCTATTTGGCACTGTGCAAACGCGGCGGCAGTGCTTCCTTCCTTGAGCTCGTCAAGGAAGCGGGATTAAAAAATCCATTTGAAGATGATACCGTCAAGACGATTTTACCGGCATTGACAGCATGGCTCGAAGCGCAGCCTGACGATCAATATTAGTAAAACATGAATTTTTATTCGGATCTTTTAAAATTTATGGTTGCTATTCGCGGAACAATCGCCTAAAATAGAGTTACAAAGAATAAACCAGTTGAGGATGATGCGAGATATCGTATTTTGATAGCCGAAGGAGCAATGGAGCGTTCGCCAAAACGCGCCAGAAACTCTCAGGCACCAGTAGCATCATCGGATGGAACTCTGGAGAGCCCTTTTAATAGGCACCGAAGGAGGAATTTAGCGGATTACCGCTTTAGAAACTCTCAGGTAAAAGAACAGAGGTATATGAAGGCATTAGCATTGCTATGCCCGCATATACCTCTTTTTTATTGCAGTACAGCATGAATGATTCAAATCTTATGATAAAAAATGGGTATAGCTTTAATAGCTGACAAAGATTTAAGGAGGCAGTAAATGAGTGAAAAGAGAACGGCGCTTTATGAAAAACATCTGGCGTCAGGGGGCAAAATGATTGCTTTCTCCGGATGGGAAATGCCTGTTCAATACGAGGGGATCATCGAAGAACACGAAGCGGTGCGCAATAATGCCGGCATGTTTGACGTCTCCCATATGGGGGAAGTACGCATTGAAGGCAAAGATGCGACAGCATTTGTTCAGCACCTTTTTACCAATGACATCGGGGTGCTGACGGAGGGACAGGTTCAGTACGGCATGATGCTCTATGAAAACGGAACGGTTGTTGATGATCTGTTGGTCTACAAGTATTCAGAAACGGATTATTTTCTGGTGATCAACGCAGGCAACATTGATAAAGATGTTGCATGGATTGAACAGCATGCGTCTGCTTTTAACGTGACGGTAACACACTTGTCTGATGCCTACTCGGAGATTGCCGTACAGGGCCCAAAGGCAGAAAGCATTTTGCAGAAACTTACAGACTTTGATCTCAGCAGTATTGGCTTTTTTCACTTTGTCGACGGTGTCGTCATAGATGGTGCGCAGTGTCTGGTATCCAGAACGGGATACACGGGCGAAGATGGTTTTGAAGTATATGCGCCGCATGAGACCATTTTAAAACTTTGGGATACAGTGCTGAATGCCGGCAAAGCGGAAGGCTTGAAGCCCTGTGGACTTGGCGCAAGAGATACGCTGAGATTTGAAGCGAGTCTGCCGCTCTACGGTCATGAAATTTCTGATTCCATCACACCGCTTGAAGCGGGACTTGGCTTTTTCGTGAAACTTGACAATACGGATTTTATCGGTCAAGAAGCACTGAAAGCTCAGAAAGCAGCGGGGCTAAAGCGAAAAATCGTTGGCTTTGAAATGGAAAAAGGCATCCCGAGACAAGGCTATGAAGTCTATGCTGGCGAAACACTCATTGGTACAGTTACCACAGGCTATTTCTCGCCGACACTTAAGAAAAATATTGGCCTCGCGTTAGTGGGGATTGATTATACGAGTATGGGAACTGCCTTTGAGGTAAAAGTTCGAAAGAAACTGTTCCCTGCAACGGTGATCAGTAAACGCTTTTATCAAAAACAATATAAAAAGTAAGGTTAAAAAGGCTTACAGAATAATCTTATGAAATGACATAATGCATAACTTGCTAGCGTTTTTAATCGTTTATGGAAATTGCGCGATGGGTAGACTGCTGTATTTTTGCTAAACGGCAATGCAATCGACGGCTTATTGATAAACGGCTGAAAACGCATTGAATAACCGAATGATAACTTATAAAAATGTATGAGAGAATGAGGAGGACAAGGCAAATGAAAACGGTAGAAGGATTATATTATTCAAAAGATCATGAATGGCTTAAAATTGAAGGCGATACGGGCATCATTGGCATATCAGATCATGCACAGCATTCATTAGGAGACATCGTCTATGTCGAAGTGCCGGAAGAAGACGATCACTTTGATGCAGGAGACAGCTTCGGTACCATTGAATCGGTTAAAGCGGCATCTGATCTTTTGATGCCTGTCGGCGGTACAGTTCTCGAAGTGAATGAATCACTGGAAGATGAACCGGGCAGTGTAAACAGTGCACCATATGAAAGCTGGATCATTAAAATTAAACTCGATGATGTTTCAGAACTTGAGGCGCTTTTAGATGCTGCCGGCTATACGGCATTTTGCGAAGAGGAGGCATAATGTTTCCCTATATCCCCAATACAGACGAAGATGTGGCACGCATGCTTGAGGCCCTTGGGCTCGACAGCGTTGAAGCGCTCTTTTCAGATGTTCCGGAGGCGGTAAAGCTCAACAGACGGCTTGATTTATGTGCACCGCTTTCGGAAACGGAAGTAACCAAACAGATAAAAGCACTTGCCGACCAAAATGTCTCAACGGATTCACTGGTTTGCTTTTTAGGCGCTGG
>JASUSA010000125.1 GCA_030446305.1 Clostridiales bacterium | reverse complement strand
ATAGATCAGCAGCCAAATAAAGGGCTATTCTTGGCTAAGGAACAAATCCACCAAGTCATTGAATTTCTTGGTTTGTTCAATTTGCGTCCAGTGTCCGCACAGGCCGAAAACATGGAGCTCAGAATTTTTAATAAGGTTGTTTAAACGCACAGAATTCTCCAGTGGAATAACGGCATCTTCGCGTCCGTGAACAATTAACGTCTTATGCGGTATCGTCTTAATCAGCGATTCATCATGTGCCATTGCCTTGACGCTAAACTGTCTTGGCCATGGGAACATGGAAGAGAACGCTTCCTGAAATCCCGGTTCAACACTGGCATGATAGCGCATTTCTGCAAGTTGGTCGGAAAGGAATGATTTGTCGACGACAAATAGATCGAGTACTTTCGCCATCGTCTCAACAGACGGCTCGTAACCCCAGACGAAATCCAGACCGTACGTTATTGGGAAATCCACACCCATGGCGCCCATCAAGACAATTTTGCGCACGCGCTCAGGATGATGAATCGCCAGTGCCAGTGCCATCGAACCGCCAAAAGAGTTGCCGACGACATCTGTCTGTTCTATCCCCATAGCATCGAGGAAATCAATTGCCTGTTTCATCCAGACATCCATGCTGTACACAATGCCTTCTGGTCTTTCCGTATAGCCAAAACCCACCATATCCGGCGCCAGAACACGTCTTTTGTCCGAGAGCACCGGCAATACCAATCGCCAGTTCGCCCAAGCGGATACGCCCGGTCCGGAACCATGAATTAACAGTAGTGGAAAGCCTTCACCGTAATCATGATAATTGGTCATGAAATCGCCTGTTTTAATTGACTTAGAAATTTCATCTCTTTGCTTTTGCATTGTAATCCTCCTTGCTTGATTTATAAATAAATTTTGTACACGCTAAAATCATACAATCCACATGACTGTCTGTGGTATAAAGGTAATGAGCATCAGTGCGGCGATCAGTGCAATGAGATACGGCAGCGTCTGCAGTGAAACTGCCTGTATGCTGGTATCAAAGACCCGAGCCGACGTAAACAGCGTAATGCCAAAAGGCGGTGTCAGCATGCCAATGGCGAGGTTCGTCGCTAAGATGATGCCAAAATGAACGGGATCAATGCCCAGCGCTTTCGCAATCGGCAAGGCGATCGGTACCAGTATATACTGAATAGAACCCGATTCCATAAACATGCCGGCAATGAGCACAATGCCGTTTAAGAGCAGCAGGATCAGCACTTTGCTTTGCGTTAACCCCAGAACAGAGTTCAGAATCGTCTGAGGGATCTTTACGTATACCATTACCCATGCAAACAATGCCGCCGCTGCCATAATAATCATAATACCCGCAGTTGAAATCGCCGAACCCAGAAAAATGGATGGCAAATCTTTAAATGACATTTCTTTATAAACAAAAATCCCGATGATAATCGAATACACAACGGCGACAACCGCTGATTCTGTCGGTGTAAAAACACCTGCGAAAACGCCGCCTACGATAATAATTGGTGTCCCAAGTGCCCATGCCGAATCGAGAAATGCTTTAAATCCCTTTGGTTTGGCTGCTTCCTGCTCTTGACTGCTCGCTTCTAATATTGCCGCATCAGCAGTTGCAATTTCAACCGATTTCGACATATAGTCACGTTTCTTCGCAATCAGATATGTGGGGACAATTAATGCAACACCCATGATCACACCTGCCGGAATCCCCACTTTGTACATGTCCGCGACAGAAACCTTTGCAAGTACCGCATAAATAATATAAGCAATGCTCGGCGGAATAATAATGCCGATTGGACTCGCCGCCGCTACAATCGTCGCACTAAATGCCGGATCATAGCCCGCTTTTTTCATGCCAACCAGCGTAACAGAACCAATTGCCGCAGCCGTCGCGATACCACTGCCTGAAATCGCTGCAAAGAACATGCAGGCAATGATTGCCACGATCCCCATGCCGCCGTGAATATTGCCCACAAAACCGCTGACCATGTTAACGATTCGCTTGGCAATACCACCGCGGTTCATCAAATCGCCTGCCAGTATAAAAAACGGAACTGCCAGCAACGCCGCCGAGTCGATTCCGGCAAATAATTTCTGAATAACAACAACACTCTGAATATCATTAAAGGCGATAAATAACCAAGATGACAACCCCAGTGCGACAACAATCGGCGCACCTAAAACCAACAAGAGCAGTGCGGTAACAAATAAAACACTTCCCATTACTGCACCTCCCGCTTCATAAGCAAATTAAGAATGTAGACAATAACCTGAAATACCGAAATGGCAAACGCGACGGTAAAAATGCTGTAGACATATGCCATTGGAACGCGCATATTGGTCGAAACCTGTGTCCCCGCAAGCGCTATCATATCCAGTGATATCTTGACGACAACACCAAAGAACAGTAAGCTGAGAAGCTGCTGAAAAATATGAAGATATTTTCGAAGCGACTCCGGCATCATCATCTCCAGTGCACTGACATTAATATGCTTATGCTGTCCAGCGAGCATCGCCGACCCAACCATAACCATGGCGATATTCGTATACCGCGTCAATTCTTCTGTCCAGTGAAGCCCTGTCTGAAAGACATATCGGAGCAATACCTGACCAAAATACGTAACCGTCATTAAACCGAAACAAAAGACCAAGAAATAACCGCTGATTTTATTCAGCCAATAACTCAATTTATTGATAAAAACCAATGCTGGCCTCCTTATAAACAATGGAAACCTCAGCGTCCTCCTTTGCGCTGTCAAAATGTCGTTAATGTCTAAGTAAATGCACGCAGCAAAGACGCTGAGATATCAGATACTACTGGATGTTTTTGATTGCATCAAAATACTTTCTGTCGTGTGTCTCAAAAAATTTGTCGTATACCGGTGAAACCAGTGCTTCAAACGCTGATTTGTCGTCAACTTCGTTGAAGCTCATACCGAGGTCAATCAGCTCTGCCTTCGCGGAAGCCTCGTCATTTTTCTGTTCTTCACCAAGTTTTTTCGCCGCTTCAAGTCCTGATTCACGGAACAGTGCCTGATCCGCTTCACTCATGCTGTTCAAAAGGTTGCTGTTCATTTGAAGGGCTGCAAAAGCAAAGAAGTGACCTGTTTCGGACATATATTTTTGAACTTCATTAATCTTATAGTCACGCGTTGTAACGATGGTATTTTCATGCGCATCAATTGTTCCCTGCTGAAGCGCTGTAAAGACTTCAATCCATGCCATTGCCTGTGCATTTGCACCGAGCGCTTTAAACGTATCAATGTAAATTTCACTTTCAGCAACGCGGATTTTAAGGTTTTTAAGCTGTTCAGGCGTATAAATCGGTTCCACATTGCTCGTCACATGCCTAAATCCTCTCGGCATAAAGCCAAGCGTCGTCATATTTACTTCGTCCGTTAACCCAAAGAATTCTTTCGCCACATCTGAATCAAGGAACTTCTCAACATGATCCCAGTCTCTAAAAAGATACGGTAAATCCTGGACGGCCATCTCAGGTACGAATTGATTAATATCCGATGCCGTGATCACCGTTAAGTCGACGTTTCCGATTTGAAGCGATTCCATCAATTCACGGTCAACCCCTAACTGTCCGCTTGGATAAATATCAATCTCGTACTTCCCATTTGACCCTTCTTCAATCAAACGTTTAAATTCATGTGCAAAATTGTCATATGCCGTATCGGGATTCGCAATATGACCAAGTTTTAATACAATCGGTTCGCTGGATGTACTCGTCGCCGTTGTTGTCTGAGCGGTAGATGTACTTGCTGCGCTGTCATCATTGCTGCAGCCTGCTGTAAAGCTTAAGATCATTACAAAAATGAATACAAAACTTAAAACTCTTTTCATCACTCATAACCTCCCTAAAATTCTTGCCCCACTTATTGCAAAAACGAACAATTCACCTCCTGAATTCAGCATTATCGAACAGCGTTCTGATATAACCACCTTAGAAAAGCGTTCGTTTGATATTGTCGAACGCTGTTCGTAATAATTATATGACGATTTCTCTTTTTTGTAAATACCCATTTCTAAAATTTATGATGATTCTACATTTCGTATGACCACACTCGTTACGAACGCCACTGCGGCACCCATTAAAACAACATAGGCGACAGGCATTCTGGCAATTAATACGCCTGATAGCACGAGGCCAATCGGCAGAATGAGCTTAACAAAGCTCATCACAATGCCGAGAACTCTTCCGCGGATAGCGGCCGGGACTTCAGTTTGCAAGTAGACCATAATGGGAATATCCACATAGCTGATACAAAAGCCAAGCGCTGCCATCAGCGCGAAATAGTACGGCGTAACGGCGATCTGAAATATGCCGATTAACGGCAGCGCCATACAGACTATGATAAGTGTCATTAGCGCATTCATACGCTTTAAAAGACGCCAGATTTGCATATGCGGATTAAATCGTTCCAACATGAGTGCGCCAATGACGAGTCCAATTGGAAAACCGCTGTTGACAAAGCCATAGGCTTTGGGGGTCACTTCAAATATTTGATTGAGAATCACTGGAATCGGCACTTCAACCGCTATGCCCAAGTAAAAATTCAAATTCAGAAAGACGAGAAACATATAGCGCATGTTGGTATCGGCAGATAGATAAGCCACCCCTTCTTTAAGCGCCGTACCAAATCGCTGGATCTCATGCGGCTTTGCTGCTTCACGCTGCAGCTGCATTGCAGCAGTGCATACTGCAGATATGCCAAAACTCACGGCATTTGCCAGAATAAACGTTTTAATCGACATAGACAGTATCAGCACGCCGCCCATTAGGGGGGCCACGACAGAAGCCAACCCATCAATAACTTTTGCAACACCATTGAGGTGTATCAATTCTTCGGGCATTACCATCATTGGCTTCATGATTTCGGAAGCCATTCCGTAAAAAACACTGGTGACGTTAACCCCAAAGGTAACCGCATAGATAGCGGTTATGGAAAGCGTTGGCAATGCCAGCAATGCCCCCATCCAAATCATATTGACGATATCCATGATCACCGCCATTCGCTTTTTATCGGTACGATCTAATATGACACCTGCAATCGGCGAGAGCAGCACGCGCGGCATGACGCCCAATGCAAGGGTAATGGCAAACTGCTGACTTGATCCCGTTGTATTCAGTACATAGAGGCTGATCGCAAACGTATAAAGTGCCGTTCCA
>JASUSA010000124.1 GCA_030446305.1 Clostridiales bacterium | reverse complement strand
CCTGCCATACTGCACCGCGAAGTATGCCCGAGTGGCACGTGCTCTCGGCATTGAAGAAAGCGACCCCGAAAAGGCGGCGCTGCTCGGCATCGAAAAAATTCAGTCGATTTCAGCCAATATCGGCCTGCCGACATTTAAAGCACTGGCCATTGATACAAAGGATTTCCGAAAGCTCGCCGAAATGTCTGAGAAAAACGGCTCTAACCCGAGTAATCCGAAGCCAATGACCGCCGATGACTATGAAGCGCTCTTTTATAAAATCGACGCCATCTAACACTGTTCTGGCACTTCAATATAAACGGCAATTGCATCATCGCCTTTTCGCCATACCACCGGATGAAGCTGAGCGCGTCATTTACAATACCAGAAATGATAGCGATCTCTCTTAAATGACGATTTGCAATCTGAATAACACACCAAAAAAACGGGTCATGTGCTCAAAACACGACCCGTTTTCATTTTTATAGCACTTTAGACACTGTTTTTCATTAACTTACTTCAATTAATTTTTCTTTTAGTTGCTGCTCCATGAGCTTCAGTTCTTCTTCAGCCTGTTTACGCTTTGCACTGCCTTCTTTTTGAATTTGCAGTGTTTGTTCGATGGTTTCGATCAAATCCATATTGACCTTTTTGAGCGTTTCAATTTCGACAATGCCTTTTTCAGATTCTTTGGCAACTTCAATGGTATTTTGTTTCAGCATTTCTGAATTTTTTGACAGCAAATCGTTGGTGGTTTCAGTCACTTCTTGCTGTTGTTTCAGCGCTTTTTCCTGACGAAACAGCGAAATGGCAATCACAATCTGATTTTTCCAAAGCGGGATGGTGTTCAAAATCGAACTTTGTATTTTTTCAACCAGCACTTGGTCGCTGTTTTGAATCAACCTGACTTGGGGGCCAGTTTGAAGGGCAATCATACGGCTGAGTTTCAAGTCGTGCACTTTCTTTTCAAAACGATTGAGCAGTTGATTGTAATCGTTTACTTTTTGCGCATCTACCGGATCACCGCTTTTTTCAGCTTCCGCTTTAAGTGCTGGAATCGTAATATTTTTAATTTCCTGAATTTTCTTTTCGCCGGCAATGATAAAATACTCTAATTCACGATGGTATTCAAGGTTTTTATCATATAGATTATCAAGCAGCGTGATGTCTTTTAAAAGCTGCATTCTAGACGTTTCCAGTTCACTTACAATTTTTTCAATGTGCACGCCGATCTTTTCATAACGCGCCATGAACTTTTGACTTTTTCGCTTCATGCCGTTAAAAAATCCGAATAATCCCCCATCGCCATTTAAATCGTCTACATCCATATTTTTGACATTGACCATCAAGTCCGATAAGATCTCACCGACATAACCGCTGTCCTTTGAACGCACCTGATTCAAGATATTGTCCGCAAAACTGGAAATATTGCTTTGTGCATTGACACCAAATTGGAGAACCGCAACCGAATCCGTTACATCAACTTCTCCTACGATCTTATCAACTTTTTCGCGTTCTTCGACTGTCATCTTGTCGTAAACGGCGAGTTCTGCAACTTCTGCTTGCTGTGTCAGCGGCTGAACGCCGTTGCTATTTGTCATCTCCATAATTTACACTCCTCCTGTTTCGCACGCGTTGTCTACATCGCTATTGTGCGATTATTTTCATAAGCGTTTCCATGACATCGGCAGTTGGAAGCGGCATGACCTGGTCAATATTTTCAGGAATGCCCACCGTTTGAATGATTTCCGAATCTCGCTCAGTCGTTACCAAACCAATTCTAAAACCATGATTTTCCCATGCCAATTTCTGCAGTTCTTCATCCTGTAATGCTTCAATCAGCAACCTGCCATTGTCACTCAGTGCAATGACCGTGTGCTCAGACCAAATAGTAGGTTCCGGGTAGAGAATCGCCACGCGATCTCTCACCTTGTCCCATATATCCGGGTTTTCAAGTGCAAATTCAACCAGTTGGTTTTCGTAACCAACCACCAACGGTCCATTTCCCATGCCCTTTTCAATATAGCTGGCAAATAAATTGCCTGAGGAATAATCCATGTACCCGAGGCGTTCAATAATTGACTTCGCCCTTGGACCTATTTCATCAACATCTGCATCCTCAGTCACTGCAACGTTATTCAGCATGTTGCTGAGCAGCCCAAGGTACATGTTGCCTGAATTAGATTTATTTGGGTCCGTACAAATGATGTTGATTTTGCCATATAAATTCATTCCGATATCCGACCAACTTTTTTCATTTTCAATATCCTGAATAAGCCGTTCAAAATCCGTAATGAAATAGGTCCCGTTTTCTTTCGTGATATACCCCTCTGCTTCAAGCGCCTCTGCCACTTCGCCCCAGCTGTAAATCACAATAGGCGAATTGAAGACCTGCTCGCTTTTGAGCATGAGTTCACCTTGTTCTCTTTTAAAAATCTCCAATGCCATTTGGCTAGACGGGAAGAGAAAGTCGTTGTCGCCATAGTCATTATAGCGTACCATCTCCACTGAACCGGCTTTTGTATAATCCACTATGATGCCATATCGCTTCAACAAGATTTCCTGTACCGCTTCATCGTCAAAAAATCCCGTTTTCTCACCTCCGATATAACCCTTAATGGTTATGGTTTCCTTCCTGTTGCCACTGCCAAACATGACCACAGCCATAACGACAATTATCAAAAAAATGGCGGCACCAATTATCTTGCTTTTCATTAAACACCCTCCGATTTAATTGTTTTTTCAAGAATCTCCAGTTCGACATCCAAATCCAGAATGTCGTCTTCAAGGAGCTTTTTCATTTGCTTCTTAAAGGTCTCGTCAATGAGCGTTACCATTTCTTCTACTTTAGAAAGGGTTTCGTCAATATCGTCGCCTCTGACTTTTTTATTGCTGATGCTCACATATTGTTCCAGTATTCGAATGGTCGTGTCCAAATAGTAGCTCAAAAATTTGCGCGCCGCTTTCACATCTTTTGGATCTTCGTTAAAATTATCAAAAATAGCATCCGCCGTATCACAAATGCTCGCAATGTCATCGTGCAGCTGAGGGTTTCTAATTTTTTCATTCAGTTGTTCGATTTGCCTTACTTTTTTCTGACCTTGCCGGACGGTTCCTTCAATTTGTGCTTTGGTAATCCCCTCCGCCACAAATTCAATTTCAGTATCCTTCTTTTTGAACAAGAGTTGTCCTGCGATGAAACTCAAAATACCCACGCCAAGTGCGATTAAAAGACTGGACTGAATGACGAAAAAGAACAGCAGAAAGACAGCGCCGGCCACAAGACCGCTCAATACATCCATCATTCCGTTTCTTTTCATTAATTGTACCCCCTTGCCTTTTTAAATGCACTGATCAAATCGTCCTTGCCGTCAAATATACGACTTCTCGTCAATTGCTCAATTTCTTTAAGCTGATCCTCCGAAGCCTTGCCAAAGAGAATTGAAAATACAGGCACATCCATTGCTTTCTCTTCATAATAAGCTTCAAAATCTCTGAAACTTCTGCCATCATTGGATTTGCCATCGGTCATTAGAACCACTGCCGGAATATACGCTTCATAATCCAATGACTGAATAAAGTCTATTGCATACATTGCCGCGGTATAAATATCGGTTCCGCCACCCGGATCTAAATGATCAATTTTGCCAATTAGTTCATTCATTTCCGACGAATTATTGCCTTCAACAACCCAAACATCTATGTTTTCTTGGTTAAATGGCACAACAATGGTCATGTCTTTCGGTGTCGATTGGAGCAAGTACTGACTTGCCGTTTCCTGATCGAGGATCAGGCGCATTGCTTCCTTTAAAGATGTTTCACCTTCGCCTTGCATACTGCCTGAGTAATCAAGGCAGTAAACGGTAAGACTTGGTTTTTTAAACTCTGTCTGATACATCAAAAGCGCTTGGCTGATAACCTCTGCATCCGGCATTCGAATCCCCGAGATCGTTTTGTTTGCATCAATGCCCCACTCAGGATTAAACACGCGCTCATCCGCTTCACTAACCGTTCCGCCAAACCCAGTTCGCCTGCCCAGTGCAAGAATTTCTGCTTGCACTTTATCGCTGAGAAGGTATGCTTGAAGTTCCAAGAAGGCTTCTTCTTTATCGGCATCGCCGTTGTTCACATAGCCAAGTGGTGAATCCGCCACTGCGAGGCCATCATAAGGGTAAATCGCATAAAGAGGTTCTTTGCCTGAATTCACCAGTTCCTGATTCGCTTCTATAACCAAGGCTTCATAATTTACCATGGCATCATAATCGCCCTCTAGAAACAGTTGTTTAAGCCATCCCGAACTGCCGGACGACCGATTGATCCCGCTTAGCAGGCTGGTTACATCTCTTTTTAGCTGTTCATTTTCAAGATCTTTAAGTGAAATGGTATCAGGATTGCCTAAAAGGGCATTTAAGAAACCAATGTACGCACACGCACCTGAATTGGACTGTGTTGCTGAAGTCATCATGAAACGAAGCTTATCCCCTTCAATCAATTCAAGCAAGTCATGAATCGAGACGTCTTTATCAACGAGGTTCAGCGCTTCTGCCAGACTTTTTCGCACACCAAAGACAATTGGCGACGTCATAATAGAAGAAGCGTGTTCAATTTTATGCGATGTATCGCCAATAGAAATCCACAGGCTATTAGCCGGCCATACGGCATCGTATTGATTAATGGCATCTGTCTGCATTTCCATCATCATATCCACTGAACCTTTATACTGCATTTCAACATGAATGCCCGTTTCTCTCTCAAAATCCTTTAAAATCGGTTCCAATGTCTCGTTTTCAGATCCGGAAATAATAGTCAGTGTTTCATTGCTGGAACAGCCGCTCAGTAAAAAAATAATACCGACCAAAAGCAATATTATAAAGTTTTTCTTCATCTTTGTTGTCCCTTCATCATTAATGAATTGTTGATCCCATTCTTTTATTCGCTTTACAGACAAGCCCTTTTTATCGACAGCAATTGCTAATCTTATCATAGCAATATATTGATCGTTTAACAGCGATCCCCACTAACTTAACTTATATTTTACATGTTCTTAACGCAACAAAAACGCCACTAAATGCAGTGTGCATTTAGTGGCGCAATTTAAGCTGTTTTGAAACGGTGAGACAAACTCACAGCACGAAATCAAGCGGCTCTTCACGAACGTCGAAGTATACAATTTTTGAAATATTGCCGTCATTAACATAGAAGCGAATGCCTGGCGC
>JASUSA010000123.1 GCA_030446305.1 Clostridiales bacterium | reverse complement strand
ATACAATTTGGGCCGGGCAATCTGGCACAGTGTCATGCCGTTAATGAATACTTATCAAAATCGGCTTATCTTGAGAGCATACTGGTTTATGCCTCGCTGATTGAACAGTTTGGCAAGTAAAGCAGTGATGTATATGCGACGCTATACTGGTATAAGTAAAAACGCGATGAGCAAAGGTGATCTAAGTCAAATGATAATATTAGTTAAACGACAATCTAAGTCAAAGATAATATAAATTTAAAACGGTTTAAGCAAACGCTTAGATGACAACTGTTAAGATATTGAAAATGAGCATAACTTTGGGCAGAGCATAAGCGACAATGTTTTTGCACGAAAGCACCCTATAAATGATAAGGAGAATGATATGAAAAGTAAGCGTATTTTGTTGGCTGGGGAATCATGGATGAGTTATACCACACATGTTAAAGGGTTTGACAGTTTTTATACTTCGACATATGAAACCGGCGAAAAATGGTTAAAGGCAGCACTGGAAGCCGGCGGCTATGAAGTGACATTTATGCCGAATCATTTGGCGATGACAGAGTTCCCCTTCACACTGGAAGAACTCAAAGCCTATGATTGTATCATTCTTTCAGATATTGGCGCCAATACGCTTCTATTGCCAGTACCTACTTTTACGAGAAGCGAAGTGAAGCCAAACCGCTGTAATCTCTTAAAAGAGTATGTGCTCTCAGGCGGCGGCCTTGTAATGGTTGGCGGCTATCTGACTTTCTCAGGTGTTGATGCAAAGGGTAAATGGCAGGATACAGCAGTTCAAGAAGTATTGCCGGTTCAAATACTGAGTACAGATGATCGTATGGAACATTGCGAGGGCGTCTTACCGACTGTTCAAAAACAACATGAAGTGATTGACGGTATTCCGGCTGAGTGGCCGCATCTTTTAGGCTACAACAAGACGATTGCAAAACCGGATGCTGAAGTGTTGGTAACAGTCGGGGAAGATCCGCTTATTGCGCTTGGCCAGTATGGTGAAGGCAGAAGCGCTGTCTTTACATCGGATTGTGCACCGCACTGGGCGCCGCCGGAATTTGTCTCGTGGGAATATTATGATAAAATGTGGCAAGGATTGGTAAACTGGGTTATAATGAAGTAATTGCAACGATTGTGGCAACTTACACGCGGCTTGTTATTGTGAAGCGTTAATAAGACTTCTTTGATAAACATCGTTTATAGAATGATTATTTGCAGACAAATGCGTAAACCGGAGGTGTTCAAGATCATGAAGGAGACAAATCATATGCCTGATAATGCTAAAGCGCTTTTATTGGCGCTCTTAGGCAAACCGTCAGTCAATGGTGAGGACAATGAATCGGCAATTGCGATGTATATTTGTGAATACTTGAAGGCAAACGGTATTGATGCAATTTGTGAATGGGTGGCGCCTGGAAGGGCAAATGTCATTGCTGTTATTGAAGGTCGTGACACCAGCCAAACAGTAATCTGGAACGGTCATTTGGATACGGTTCCATATGGCGATTTGAATGTATGGCTGTCACCGCCGGATCAGCCTCTGGTATTGGCAGATCGTGTTGTCGCAAGGGGCAGCAGTGATATGAAAAGCGGGCTTGCGGTTATGATCTACACACTGGTTCAAATGCATCAAAAGGGCATTCAACCGGCATATAATCTATTATTTTTGGCGACTTGCGATGAAGAACGCGGCGGAATGGGTGCGATGCATTTTTGCGAGCAGCACGGCATGGACAATGTGCAGCATCTGTTAATTGCAGAACCGACGGGATGTCAATTGGGTATTGCACAGAAAGGCTGTTTATGGCTTGATCTGAGTATTCAGGGTTCGACAAGTCACGGTGCTTACCCTGAAAAAGGTGTTAATGCACTGGACATTGGTATTGCGATACACCAGCATCTTAAACAAGCTTTCGAAGCAGATCAACATGCACTCCTAGGGCATTCAACCGTGACCTTGACGAAGTTAAACGGCGGTATCGCCGCCAATATGGTACCGGATCAATGTGAGATGTCTTTAGATATCCGACTGACGCCTGCTTATCAAAGTGCACAAGTATGTGCGACATTGGAAGCTTTTATCAATCATGAAATAAAGGTGTTATACCCGGATGCTTCTGTATTTTGGCAGATTGTGAATGATCGCATGGCGATTGGTCTTGCGGAAACGCATGCGCTTTATCATCAGTATCAAGCGATTCAAGCGAAGGTATCAAAACTTGATGTGAATGCAGAGAATAATACCGCTAATGCTAAAGCGGAAAATGCCGCTAAGGAAAACAATAACCATAAATGGATGGCGCCCGTCGGCGTTCGGTATTTTACAGATGCATCCGTACTAATAAAATCAAATCCAGAAATTCCGGTGCTGCTCTATGGACCGGGCAGAGCAGCATTGGCACATCAGCCAAATGAAGCGCTTTACTGGTCTGATTTTGAAAGGGCATTGGCATTTTATGAAGCGGTCTATCAAATGACGCTTCAGTTTTAAAAATGACGAATCACGTATGAACTGTCAACTGCATATGGCAGTGAAATCGCGTCTCGCTTAATGAGATCACGATACTTGGCAAAAGCGTCATTCATGAAAACGTTAAGACTTACAAATTGCATAAATGAAAACGGGAGGTTTTGTAGCATACAATGAGGACAACGATTAAGGATATAGCAGAATACACAGGCTTTTCAGTAACGACGATATCCCTCGTTCTCAACGGTAAGGGTACGAAAATTCCTGAAAAGACGAAACAAATTATTTTTAAAGCAGTTGAAGACTTGGACTACAGACCGAATCAAATTGCTGTTGGACTCGTAAAAAAACGTACGAATACAATTGGCTTGATTATTTCTGATATTCGAAATGTTTTTTTCTCCAATTTGGCAAAGGGAATAGAAGATGAATGTCGTCGAAACGGCTGGAATCTGGTTTTATGCAATACGAATGACATGCATGAGCGCGATATGGCTTATATACGCGTATTGGCGGATAAAGGCGTTGACGGCATTCTCTATGCCATGTCAATTGACAGTAATCACGAGAAGGCGATGGAGAGTTTAACGCTGATGGACAGCATTAAAATACCGTATATTATGATTGACAGAACGTTTCGTCAGAAATGCTGCCACTATGTGGTAACCGATCACGAAGTGGGCGGCTATTTGGCGACAAAGCATTTAACGGATTTAGGACACCGCAGAATTGCCTGTGTAACGGGGCCGCTGCACTTGGATGATTCAAAATTCAGACTGGATGGCTATCGCCGCGCACTTGAAGAAGCTTCAATACCATATGATCCCACTTTGATCTACGAAGGTGATTATACGGTTGAGGGCGGCCGCGAGGGCATTAACAAACTCTTGGGCGAAACCTTTACAGCAGTCTTTGCCTTCAATGATATGTCAGCGTATGGCGTCTATAATGTTTTAAAGGCAAATGGCTACAATATACCGGATGATATATCGCTGGTTGGCTATGATAATATCTTTTTTTCGGAATTATTGGATACACCGCTTACGACCATTCATCAGCCAATCTATGAAGTGGGTATAGAGGCGACGAAACGCTTGATTGAAATGAATGAGAAAAAACCAATTGACAAACTCGAACGCGTGATAGAACCGTATTTAGTTGTCCGCAAGAGTACATCAGCAGTTAAATTAGAGAAGACGGAAGCGAATGAAAGTGTAAAATAAAACGCATTTTTTCATATATAAGGAGGCGGTTGGGTGGTTTCTGAGACGAACCGTGGAAAAAAACAAAAAGTACTCAATTTTGGATCGCTTAATATTGATTACGTTTATGATGTGGAACATATCAATCGCGAAGGCGAAACACAGCAGTCAAAGGCAAGACACGTTTACTGCGGCGGCAAGGGTCTAAACCAGTCACTGGCATTAAAAAAGGCAGGCGTTTCAGTGTATCAGGCAGGTGCAGTTGGTGCAGATGACAGTGATATATTGATTTCGCTGCTTGACGAAAATAAAATTGACACGACTTTTATCAGCCGAAAGGCAGTTGCATCGGGACATGCCATTATACAGCGTGATGCTGACGGTAAAAATAGTATTTTACTCTTTGGCGGCGCAAATATGCAAATTGAACCAAATGAAATCGATGCCGTTTTATCAAATTTTGATCAGGGCGATTTGCTGATTCTTCAAAATGAAATTTCAGAAATGTCATATTTAATGACACGGGCTTCTGAAAAGGGCATGACAATTGTTTTTAATCCGTCGCCTTTTGACAGCAGTGTTCTAAAATACCCGTTGGACGCTGTCGGCTATCTGATTCTCAATGAGCATGAAGCAGAAGCCATTTGTGATTTTAAAGGATCGTCAGAAGTGCATGCCGAGACATTGGCAGGCAGATATGCAAAGACGAAAATCGTATTGACGATGGGTGAAAATGGCGTCTTATATCGGGATGGTGATTCGCGTCTATATGTGCCGGCATTGAAAGTCAAAGCTGTGGATACCACTGCGGCAGGTGATACCTTTACAGGTTACTTTATCGCGTCGCTGCTCCGCAATTTAGATGTCCAGACGGCGCTTGAAACAGCGACACGCGCCAGTGCCATTGCCGTAACGCGGCCAGGTGCGGCGCCGTCAATTCCTGAGGCTGCTGAGGTTTTTAGTGATGCCTCACCGCTTGTAAATGGTTAAACTTCTCTTTTTAAACATATAAAAATCGACTGGGCTTATAAAATGCCCAGTCGATTTTTTATTGATGGCAATGTTTCATAGAACTGTTTATAGAATGTCCGATGTGCTTCTGTATCGTCCATTTGCTGTAAAGGCAGCTCAATATTGTAAAACCCATTGATAAAATCATTATTAAAGACGCGGATGGAATCCGCTTCCCGAATGAACTTCATGCGAAACGCAATGGCACCTAAAAGGCGATGCCATTCGAGCAGAAAAGCTTTATTTTCAGGATAAGAATCAATGCTGATCCATTTTTTAATTTTCACTTTTTCAAGTTTTGGCTTCACGCAGGCATTTTGCTGCAGAATGTATTTGAAATCATCTTCTTCATAAACCCTGCCAAGTGGAAAGAGTCTGCAAATATTGGGGCGGTGGCTGTGAATGCTGCAACGACCGTCCGTATTAAGAAATGAGCAAGCAGCGCCGACATTATTCATCTTCAAATGGGGAAGATCAAGCTTCCCGATGGGATGGAAAGCGATATGATCTGATATGAGTGCAGTAAAGGACTGCTGTGTTGCACGCATCATTTCATAAGTGTCATACGGCGTAAGCGAAACGAGATCGCCGACGTCGACACAACAAGCATGACAATGATTGCATCCGCCTGTATCTGCTTTGACGACATCGGTGTAATCGTATAACCTGCCGTCAGATATTTCTGTTAAGGATTTAATTGTTTTCATAGGACTCCCGATAAAAGCGTCATCATG
>JASUSA010000051.1 GCA_030446305.1 Clostridiales bacterium | reverse complement strand
GAGAAGTTCCCCGCTCTGGTATAATAGACGTTTTGTGCATTGGCATCATCAGTAACCATAAAAAAGCCATCGCCGTCTATCATTAAATCCGTCGCTATATCCGTTCTTTGAATAGAACCCTTCGAGTGGTTAACGGCGATGGATGCCAGTGTCGTACCAAGGCCGACCTGCATCGGATTCGTCCCGCCTCGACTTGCATTGGATGAGCTGGCACCCTGCAACGTCTGGCTGTACATTTCTGCAAAAGAAACGGATGAAGCTTTAAAACCTACTGTATTGACGTTGGCAATATTATTGCCGATAACGTCCATTTTTAACTGGTGTGCTTTTAAAGATGATACACCAGAATAAAGCGATCGCATCATAGTAATAACCTCCTGCGCGCGTTTGTCTCCATCTGTCAGTCAGGAGACTTAAGCTTCCGAAAAGGTCCAGCTTAAATAATAACCGCGCCATCTATATTTGTAAATACGTTTTCGTTGAGTTGAGCGTCTGTCGTCGCCGTGATAATGGTCTTGTTCTTGACACTGGCGATAAAGATCTTGTCGTCCATGAGGATTAGCGCCTCTCGAACACCCTTTTTATCGGCCTGTTCCACAGCGTCGTTAATTCTCGTCAATTCAGAATCTGTCAAGTCTATTTGTCGAGCATTCAATCGGTCCAGTGCATGCTTTGAAAATTTTACCTGCTGATTGCTTTGAACTTTTTGGAGTACATCACCAAAACTTTTGCGATTGGCTACCGCCTTATCGCCATTCGTCGAGGGTGACTGAGAAGGTGATTGAACGGAACCGATCTGAGAGCGCTTGATCATGTATTCATTGCTCATACGCCTTAAATCATCCATGTGTTCCTCCTATGCTGAAACAGCATCCATAATCGCTTCATCTGTGACTTCGTCCTCGTCACTCGTATTGCCCATATAAGCATTAATTGCGTCATTCAACCGCTGCAGTTCCTGCAAAATAGACTGGTTTTGCAAGATCATAACATCTTCACTGCTCGTATCGCTGTTCGCCGTGGTAATGTTTTCATCCATGGCGACAATAACATTCGTCAAGTCGGCCATTTGTGCCGTAACATCCATAAGCAAGTTATTGGTTGTCGTCATTGATCCCGAGATATTGGCGAGCTGTTCAACCGATGAAAACTGCGCCATCTGTGCGATATACTCTGTATTATCCATTGGATCAAGCGGATCTTGGTATTGAAGCTGTGTCATCATCAGTTTTAAAAATGCATCCTTATCAAGCGTCTGTGCATCTTTATAGCTTTTGTTGGAGCTGTCGGATGAAATTTTGTCAAGTGCATCATACTGATCACTTGTTAATACACCGGAAAGTATTGCCATTTGCTAACCTCCTATCCGAAATAGTCGATGGTTGAAGTTTCGTAAACCCCTTCGTTGATATAGCCTGACGTCAGTTTTTCAAGGAAGGATGCGTCATCTTCAACATCGATCTTGCTGTTTTGCTTTTGTGACTGTGCCCATTGATTATATGAGGCACCGCCTTCTTCTTTTTTGCCGCTGTCAATGGCGACAGATATCTGATTCGTGTTGTAACCCTTTTGGCTTAGCGCATTTTTAAGTTGATCCAGATTGGTTTCAATCACCGCTTTAACAGTTTCGTTCTCAACTTTTATTTCTGCCAGCACAACACCTTTATGCATGGAAACTTTTACTTCGACATCGCCTAACTGTTCCGGCTGTAGTTTGATAAGCATTTGCGAGCCGTGCTCACCAACTGTCAAATTCGCTTTAATCGCATTCATCACCTGTGAGAATACTTCTTGCCTTGGTACTTGTTTGGCTTCCATACTGCGCAAGGTTGTCTCAATAATCTTTTGATCTTGTACTTGATTGGTCGACATGACCTCCTGATCACTGTCTACGGCATCTGTATCCGTTTCCTTGCTTGTCTTTTCAGTAACGCCTGCTGTTTTGACATCGGTTTCGGCTGTGTTTAAGCTTTCTTCTTTGGCCGTATTCTGCCCATCGACCGCAGTGTTGCTGTTCGCTTCTGCATTAACAGTCTCTGTCAGCTTTGCATCAAATGTTTCAATCGGTTTTGAAGCTTTCATCTCACTGATGATATCTTTAACGGATTTTCCTTCATTTGCTGAGACGGCCTCTGCAACGTCTTCAACGTGACCATTGAGTTGATCGACAAGTTTTTCAACGTCGCTTCCAGATGCTTTGACACCTGCTCCTTCCAGTGCTGATTTCAAAACTTCTGTAAATTCGCTGACTTGTTCCGTCAGCTGTGTCAAAAGGTTCTGATCGACAGGTTCCTGTAAGAGCTGATTGATTTCAATGTTTTGCAGTGTGTTGGCGATTGCCGCAAGCTTTGACAAATCCAGCTGATCAATTGCGGTCTCCGGCAATTGTTCAATCATCTGCATAAAAGCCGATCCCATCATCGACATGAGCATTTCAACATCTTCGTCATCCATGCCTGTGATTTCTTTTAGCCGCTCTTTTAACCGATCGAGCTTTGTTTGCGGTTTGTCATTTGTCAGCGATTCCTTATTACCCGTCTTTGTTGTTGCCTTAGCCGATGAACCCGCTGTTTCCTTTATTGCGTCTTTTCCCGCTGTTGCAGTCGCTTCTTCCGAAGTTGCCTTATTGACGCCACTCGCACGCATTGCCGTTTGTTCGGCATTGTCGGCTTGTTTGCTTTGCAGCATGGCCATAAAACTGCCATCCGACGATTGCGATGTTTGCGTCGAGGTTGCCCCCGTTGTCTTTGCGCTGAAACTACCGAGAATTGACTGTGATGACAGTAATTCTCTCGTAACCATTCGTCACCTCCTAATTTTGTGGTAGTGCGAGCATTCTGGTTAATTCAGTAGACAGCGTATTATCAAGCAGTGAGAGAATATCCGCTTTTTGTGTCTGCGAAAAACTGTTGAGTATATCCAAAACCAATTTTTCGTCACTGATGGTGATAAAATCGCCGTTGCTGAGATCGTATACTTTCGATGGCGACGCATTCAGCAGCATATTCTGTAAAATACTTGCCACTTTGTCTGTGCCCATCTTGTTGTAAACGTTAACCAGCTCACTGACATTATCGTCAAATTCTTTGTAAACCTTTAGCGATTTTAACACATCCGACGTTAAATTATCGACACCGCTGTTCAGCAGTTCATTTTCTTTCATTTTTTCAATGACATTGAAGACAAATGTATCGTCTGTTGACTTCGCAAGGACTTCTCCTGCTTTTTTCGCACCCATTGCTTTGTAGATGACGGCGAGTTCGTCAACGGTGTACGTCTGCGAATTGCCAAGTGTTTGAATCAACGTCGCCGCATCTTCGCCCATAAAAACAGTGGCCATCTGCTCGAGGTCGCTGTCGCGCCTCGTCACTGTCATATGTGCCTCTTTTATTGCCAGTGCCTGTGCATCTGTTAAATTGGTCATGATCTTGTTTAAATCCGTTGAATCCAGCTGATAAAGTATGGTTTCAGCAATACTTGGATCCATAAGATCAACAATTTCTGCAACCGACTTATAGCCGTTGATGGATGAAGCAATCATTTGGTTAATCTCTTCAATTGCAGAGGTCGTCGGAAGCGCAGCCCAATAATCGGCAATCCCTTGCAGGTCATTTTGTTTCTCCTGATTAATCTGGTCAACGGTTGAAATAATGACGTCAGACGTTACAGAGAGACTTCTAATTGAATCCAAAATATTCTTTGTCTTATTCGGATTGGTTCTAAGCATGTCTTTGATGACTTCATCATAAGCACCCTTATCTTCCGTCATCAGTACCATAAGCTTATCCACCGCCCGGCTTTCTTCAATAGACAGCATGTAGTCGGAGATAACGCGAATCTGAGCCTGTTCTTCTTCGCGTGTTGGAAAACTGCCGAAATAGCTGCCCACAGGACCCGGTACATTGGACATCAAACTGTTGACGCTGAGTTTAAAGTCTTTGTTAAATATGTAAAGTGCACCGACGACGAGTATTGGCGTTAAGAGCAAGACGAGCAGGACAACCAGACATCCGCCGGATTTCTTTTTTTTCACTTCTTTCCCTTGAGCTTGTTCTGCCATTTAGTCCCTCACTGTTTTATTGTTCTTGTAATTGACAATTTCTTCAATGACCTTTTGTTCATCACGGTTGAATTCATCCATGAACTGCGTATATTCATTTTCTTTAACTTTTTCCATTATTTTTCGCGCCTTGACAGCTTCTACAAGCCGTTCTTGTGTTTCCTCAACTTCTCGATCCATCGCCTCAATTGATGCATCCAAACGGTTGAGATGACGCCTGTAATAGTCTTTGCCGTCTTTGATGGTTTGAAGCGTTTCCGCTCGACATCCCGCTTTGACCATAGCCTGAATATGCTGGTCGTAGTCGCTCCGACGCTGCAACATCGTATCGCGTTCATCCATTAGCTTTTGGCGTTTGGCGATTTTAGCGGCGAGTTCATTTTTCACATCATCTTCTGCGTTGAGCCGAAGGGTTAAAATGCTCTCATATCTGAATTTGAATTTTTTCATCCTTTAATCACCAACCTACTTCCAATTACCGGCCTACTTCACTAAATTTTCAAGTGTCTGCACGCTGTCATCAAAAGGCATGGTTTCCCGCACACGCTGCTTTAAAAATGCATTAAAATCATCTATTTTCGTAATGGCAAGGTCTATTTTAGGGCTAGAACCCTTGGCGTATGCCCCGATATTAATCAGGTCTTCTGAACCCTTGTAAGTCGCAAAAATCTCTTTAAAACGTATGGCAGCATCCATATGGCTGTTGTCTACGATATTGGGCATGACACGACTGGTACTGTCCATAATGTCTATTGCAGGAAAGTGACCAAGTCCGGCTAATTTTCTCGATAACATAATATGCCCATCCAAAATCCCCCTGACGGCATCGGAAATCGGTTCGTTGAAGTCATCGCCGTCAACCAATACGGTATAAAGGCCTGTAATAGAGCCTTTATCAGAGTTCCCAGCGCGCTCAAGCAGCCTTGGCAGCACTGCAAAAACAGAAGGCGTATAGCCGCGTGTAACAGGCGGTTCGCCAACGGCAAGCCCGATTTCACGCTGCGCCATTGAAAACCGCGTAACGGAATCCATCATCAAAATAACATTTTTCCCAATGTCTCTAAAGTATTCTGCAATCGCCGTGGCAATCAAAGCTGCTTTTACACGTACGAGTGCCGGCTGGTCAGATGTTGCAACGACGACGACAGATCTTTTTAGTCCATCTTCGCCTAAATCATTTTCAATAAACTCCCGCACCTCTCGACCCCGTTCGCCTACGAGCGATATGACGTTGACTTCCGCCTTTGTATAGCGTGCGATCATTCCCAAAAGCGTACTTTTACCAACACCCGAACCGGCAAAAATACCAATCCGCTGGCCACGGCCACAGGTAAGCAAACTGTCAATCGCCTTGATGCCAAGCGGCAGCGGTTCGTCAATCCGATCGCGCATCAGCGGATTAGGCGGGTTATTGTTAGCAGGGTAAAAAGCTGAAGCCGTCGGTTTGGGCTTGCCATCCATCGGCTGACCGAGTCCGTCGATAACACGGCCGAGCAGCGCTTCACTCACTTCCACCTGCAGTGCTTTGCCAGTTGTCACAACGAGGCTTCCGGGGCCTATACCCGTCATCTCGCCCAGCGGCATCAACAGGACGTTATCTTTGTTAAACCCAACGACTTCCGCCTTAATGGGTTCAGACCGTTTGATGGGAAAGATGTCGCAGACTTCGCCGATCTCTACCGCCGGCCCTGTTGATTCAATCATTAGGCCGATAATCTTGCTGACGCGCCCGCTATATTTTAAAAAGCTCTCAGAATGGAGTGCATTTCGATATTTTTCAAGCATGTTAATCACTACTCATTTCTCAATAAGTCCTCAAAGACATTTTTTATCTGCTCGTACTGTGTCCACAAACCGCTGTCAATACTGCCGGATTCTGAATCGACAATGCAGGCGCCCTGCTTTAGCGAAGCATCTTGACGAATTTCAATGTCTTCTATTTTTTCAGTCATCGCCAAGATCATCGGCTTTATAGAGACCGCATGGTTATAATCTTCAACGGCAACGCGCAGTGTAAAGTGCGTCACTTGCGTCATCTTCATAACCGCTGCCTTTATGAGTCCGTCAATCAGCCCTTCGTCACTGTCGAGCTTTTTGTTAAGCACTTTTTCAACAGTTTCCAAAACGAGCGTTACGATTTCCACTTCTGAATCCTTTAAAAGCTTTTCACGTTCCTGATGCCATGCATCGCGAAGCCCAAGCGCTTCATTGACGATTTGTGCTGCTGTTTCCTCAGCGTCGTCTATCCCTTTTTGATAGCCCTCGTCATAACCTTCCTGACGTGCACTCTCCAAAATACCCTTTGCCTGATCATAGGCATCGGCAACAATGCGTTCAGAATCCTTCTGCGCTCTTTTTTCAATGGTTTCAGCTTCTTTATCCGCTTCTTCCAAGATAGCGTTTGCTTCGGCTTTAGCAGCCGCTATTGCTTGATTGGCTGCCTCAAGCGACGCTTCGGTAGTTTGGGCAGCCAATTCTTCATGTGATTCCGATTTTTCGATTTTAGACGAAAGGACATAGGCTTCATTATCCAAAATGACCCGAGATGATTTAAACAGTCTAGACAATTAACTCATCTCCTCCACCTCTGGCAATGATGATTTCATTGGCCTCTTCTAGTTTACGAATGATATTAACAATTTTTTGCTGTGCTTCTTCAACGTCACGAAGTCTGACAGGTCCCATAAAGTCCATATCTTCTCGGAGCATTTCTGCCATACGTTTGGACATATTGGCAAAAATCATTTCCTTTACCTCATCAGTAGCACCCTTAAGCGCAACGGCGAGGTCGTTGTTGTCCACTTCGCGAATAAAACGCTGAATGCCGACGCTGTCGAGGTTGACGATGTCTTCGAAGACAAACATTTTCTTTCTGATTTCTTCGACGAGCTCTGCATTCTGTATTTCCAGTGTTTCCAAGATGTATTTTTCTGTTCCGCGGTCGACGGAGTTGAGGATGTCGACGATACACTGAATACCGCCTGTCGCTGAGTAATCCTGCGTTACCATTGAAGAAAGTTTTCGTTCGAGAACGAGTTCAACTTCCTTAATAATTTCAGGCGATGTCGATTCCATCGTTGCTATACGCTGTGCAACATCCGCCTGTTTTTCCTGAGGCAGTGCCGATAAGACCTGCGCCGCCTGAGAAGGATTTAAATACGATAGTATAAGTGCCAGCGTCTGCGGATGTTCGTTCTGAATAAAGTTGAGCAGCTGATTGGCATCTGTCTTTTTAACAAAGTCGAATGGCTTGACTTGAAGCGAAGAAGTGAGCTTGTTGATGATTTCCAGCGCTTTCTGAGAACCCATGGCTTTTTCGAGCACTTCTTTGGCGTAGTTGATCCCGCCTTCGGAAATAAATTCCTGCGCGAGGCATACCTGGTAGAATTCTTCAAGCACCATTTCACGCTCTTCCGGCGTAATGCGGTTGACGTTGGCAATCTCCAGCGTCAATTCTTCAATTTCATCGTCGTGCATATGACTAAACAGTTTGGCAGAACGCTCCGGCCCAAGTGCAATCAGTAAAATTGCGGCCTTCGTCTTTCCGGACATTTTCCCCTTTTTCGCCATATTGCCTCCTAATTATCGTTAAGCCATGCTCTGAGCAAGGCTGCAGCTGCTTCTGGATTCGTATCCACAAATTTCTCGATATGGTATTTCGGACTTCCCTTGTCTTCCAAATCTGCGCCAATTTCTTCCAGCTGTTTTTGTTCCTCGATCTCTGCCTGACGCGCTGCTTCTTCTGCTTCTCGTTTTGAGCGGTTTCTTCTGAGTACCATAATGACGACAATCACAATGATTAGTGTCACGACGACCACGAGGATAAGTGCCCAAATTGGCACGCCAAAGACTAAGCCCGCTGTATCCTGCCCCGTGTAGATGTCGTAATTTTCCATAGGGTCTGGAAATGCCTGCGTATAAATGGTAATGTTATCGGTGCTCGTCCCCGCCGACATGGCAATGAGGTTGAGCAGTTCCGTATAGTGCTGGTCTGTAATAATGCCATCGACTAATGCATTGGAGTTAATAAGAACGCCAATGGACATCGAAACGACATCCCCCTGCGATTTTACAATTTCACGGTAAATTTCATTGAGTTCATAATTAAGTGTTTCACTGGCTTTTTCATAAGTCGAATTATTGTTGTCCGCTTCAACGGCACTGGTGATCGTCGACGCGTTCGAATCGGTTCCCGGTGTTCCAACAGCGCCTGTGCCATTAACGACATTTTCTGTTATTCGGCTGATGCTGCGAGGAATCCCTTCTGTTTCACCGTCAATAGGTGGGCTAAACAGCGTTTGTGTTTCCGTTTGCTGATTAAAATCGAGTGTTAAAGCCGGCCTTACATCCACGTTTCCGACGCCGTATATCTTTTCTAAAAAATCTTCTAAATCGTTCTTTAGCTGATTTTGTATTTTCACTTGTAATTCGTACTGTGTACTTGCTGTAAACGATTCGGATGCATCAGGATCATTTAACTGATTGCCTTCGCTGTCGATAATGGTCACATTTTCCGGTACCAAATCACTAACGGCACTGACGATGAGGTTTACAATGGCATTAACCTTCTGTTCATCCAGCGAATGACCATTTTTAAGCGTCAGTACAACCGATGCGCGCGACTTAATTTCGTCTGCCAGAAAATAATTGCTTTCTTTTGGAATTTGAAGAATAACGGACGCATTTTCCACTGCAGAAATGGATTCGATTGACTGCTCAATATCTGCTGCAAGCGCCTGAATGTACATTTGTTCGCGCGTTTGGCTCGTCATGGTAATGGATTCATTGTTAAAAATATCAGACCAGCTAAAGTTGCCGGAGGCAACATCAGCGGCGATCTCCATTCGCGCCCTAGACGAATCCTGTTTTGGCACCAAAATAACAGAAGTGTTTTCTGAATCCTGCCAGCTAATTCCCAGTTCATCCAATCTCGCTGTGATAACCTGTGCCTCAGACGGCGTCAATCCTCTGGCGATTTCAACGTATTCGGTTCTCGTAAAATAAAAAATACCTACAGCCATCAGCAGAACCGCCAAAATCAGACCGCCAATGATTAATCGTCTTCTATTTTTTTCGAGTCCATTGTAGTACGTTAAGACACGTTTTTGCAAACGGCTTATAAATTCCCCCATTGAAACACCTCGTCAGTTGCATATTTTCTAATTGCTGATCCCTATTTTTACACGCATAAAAAGCCTATGCTTTAACGCAGAAAATCAAGCGCTCTATAATTGCAAGCGCATGATTTCATTGTAGGCTGATAATACTTTATTGGTGACGTCAACGGCGACGCTGATACTCATATCGGCTTTCATTGCCGCAATGGTCACATCGTGAATATTTTCCACTTCTCCAACCGCCAGCATCTGGTCCATTTGCTCTGCGTAGAGCTGGTCATCACTTACCTTTTGGAGCGAAGATGCCAAAACATCCGCAAATTTTGGTGCATCCGCTTCCAGCGTTTCATTTATTGATGCCAGTTTCTTATTGGGATTGATAATCGAATTGGCTAATTGTTCAATCTTCATTTAGGCACCTCACAATCTACTTGCCAATTTCAAGGGCTTGCATCGCCATCGTCTTTGTATTGTTCACGGCTGTAATATTGGCTTCATACGCACGTGAAGCAGAAATGAGATTAATCATCTCATTGACAATTTCGATATTCGGCAAACTTACATAGCCATCGGCATCGGCATCGGGATGATTTGGATTATACTCTTTTTTGAAAGGCGATTGATCTTCAACAATCCCAGCAATTTCAACACCTTTTCCCTGTGCAATGCCGCCAGTAGCATTGGCAAGCACCTGATCAAACGCACTGCCTTCCTGTTCTCTGAAAACAGCTACTTTTCGGCGATAAGGCGTACCGCTCGGCGTTCGCGTCGTATTGGCATTCGCAATATTTTCTGAAATCAAATCCATTCTAAGTCGCTCTGCTGTCAAACCAGAAGCGCTGATATTTATTGAATTAAAAAAACTCATCACCTGCCACCTTCCTATTTGCTAATTCTAAGGGCTGTTTTAATGCGGCTGAACTGACCGTTGATCTCATTGGCCAGTGAGTTATAGTATACTGTATTCTTAGCAAGTTCTGCATTTTCGACATCAACATCGACATTGCTGCCATCGACGCGATAACTGGTATCTGTAATCTTTTCGATGTCAAAACTTTCTGTACCCTGAGCAGACATATGATTCGGGTCTGTCTTCGCCATTGGGATCTGACTGCTCATCCCCATCTGGTTCTTAAGTACCGTTTCGAAATCGACGACTTCTTTTTTATAACCCGGTGTATTAATATTGGCAATATTATTGGAAATTGCCGTATTGCGCATCCACGAACCATCGAGTGCCCGTCCTAGAAAGTCAATATGATTAAATGAATTTTTAAGCATCAAAGGTCACCTCCCCTATGCAATGTTTATCGGTAAAATGGCCTAAAGCCTTTAGTAATCTCAGACATACAAGATATTCCTTTTCATATAATATTCTAACCTATATATGGTAGAAAATAAAGAAATTTTAACGAATTGGCATGATTTATCACATTTTAATGCCCAAGTCCCAATTGATTATTCATAATTTTAGGCAACCCTTCACGACAATACGATGTCAATCCAACGCTGGTCTTAAACACTATGTTTTCTTTTTCGTACTTATTTAAAAAAAGAAAACGCCCATATGAGCGTTTTGTTGTACATGACTAATGTTTCAATTTATTGAGTTCATCGAGCAGAACGTCGTTCAGCACTTTGATATAGGTTCCTTTCATGCCCAGCGAACGCGTTTCAATAACGCCTGCACTTTCAAACTTTCGCAGTGCATTGACGATAACCGAACGCGTAATCCCAGCTTTATCTGCTATTTTACTGGCAACGAGCAACCCTTCTTCAGCATCCAATTCTTCAAAGATATTGATGATGGCTTCAAATTCTGAATAAGACAGTGTACTGACCGCCATTTGGACGATCGCCTTCTTGCGTGCCGCCTCTTCCTGTGCATCGCTCTTGGCCCTTATGATTTCCAGTCCAATAATCGTTGCCGCATATTCTGCGAGAATGAGGTCCTCTTCTAAATAGTTGCGTTCACGACGCGCAACAATTAATGTACCAAGTCTTTGGGCATTTCCGATAATCGGAACCGCCGTAATGAATTTTGAATAACTCGCAATGTCATTCTTAAAAATCTCAAGAACCGAATCTTGCGTCAGGTTAAAAAGTGTTTCATTGTGCTGCAAAAGCCTTGTATTATCCTCTGCATCAATGAACTGTTCACCAGATTCCGTCGATATGACGGCGCTGTCTTCTTGATCGAATAAGCTGACGCCAAGTATTTTGCTCTTTCTGTTGATGACATAGACATTTGAGTCCAATATATTCATCATTGTGTAACACAAATCTTGAAATGAAAGCTGCGTTGCACCTGATGTCTGCAAAATTTTATTCAGCCTTCTCATCTTTGACAAGATACTACTATCCAAGTTAGTCCTCCTAAATCTATTCAGTATAATCACAGTTTGGATTATGACACTTAATAAATTCTTTTTTCTTTGTTTTTTTCTTTACGAGAATATCGCCGCATTTAGGGCATTTCTTGTCAATTGGCAGATCCCATGACACGAAGTGACATGCTGGAAATTCAGAGCATCCGTAGAAAAGTTTTAATTTTTTAGTCTTGCGCTCAATAATATCACCGTTTTCACACGATGGGCACTTGACACCAATTTTTTTGAGAATTGGTTTGGTGTTGTCGCATTCAGGATAATTGGAGCATGCGAGGAATTTACCATAGCGGCCATGTCTAATCAACATCATTTTACCACATTTTTCGCATGGTATGTCTGTTTCTTCTGTCAAATCAACTTTTTCAATGGCTTCATCAGCATTTTTCAGCATCGTTTCAAACGGCGCATAGAAAACGCGAATGATTTCCTTCCATGACTGCGTGCCTTCTTCAACATGGTCAAATTGTTGTTCCATATTGGCTGTAAAAGCAATATCGACAATGGTATTAAAATAGTCATTCATTATTTCATAAATAATGAATCCCAATTCTGTCGGCTTCAGGCTCTTTTTCTCTTTTTCAACATAACCCCTGCTGAGGATCGTTGTAATGGTTGGCGCATACGTACTCGGTCTGCCAATGCCCTTCTCTTCCATCTCTTTGACGAGTGAAGCTTCTGTATATCTTGCAGGCGGTTGTGTAAAATGCTGCGTCTTTTCAAATTCACTGATATTGACAATCTCACCGACTTCAAGTTCAGGAATAATGCGATCAGCTTGTTTGCCAATGGTATAAACCTTTAAAAAACCTTCAAAGACAACTTTTGAACCGCTCAGTTTAAAAAGATAATCGCCAATGGTCGTTTCGACACCATAGCTTTCATACTCTGCACTTGCCATAAAGGCAGCCACAAAGCGCATCCAAATGAGTTCATAGAGTTTAAATTGATCTTTTGAAAGGTCTGCTTCAATTGCTTCCGGTGATAATTCCACATACGATGGTCTAATTGCTTCATGCGCATCTTGAGCTGATTTTGAATTTTTAACCTTTTTCTCCGTTTTATTGACATAATCCGGTCCGAGGTTTTCCTCAATATAAGCTAGGCAACTCGCTTTGGCAACATCGGAAATACGGGTAGAATCCGTACGCATATAAGTGATTAAACCGGTTGTACCCCTGCCCTTAATATTGATTCCTTCATAGAGCTGCTGGGCGAGCATCATGGTTTTCTTTGTTGTAAAACCATAGCGATTAGACGCTTCTTGCTGCAGCGAACTCGTAATAAAAGGCGGTGCAGGATGTCGCTGTTTGCGTTTTTTCTCTACTTTTGAAACCACACACGGCGCATCTTTGATTGAATCAATGATGCCATCTGTCTGTGCTTCATTCTCAAGTTCAATTTTTTCGCCCGGTTTGCCAAAAAACTCCATTGCGAGATTCGCAGAATCGCCAGCTTTATGACCATTCGCAAATAGTTTCCAGTATTCTTTGCTTATAAATGCTTGAATTTCTTTTTCACGATCGCAAATAAGACGTGTTGCCACAGACTGTACACGACCTGCACTCAAACCTTTTTTCACTTTTCGCCATAGAATCGGGCTGATGCTATAACCCACCAATCGATCCAGTACACGTCTTGCTTGCTGCGCATCAACGAGTTTGAGATCAATCTGTTTTGGGTTTTTAACAGCGTTCTTAACGGCATCTTTTGTGATTTCATGAAAGGTTACGCGGCACTGTTCTTGTTCATCAATTCCCAATATATAGGCCAAGTGCCATGCAATGGCCTCACCTTCGCGGTCGGGGTCAGTTGCAAGATAAACGCGATCTGCTTTTTTAGCCTGTTTTTTAAGCTCTTTTATAACATCGCCTTTACCGCGAATATTGATGTAGTTCGGTTCAAAATCATGCTCTATGTCAACACCCATCTTGCTCTTCGGAAGATCCCTGATGTGGCCAATTGACGCGAGCACTTTAAAGTTCCTGCCCAAAAATTTTTCTATTGTCTTAGCTTTCGCAGGTGATTCCACGATAACGAGATTGTATGACATTCGAATTCACTCCAAAAAATTTATTTTGTCCTCTCAACTGTACTTAATAAATTTATATATAAAATTTCAAGTTGTCAAGCTTTAATTATGCCGCATTCTCAGATACGGTCTTCCATACTGCCAATATTTTTTGCGCATTGCATCACCTGCAAAGAAGTGCATGATGCGCTCAGCAGCTTGTTTCTATTGATGTTCATAAAATCATATCAGACACTGAAGCGATGTCAGACTGGCATAGGTACAAAAATCTTCCAGCAAAAGCTTAGCCACCACTGCATACATTGTTTGCGCATCAAGATTCGTCAGTTCTCTTAAGTATTCTATTTCAATAATGTTATATTTCTTAAGATAATGCAATACATTCTTTTCTATCTCAGAAAGCTGCTCAATCGCCGGATGCTGACTAAACGGCATTGTTTTCATATTCAGCGATGTCAAAATATCGCCAAAGTCTACAAGCGGCACCGCGCCGTCAAAAATGAGTTGGTTTGCCCCCTTGCTTACTTCTGCATAAATATTGCCGGGAAGCGCAAAGACATCACGCCCTTGCTCCGCCGCATATTTAGCCGTAATCAGCGAACCACTCTTATGAGAGGCTTCAATAACCACTGTTGCCCGCGTCAATCCGCTTATAAGTCGATTGCGGTATGGAAAATCATAGCGTCTTGCATTTTCAGAAAGCGGTTTTTCACTTATGACTGCGCCGCCATTTTCTATGATAGCGCTGTAGAGCGATTGATTCGCCTTAGGGTAAACATTGTGAACACCCGTTGCGACAACTGCCGCTGTAAAACCTTTTTCAGATAATGCGCCTTTATGAGCCGCCGTGTCTATGCCGGACGCCAAACCGCTTACGACGCCCACATTATGTCTTGCCAGAAAAGCTGCTAAATCGTAGGCAACGCGCAGACCATATGCCGAAGGCTGTCTTGTCCCCACAATTGCGACGAGTTTCTTCTTATTTAATATTGTCAGATCACCCAATCCGAAAAGAATCTTTGGCGCATCTGCAATCAAGTTCAGTGATGACGGAAAGTTTTCTTGATTCGGCTCAAGAACCTGTGTTCCCATATTTTGAATCGTGTGTTTAAACGTCTCAAATGCCATTTTGGCTTTTTCCAGTGTTTGACCATTTTCAAAGCGAATATCAAATGCTAAGTGATTAGTAAAAACTTGCGACCAGTTGATTTGATCAATTGAACCAAAACAACTAATGAGCATTGCCCATTGTCGCTTATTTATATGAAGAAAGACGCGTCCTATGAAATAATCCCATAAATACTTTTCTTGTAAAAAAATATCTTGCCTATTTGCTATTGTCTCAACATGATTCGCCGATTGAACGGTCTGCATCTCTTGAACATCCTTTATTTTTTGAATTGCTTGTTTTTCGCTCATCGCCGTCCCCCCTTTTCTCTCGTTCAGTACAGTCGCTGCTAAATAGTTCAAATCATAGGTTAAAGTTATTATCGAAATTGAGGCCATTCTATAAATATGGCAATTGTCCTGAGCAAGGAAACAATAAAATAGCTTTTTCAGCTTCCTTATTGCAACAAGTTCAATTTTTGTCAATTTGCGACAAGTTGATTTCCCATCAATATACAACAAATTGAATTCCCATCAGTCATAGATTGTAAATAGAAGGAATAAAATTTGAGTCATGTAAATACCTCAACTATTTAGACTGGTGTAATTTCTATTTAGTGTTGTTCCACTTGTCTCAAACTGTCACCATAGTAAAAAAACGCCTCAAATAAATGCTTTTCATTAATGCACGTCATTCCGGACAACCCTGCAATCGTCCTTGCAATTGCTTCAATTTTATGAAGACTTCGCAAACTCAATTTCCCGTTTTCATAATATGCATGCAATTTCCTTTGAACACCTTCTTCCAAAACCATATTTTCACTCTGTGCTGCTGACTGAAAGTTGGAAATACTGGCTGCAATCGCTTCTGAATTCATGCGATCGTCATTTTTTCGAAAAACATCTGCCGGAACGCGGTCCATGTAGACAATCATATCCATTCGATCCAAAATAGGCCCCGAAAGTTTTGCACGGTATTGGCGCCTGCGACTTTCAGTGCATGAACACGTTTTATACTGCGATCCCTTGTACCCGCAGAAGCATGGATTCATGGTTGCCACCAACTGAAATGTCGCTGGGAAAACAACATGATTCTGCCCTTTCGTCATTGCAATTTCTCCGGTACTCAAAGGTTCACGCAACGCGTCAATCACTTCCGTTTTAAACTCTGACAGTTCGTCGAGCACCAAGATCCCCAAATGCGCTTTGCTGACTTCTCCCGGCAAGCACCGCAATCCGCCGCCCAACATCCCCGCTCTGCTAATGCTGTGATGAGGCATTCTAATCGGCCTGTCCAAGATATTCGCAATATGCATCTCCGGATTAAGCAAACCGTGAATTTTACTGATTTCAATGCGTTCTGCAATTGATGGTTTCGTCAAGACGGTCTGCAGTCGTTTTAGAATCATTGTTTTACCACAGCCCGGTGGTCCGACAAACAGAATATTGTGATGGCCTGCCAGCGCAATTTCAAGCGCTCTCAGTGCATGCGTCTGTCCAATGATCTCCGAATAATCCATTGTCTTTGTTGTCGTATCTGATGTCTGTTTAATGGTTTCTTGCCGCGAGGAGGGAATCAGCGTATCTGAAATCAACGCCTCTACAAGCACTTTTAAAGAGTTGACGCCAAAGAGCATCATTTCTCCATAGACATCTTTTGGACATACATTTTCAACAGGCATAATGACCTTGTCAATCCCCTTACTTCGAAAGCCTTCCAAAAGACTATATATACCGGAAACGGGCTTTAACATGCCGTCAAGTGTCAGTTCACCTATGATGCCATACTCTGAAAGGCGCGCTGCAAGCCGTTCATTCTGTGCTGCAAGAATGCCAAGCGCCAAGGCGAGATCCAGTTGAGCACCCTCTTTTTTCAGATGGGCTGGGGACATGTTCTGCGTCATACGCATTAACGGAAAAGTCATGCCGCTGTTCACAATTGCCGCTCTGACGCGCTCTTTTGACTCTCTGATAATCGGCCCGGGAAGGCCGACAATGTGATACTGGGGCATGCCATGCTGCAAATGCGTCTCTACTTCAACATGAAAGCCATCAATGCCTATCATGACGGCACTTGAAAGTTTTGAATACATCATCCTAATCTCCATTTCTTATGCAGAACATTTAATTAACACATTTTTGTTCATCATACATATTTTACCATTTAATAGCAAAAAGAAAAGTCTTTCCTGCAGCTTTCATATCGCATGTCGTTTTAAGGCATGTTTTAAGACATGTTTATGACTTGAATATGGATCGCTTCAATGGCTGTCAATTACAGCAACGCTCGACATAAACTCTTCAGAAACTACATACTGACGCCAAGCACATTTCCCTGCTTTTCAAAAAAAGCAACAGCCCTTTTAAAAGCGCTGTCGATTGATTTTCTTGATTTTCTTAATCATCCTTCCATTTTTTCTCTACAAAGGTTTTAACGGTTATAGCCTATATAATGCTTATGATGATAGCCGCCGATCACGCCATATGCTTGCAGAACGAATAAGTATTGAAAACGCAGTAATGCAAATGACCAATATCACCATCCACATAACCGTTTTTACTGGACCCTGCTCATAATATCGAAAAAACGGATAGGGACCATCATATTTTTTCTGTACATTTAACGTAATGAGTATGATGCCATAAACCGCTGTCACAGCATTGGGAACGAGTATTGCACGCTTTGATGTGTAATGTGATTCAAAAAACACATAGGAAGTGACCGAAACGATGGGACAAAGCAAATGGTGGTATAAACCGTTGCCGGAAAACAGCAGACCGTGAACACTTCCTCCCAAGGGAATCAGCACAAAAGTCGTCATCAGTGCTGTCATCGTCAGTAAACACGAACTCAAGTAGCGCAGCACTCTGTTTTTGGATTCTTCATTTTTATGACTGACCAGTACAAACAGTATACAGGAAAGCAACGTTATTAAATTTGAGATTTGAGTATAGTAGGCAAATATGCCCGCACCTCTGTCGGATATACTGTGGCTAAAGCCCAATATTTCCAGAATAATTACCAATACATTAAGTACAATTGCAACTTTTCTTTTGTTCATTTTTATACTCCTCAAGGTTTAGTCATGAGGTCAGTATATACAATGTTCCATACCGGAAAAAGACAATCATCTGCATTCTGTCGACCAATTTAATCCTCCAGCAATGCATACATGCCGTGCTGTTTATACGTTTTTACCATTTCAAAAAGTGTGTTGATCTCATACTGTTCACCCTCAGAAACAAACCATTTTACCGAAGCCATAATATAGGCGGCATACAGTTTGGCAAAGAGATCGAGCGGCCCATTATCTTTCAGCTTAATATCATTTTCTATAAACAATTGCATAATCATTTGCTCCAGAGCCGTTTCCATTTGTGAATAGCCGTCAAACTGATCCGTTCTGATCGCCATAAGACGCCTAATCGCCTTTTTCTGCTTTAATAATTCATGACATGTTTCATAAAAGACTTTTTCTTTATAGACATCATCGTGTGCAAGATTAGCCTTTGCAAATTTTCGAAAATGATCCATAAAAAAAACGTCACAGATATCCTGAACCAATTCATCTTTAGAACTGTAAAAAAGATAAAATGTCGTTCTATTCATCTCAACGCAGCGTACCAGCTCTGATATAGTGATTTTTTCATAATCACATTCACTTAACAACAGCATCATTGCGTTTTGAAGCTGGCGTATGGTATATTCAGATTCTTTCAATTTTCTTTCCACATCGTCCCCCATCTCAATGTATCATGAATCTCAGTGTATCATGAATTTCAATCTCTATTGAAGCACAATATAAGTGAGTCGGCACAGCAAAAGCGCTAATTAAAAAAATCCTCAATCCAATTGTATGTATAGCCCACATTGGTTTTTAAGATACCTAAAAAGCTGTAATGGCAATCGTAATAAGCTGCATTATTTCGAATATAAGCGATACAGGCTCTTTTAAAATGCTGGCACTTTTGATATGTCATGGCTTCAATCGGATAGCCATACTGTAGTGATTGCCGATATTTGACTTCAATCAGATAGAGCGCATTTGCCTTTTTCATAACGAGATCCAGTTCAGCACCTCCAATGTAGACATTACGATCAACTAACTCAAAACCCATGGTTTCCAAATAGGCAATCCCCAAGGTTTCTCCAGTCGCACCGCGTTGCCGATAATTCAATGTCCAGTCCCCCTTTTATCGTTTTACGCCGCATTTTTATTTTTTCTTATGATCCATTTTACTGATAAAAACCAGTACTTCTGCAACAACCTCATAGAGTTCATAAGGAATTTGCTCGCCAATCTCCAATTGATACAATTGGCTCGTCAATTTTTCATCAACATAGATCGGCACATCTGAGGCCTTTGCTTTTTCGATGATGTTATCGGCAATTAAGCCGATCCCCTTTGCGACGACTTGAGGTGCCGCATCTTCATCCGGATTAAATTTTAAAGCTGAAGCCATTTTTCGTTTCTGGTCCATTTGACACACCCTTATCTAAAACTATACCTGCAAGTCAAACCCGTATGCATTCATCTCCGGTTCGAGTTCGATACCGGGATATTTTGTCGTTATCGTTGAAAAATCAATATTAAAATGCTGTATGCCGATTTGTGTCAAAGCTTGCTTCAGTAGATCAACTTCTGCTTTCATCACATCTCGAAGTGCATCCGTTTCAAGTTTAAAATGCAAGTCAAAATGTTCCCCTTTCTTTGCAACTAAACACCTGACTTCACCAATCTGATGCGTTTTCAGTGCAATGAGTACCGTCAAATCATCGTTGTCTTCAGCGGTTTTACGCTTCTTGACATACATTGAAACATGTGTTTCCCGTTCTTCTAAAGTCACTGGCATTTCAAGCACCATAATGCGATCGCCAAACTGGGTGGAAATCTCCAAAGCATCCTTGATAAACCCAACTTCCTGCATAAAATCATTTTTTGCCGCATCCTCCATTGCCGACGTTTGGATAAAATGCAGCAAATGATCCAACTGGTTTGTATCCGTTTCACCAATTGCTGTTAAGAGTGCCTGCTGGTTATCAATTGGCAATTTTTCAATGAGCTTTGAGAGCATGGCAAAACTGTCGCTGATCGATTTATAACCACTGTCCTGCAATGTTGTTACAAATAGATTTTTAAGATTTAGTGCCAAATCATTTTTTATAAACAGCGCTTTCTGCGATTCCGTCACCTGTGACAGAAGCGCTTTTACAGCGGTCGTCATCAGTGTCCGCTCATCCGTTTGAATTTCAGAAGAAGGCTGTTTGGACGCGTCCTGTACGGTTTCATCAGCGAGTAGCGGCATGCTTGAACTTTCGTTGTATGACATCTGGTTGTCGATGCCGGCAAATGTTTTCATCATGGACAAAATCAGTTTTTGAGCATCAGGATTCGATGCTTTTACCACATTAAAAAACGATTCCGCCAATTTATGCGCTTCCAAATTGTAATCAGCTTTCAGACCCGTTAGGTCATACTGAAAAAGTGTCTCGTTTTCCAAAAGTGATTTAACGGTACCGCTTCCCAATTCATCCGACAGGTTTTCAAGCAGCATATTCGCGGTGTAAGACAACAGCGATTTTGCATAACCAATGTTTTCACCCTGTTGTATGACATCTGACATTTCGTTCGAAGCAATTAAACCATCCTGTTGATCAAGCGTCAGTATCAATGATTTTAAACTCGATTCTAAATCGGCCTTTAAAAGGACTTCACCTGTTTGATCCGTTGCACTTTGGAGCATTTGATCGAGCACTTTGACTTCAATGCCCATTTTCTGAAGCTGGTCATAATTACTTTGTGTCATTGGTATATTTAAATTTTTTAAGGTATCCAGTGTTAAAAGCCCTTTTTCACCAATTAATTTAGCAACCGCTTCTCGAGAAGCCTGAGCCGCTTGATCCTCAGGTCTAACGATAATTTTGCCGTTTTCATTCGCCAATACTTCAAATTTAGCATGTTCGCCAATATTAAAACGCATATCAGAAGCATTGGTGAGTTGACGTTCCGTACCCTGACTGACAATCGTCACTGTATTCCCTTCTACTTTTGTAATTTTACCGCTAATCTTAGCGCCAGGCTGAAGGGATGCATCACTTTGCGGCGATGGTTTTACGGTTTGAACTTGTCGTTGATTGCCGCCATTGATTTTCATGATAACCTCTTTTATGTCAATGTGATTTGTATCGATTTAATAAATGCAGCAAAAGTGATTTTTATTTTGCAAAAATTCTATATCGCTATTCGGAGCGTTTTTCATGCCACTTGACTAAAAATGACTGACGGTGATAAGGTGTGGGGCCATATTGATCCAGCGCTTCATAATGCTGCTTGGTGCCGTATCCTTTATGCTGATTAATGCCATATGCAGGATAGGCATCATGAATAGACTGTACCATGTGATCCCTCGTAACCTTTGCCAAAATAGAGGCAGCCGCAATGGAAGCACTCCGTTGATCACCTTTAATAATACTCAACTGCTCTATAGGTATATCGTCAAGTTTTACAGCATCAATAAGTAAAAAATCTATCGCTGTTTGTTCTTTTGCCGCATTAATGGCGCGTTTCATTGCAAGTTTTGTCGCATTGAGAATATTGATCTGATCAATTTCTTCATGAGAGGCCACACCGATGCCATAACCAATAGCCTCTTGTTTGATTTTGACATAAAACATTTCACGCTGCTGTTCAGATAACTTTTTTGAATCATCAATGCCCGACCAGTCACTGTTTTTGTCCAAGACGGCAACAGCCGCAACAACAGGGCCGACAAGCGGTCCTCTTCCCGCTTCATCAATACCTGCAATGCCCTTAAAACCACGGGCATCATATTCTCTTTCAAAGGCAAACATTACCGCCATACGCTCTTTTTCACGTTCTATCGCTGCTATCTCTTTATTTTTCCGTTTAACACTGTTTTGTACAGCCTTTCGCTGATCTAGTAGCAAGGAAGGTTTAAGCACTTCAAAATCATCTGCGTCAAGACTGACAATAAAATCCGTCAGCTGCTTTGCCGAAAGTTTCTCACCTTGCATTATACGTTGCCATTGCTCACTTTTCCTAGCTGTCATCTATTCCGCCTCTTTTAAAATGATATCTGTTGTTTCAAGTGTAATTTTCCCAATGATTCCTTTTCGAAATTCATCGACAATTAGTCGTGACGCCTTTTCGAGATCTACTTGATTGCCGCGCATTAAGCAGCCGCGTTTTCGCCCAATCGCTTCCATATAGGCAACGGTGTCCTCGCCTGGTTCCAAATCATACCTCGCAAAGAAGGCATCGGCATATCGCTCCAAAATCACATTGATCAAATGAAAGGCAATGTCTTCAATGTTAAGTACCTCATCTTTTATAGCACCTGTACTGGCCAATTTAATGCCCATAAGGTCTTCTTCAATTTTAGGCCATAAAATCCCCGGCGTATCAAAGAGTTCAATATCGCGGTTAATTCTGATCCACTGTTTGCCCTTTGTAACCCCTGGCTTATTGCCGGTTTTAGCCGCATTTTTACCGGCAAGTTTATTGATAAGACTCGATTTCCCCACATTTGGAATGCCAATAATCATAATGCGAATAGGCCGGTGCAGCCGTCCCTTTTCAGTTGCCCTTATAATCTCATCTTGGCAAGTCGCCTTGATCAATGCAATCAGTTTATCAATTCCCTGACCTGTTGAGGCATTAATGGGCAACGCTTCAATCTTCTGCGTCTGATAATATTCAATCCACTGCATTGTTTTACCGGAATCAGCCAAGTCCGCTTTGTTTAAAACAATGATGCGCTTCTTTGAACCAATCAAATCATCAAATTGTGGATTTCTAGAGCTCAGCGGTATGCGCGCATCAAGTAATTCGACCACTGCATCGACAAGTTTTAAATTGGCCTGTATCAAATCACGGGTTTTTTTCATATGTCCCGGGTACCAGTTAATGCTCATAATCTATCTCTCCCTTTTAACGTGTATGGCTTTATTTTAGCATATCCCATCTTGGATTCAAAATATCCAATTACTGTTGCATCAGTAATTCTAAGTGTGTGACAACTGTTATCGGCATGTTATAGCTATCTTCGACCTGTTACAGCTATCTCCCACCCGTTAGCGATCTGCGCGACTGGTTGTATCTGCGACCCGTTACAGCTATCCTCGACCCATTTCAACCATCAGCATCCACCTGTTTTAGGACAAAATAAAAAAGGACTTTTCAGTCCTTCCTTACATTCGTACTTAAATTCTCTTTTCTTTGACTTTTGCCGCTTTACCGATACGATCTCTCAAGTAATTTAAGCGAGCACGTCTGACTTTACCATGTCTTACCACTTCAATCTTATCGATTTTTGGTGAATGCAAAGGCAATGTCTTTTCAACACCTACGCCGTTAGAAAGTTTTCTAACTGTAAATGTCTCAGAAATACCGCCGTTTTGTCTTTTCATGACAACGCCTTCGAAAATCTGAATTCTCTCACGCTTACCTTCGATAACGCGCAAGTGAACTTTAATGGTGTCGCCGACGTTAAACTTAACGATATCTTTTTTAAGCTGTTCACTTTCGATAGCCTTAATGATATTTTGATTCATTTTACTACCTCCCTTCCTCATAGATGTTCTTAATAGCAAGTCTATTAGAGGACCATCCGTAATACAGACAAGTCATATTATACCATTGTCCCGTTTGGTTTTCAAGTATTTTTTAAGCATTCGCCGCGTCTTTTCATCGTGTTCACGCTTCATAAAAGCATCATGCAAATCCGGCCGACGCGCCTTTGTGATTTCAAGTGCCTGAACGAGCCGCCAATATTCAATTTCAGCATGATTACCTGAACGCAGAATAGCGGGCACTTCCATTTCATCATAGATTGCAGGCCTCGTATATTGTGGGTATTCGAGGAGACCACTGGCAAAGGATTCATCAAGCGATGCGTTTGCATCTCTTAGAACGCCAGGGATTAGCCTGCTGACACTGTCAACGACGACCATGGCTGCCAGTTCACCGCCAGTCAGGACGTAATCGCCAATAGAGATTTCTTCATCGACATAGGTATCAATAAATCGCTGATCGACACCCTCATAATGACCACATACGAGAATAAGTTCTGTAAGTTCGCTCATTTCGACAACCTTCTCGTGTGTCAGTGTCTTGCCACGGGGGGATAGATAAATCACCTTGGCATTTTCGCCAATCGGTTCGCTGTGCAAGGCATCCTTTAACGGCTGCACCTGCATCACCATTCCCTGTCCGCCGCCAAATGGCGCATCGTCAACGCTACGATGCTTGCTTTCACTATAATCTCTTATTTGTGTACAGCTAATCTCAATATGGCCATCGCGCACTGCATTGCCAATGATACTCGTCTGTGCAAAACTTTCAAATTGCTCAGGAAACAGTGTCAGTATTCTAAACTTCATGGCATTAATCCTTCGATCATTTGAACGACAATACATTTTGCCGCTATGTCAATCTCTTTGACAAAGGCATCTACAACCGGAATGTAAAAAAGCGCACCATCATTGCCCTTGACTTCATATAGGTCTTGAGCTGTGTGCTGGAGGACATCATTGACGACGCCAATGACATTTCCCTCCGTTGTCTTGATTTCGCAGCCGATGAGATCGACGATATAATGACCGTCTTCATCATCAATTGCTTCGACGTCTTTGCGGTAAACATAAATTTCCTTTTGTAAAAACCGCATGATCTCGTCAATATCGTCATAGCCTTGCAGTTTCAGCAAGAACATGCCTTTATGTTCGCGAATAGCCGTTACCGTAAATCTTGCATCGCCTTCGCCTTCGATCAGAATGTATTGAAGTGCTTTAATTTTCAAAGGATCATCTGTATAAGGATAAATTTTTATTTCGCCTTTAACGCCATGGGTATTGACAATTTTCCCCATGCTGAAAGTTTCTGTCATGATCGTCTCCTATTATGAATGCCTATCTTAATACCTAGCATTAACATCTAACATTAACACCTAACATTAACGCCTATATCAAAAGGATCTCTTTAGACCCAAAAATCTTCTCTTTTGGATAGCAAAAGAGCTATTTCGATGAAATAGCTCAAAGGATGTCATTATTGAATAATTTCAACAACCACACGCTTATTTTCTTTTGTAGCTGCTGCTTTTACAACGGTTCTAATCGCTTTTGCAATTCTTCCCTGTTTACCGATCACCTTACCCATGTCATCAGAAGCTACTTTCAGTTCGATAATAATGGATTGGGATCCTTCAATTTCGCGAACTTCAACATGCTCGGGATTATCAACCAAAGAAGTTGCAATCACTCTTACTAATTCGCCCATTAAATCACCTCAAATTGTAAATCATTGGTTACTACTTAGCGTCGTATACTCCGTTTTTCTTGAAAAGCGCTTTTACAGTGTCCGTAGGTTGTGCACCTTGATTTAACCATTTAAGTGCTTTTTCAGTGTCAAGTTTCACTTGATCTGCTTCTGCAACTGGGTTAAAGTAACCGATTTGATCGATGAATTTACCATCTCTTGGTGATCTTGAATCTGCAACGACTACTCTATAGAAAGGTTTTTTCTTTGAGCCCATTCTCGTTAATCTGATCTTAACTGCCATTTTTTCACCTCCTCAGTGCATAAATCACTGTATGATTTAAGTTAGATTATTCATTTATTGAAAGAAGGGAAGCTTAAATCCGCCGCCGCCTCGTTTCATACGTTTTTCCATTTGTCCAAACTGTTTCATCATTTTCTTGGTTTGTTCAAACTGCTTTAAAAGTCTGTTGACCTCTGAAACATGAACCCCTGATCCATTGGCAATGCGCTTGCGTCTGCTGCCGTTGATAATCGATGGTTCCTGACGCTCTTTAACGGTCATCGACTGAATAATGGCCTTTGTTCGGTTTAAATCCTTATCGTCAACCTGAACATCTTTCATGGCGCCTTTATTCATGCCCGGGATCATGCCGAGCAGGTCGCCGATCGGTCCCATTTTTTGGAGCTGTTCAAGCTGTTCCAAGAAATCTTCAAGATCAAAGGTCTGCGTCTTGAATTTCTTTTCAAGTTTTTTTGCCTTTTCATCACTGAAGTTTTCCTGTGCCTTCTCAATGAGCGAGAGCATATCGCCCATACCGAGAATACGCGAAGCCATTCGATCAGGATAGAAAGCCTCAATATCTGTCAGTTTTTCACCGACGCAAGCATATTTAATTGGTTTTCCCGTAACCGCTTTAACCGATAATGCAGCACCGCCTCGTGTATCGCCGTCGAGTTTTGTTAAAATAACACCATTCACTTCAAGCTGTTCGTTAAAATGTTCTGCCACATTAACGGCATCCTGTCCTGTCATGGCATCGAGTACCAGCAAAATCTCAGTCGGATCAATGGCCGCTTTCACATCAATGAGTTCCTGCATCAGTTTTTCATCAATATGCAAACGTCCGGCTGTATCCACGATAACGACATCATATATGTAGTAAGCGGCATGTTCCAATGCCTTTTTTGCAATTTCTACGGGACTCACCTGATCGCCCATCTCAAAGACGGGAATATCAAGTTTTTCGCCAACCACTTGCAGCTGCTTGATTGCCGCAGGACGATAGACGTCACAGGCAACCAATAGCGGTTTTTTTCCATCCTTTTTTAGGAGCTGTCCAAGCTTACCACAGGTCGTCGTCTTACCAGCACCCTGAAGCCCTGCCATCATAATAATCGTCGGTGGCTGGGAAGCGTATTTCAACTTGCTTTGCGTCGTTCCCATAAGCGCTGTAAGCTCTTCGTTGACAATTTTAATAACCTGCTGTGCCGGCGTTAGACTTTGAAGTACTTCTTCGCCAACTGCTCTATCTGTAACACTTTTAATGAAATCTTTAACAACTTTAAAATTGACGTCCGCTTCGAGCAACGCAAGTTTTACTTCGCGCATGGCATCCTTGACGTCTTTTTCAGTAAGTTTGCCCTTGCCCTTTAAATTTTTAAACGCACCTTGTAGTTTTTCGGCTAAACTCTCAAATACCAATGCTGCCCTCCATGCGTTTCACGCTATTCCGAAAGACCGGTTTGCTTTTCGGCAATCTGTATCGCCTGTTCCAAAAGCGCCCTATCTTCCGATGTCTGATAGTTTCTAATCAACCGGATCATTTTCATA
>JASUSA010000122.1 GCA_030446305.1 Clostridiales bacterium | reverse complement strand
GAATAAAGCAATAAAGAATAACGTAATTAAAAATAAAGCAATGAATAATAAAGAAATAGAATGGAGTCATACATGTTAAAACTTGTGAAGTATTTAAAGCCATATGCTCTCATGATTTTAGCTGCTGTAATGCTTTTGCTGATACAGGCAAACTGTGATCTGGCGTTGCCGGACTATATGGCGGACATCGTCAATACCGGCGTTATGTCAGGGGGCATCGGCTTTATCCTTAAAACCGGTGCGACGATGATTTTGATAACGCTCATTGGCACCATAGCGTCTATTACGGTGGGGTTTATGGCGTCAATGACGGCGGCAGGTGTGGCTCGTGACTTGCGGAAAGATGTTTTTAAAAGGGTTGCCGCTTTTACCAATGCCGAATTCGATCAGTTTTCGACGGCATCGCTCATTACGAGAACAACCAATGACATTACGCAAATTCAGACCGTGCTCGCCATGATGATTCGCCTGATTTTCTATGCGCCGATTTTGGGCTTCGGCGGGATCATCAAAGCGATTAACAGCAGCGCTTCAATGTCGTGGATCATTGGCATCGCCGTGATTACCCTGTTGGGGGTAATTGCAATTCTGTTTTCAATCGTATTGCCGAAGTTTAAACTCATTCAAAAACTCGTCGACCGGTTGAATTTGGTTACACGGGAAAACATTGACGGGATGCTCGTCATTAGGGCATTCAATACACAGCAGTTTGAGCTTAATCGTTTTGACAAGGCAAATGAAGACTTAACGCAGACAAACCTTTTTGTCAATCGCATTATGGTGCTGCTCATGCCAGTGATGATGCTCGTTATGAACCTCGTCTCAGTGGCCATTGTATGGGTGGGATCGAAACACGTGTCATCTTTTCAAATGAACATCGGTGATATGATGGCCTATATGCAGTATGCCATGCAGATCATCATGGCTTTTCTCATGATGTCCATGATGTTTATCCTCGTACCGCGTGCTGCGGTATCAGCAGACAGGGTAGCCGAAGTTATTGAAACGATGCCGAGTATTGTCGATGATCCAAACCCGGATCATTTTGAAGCGGATTTTACACCGGAAGTCGTGTTTAAAGATGTCAGCTTCCACTATCCCGGCGGTCAGGGCGATGTTTTGCATCAATTGAACTTTACAGCGAAAGCGGGGCAGACAACGGCCATTATCGGCTCTACGGGCAGCGGTAAATCGACGCTTGTCAACTTAATCATGCGTTTTTATGATGTGACGGACGGCGGCATTTACGTCGGCGGCAAAAACATTAAAAACCTTAAACGACATATGCTTCGCGATAAAATCGGATATGTGCCGCAGAAAAGTATCCTCTTTTCCGGGACGATCGAATCAAATCTAAAATACGGCGATCAAACCGCTGATATTGAAACCGTCGAACAAGCATCTCGCATTGCGCAGGCGACGGAATTTATTGAAACAAAAGAAGAAAAATACGCATCCACCATTGCACAGGGCGGCACGAACGTCTCAGGCGGCCAAAAGCAAAGGCTTTCCATCGCTCGAGCACTGGTGAAAAATGCGCCGATTTATATCTTTGACGACAGTTTTTCAGCACTAGACGTCAAAACGGATCAAAAATTGAGGACTGCACTAAAAAAAGAAACTGGCGACAGTACCATTATTCTGGTTGCTCAGCGCGTCAGTACCATTATGTATGCAGAACAGATTCTGGTACTGGACAACGGTCGTATCGTTGGCAAGGGGACACACGAATCCCTGTTAAGAACCTGTGAGGTCTATCGCGAAATTGCGCGGTCACAGTTAAGTGAGGAGGAATTGGCACTTGAGTGAATCGAGACAACAACGTGGACCGATGGGTGGCGGCATGGGCAGAAACATGGCGGGCTCCGGCGCAAAGGTCAAGGACTTCAATAAGACGCTGCGAATGCTCTTAGGCTATATGAAGCCCTATCGCGTCAGAGTAGCGCTGGTCATTTTTTTCGCACTGTTTTCCACGACTTTTTCCATCGTCGGTCCGAAACTACTGGGTAAGGTTACGACCAAACTCGCAGAAGGCCTTATTGCATTTTACATGCAAACGGGGCTTCTAACGGACTTTCAATACATTGGCAAGATGATTACACTGTTGATCGTCCTCTATATCGTTTCGGCGATCTGTTCCTATGCACAAAGTTATTTAATGACAGGTGTTTCCATGCGCGTCACCTACAAACTGCGCAAGGACATCTCAGAAAAAATGAATAGAATTCCGCTTAATTACTATGATACCAGAACGCACGGCGAGGTGCTTTCCAGAATAACCAATGACGTCGACCTCGTCAATCAGACGCTCAACCAGACAATGACACAGCTCATTACCTCGACGACGATGATTGTCGGCGTTCTAACGATGATGCTGTCCATCAGCTGGATGATGACATTGGTTGCGCTGCTGGTGGTGCCGCTGACGATGGTCATTATCGGCGTGGTCATTAAAAGATCGCAAGGCTATTTTAAGGCACAGCAAACGTACTTAGGCGAACTCAATGGCCACATTGAAGAAATCTATGGCGGCCACACCATTGTTCAGGCTTTTAACGGCGAAGCAGATGCCGTTGAACACTTTGACAGCATTAATGATGAGCTCTATCATTCTGCATGGAAGTCACAGTTTGTTTCAAGCATTATGATGCCCGTTATGAACTTTGTCGGCAACTTGGGCTATGTACTCGTCAGCATTCTCGGCGGCTATTTAGCCGTGAAAAAGGTTGTAGACATTGGTGATATTCAAGCCTTTATTCAATATATGCGTTCATTTACACAGCCTGTTTCGCAGCTGGCGTCAATTTCCAATACATTGCAGTCAACCGTTGCAGCAGCTGAACGCGTGTTTGAATTTTTAGCAGAACCGGAAGAAATACCCGAATCGTCATCGCCAATTACAGCGGAGGCCATTCACGGTGATGTTACTTTCGATCATGTGAGCTTTGGCTACAATCCTGAACAGCTGATTATCAAAGATTTTTCAGCAGAAGTGAAAGCGGGTCAGCGCATTGCCATTGTTGGCCCGACAGGTGCAGGCAAGACGACGATTGTCAAGCTGCTGATGCGGTTTTATGACATCGGCAAAGGGGATATCAGCGTCGACGGGCACAGTATTTATGAATTTACCCGTCACGATCTCAGAGAGATGTTTGGCATGGTGCTTCAAGATACATGGCTCTACAACGATACCATCATGGAGAACATTCGATACGGTACACCGGATGCAACAGATGAAGAAGTCATTGAAGCGGCGAAGGCTGCGCATTGTGATGAGTTTATTCGAGCATTGCCGGATGGGTATCACATGGTGCTCAATGAAGAATCCAGCAATATCTCGCAAGGGCAAAAACAGTTGTTTACCATCGCGCGTGTGATTCTAGCCAATCCTAAAATACTCATTTTGGATGAAGCGACAAGTTCTGTCGATACGCGAACGGAGATACTCATTCAGCGCGCTATGGAACATTTGATGCAAAATCGAACGAGTTTTGTCATCGCCCACAGGCTGTCAACCATTAAGGATTCGGATTTAATCCTCGTCATGAAAGACGGCGATATCGTCGAACAGGGCAACCACGACACGTTGCTTGCACAAAATGGATTTTACGCAGAGCTCTATATGAGCCAGTTTGAAGAATAGAATGAACAGGAGGAACATCATCCATGAGCGAAAAACAAATGCAGTCAAACAGTGCATCTGAGAAACCAAAGAAGGGCGGACGAGGCAAGAAAGTCATTGGCGTGCTCTTGCTGATCGTTATTGCAGCAGCGGGTTACGGCCTATACTATTTTAATCAGCACAGCAATTACTTTACAACGGAAAACGCAAAAGTGACGGCGAAAATGTATTATGTTACGCCGCTGTCCAACGGGGAACTCATTGAATGGTCGGTGAATGCCGGCGAAAAAGTTCAAAAGAACCAAGTACTTGGCAGACAGGCAACACTGCCGTATATTACGTCGCCAATTGACGGTACAGTCGTTGTCAACTCAGGCATAGCAGGCCAAATGGTTTCACCTGCAACACAACTGGCCGTTGTCGCTGATACCGATCATCTGTATATCGGCGTCAATGTTGAAGAAACGGATATTACAAAAGTAAAAGTCGGTCAAACCGTAGATGTTACACTGGATGCCTATCCGGGTACGACATTTAAAGGCGTTGTCAGTGACATTGATTTAATCACGCAAACATACTTTTCAGGTGCAACGAGCTTTAGTACCAGCGGCACCTTTACAAAAGTAACACAGCTTATCCCCGTTAAAGTATTTATTGAAAATCCAGAACAGCTGCCAATGACATTTGGGATGAATGCAACGGTTAAAATTCACATTGGCGAATCCGTTTCAGAAGAGACGGCGACAGCGGCAGCGGCGCTTGCAGCAGTTGAAACAACACCGAGAATTTATACGGCGACACTTGAAGCTTCTGACAGCATTGATGTCATTCCAAACGTCGCGGGCAAAGTTGAAAACATCTACAAAAGTGTTGGCGACAGTGTTAAAGCGGGTGATCTCCTCTTTGAACTCAGCAAGACTGATCGTGAACTCGTCGCCAACCAGGCAGCGGCAAGCTATAAAATCGCTGAGACAACTTATCAAAGCAGTTTAACGAGTTATAACAGCAAATCAAGTGTAACACCTGCGAGAATTGCTTATCAAAATGCAGCAGACAATTATGACCGCATTAAGGCGCTATACGATTCCGGCAGTGCATCAAAGACATCACTCGACAGTGCCAAAGCGCAGATGGATTCAGCAAAGGCACAGCTCGATACAGCATCTCAAGGCATTGTGACATCGCTTGAAACGACCAAAGCACAAGTTGATGCGGCGAAGGCCTCTTGGGATATTGCCCTTAAAAACTTGGAAGACTGCACCGTAAAGGCGCCAATGGACGGCGAAATTGCAATGGATTCAATTGATATCGGCGATATGGTTTCATCACAGACAAAGGCAATGTCAATTATTGATGCAAAAGAAGTAAAACTAACCATTGAAGTGACAGAAAGCCAAATCGGCGGTGTTACCGCAGGTGAAGACGTAACGGTGACGGTGCCGGCACTTGGCATTGTGAAAACAGGTAAAATAATAACCGTGGCACCTGCAAGTGACGCAGCGACGGGGACATTCCCGGTAGACATTACCGTTTCAAATGATGACAGCGCACTCAAACCCGGTATGGTGGTTCAAGTGACACTGGCAAATTAGAAAAAAGCTAATAACGACAATAACGACAACAAAGATAATAAAGATAATAAAGAACCCCTCACCGGCAAGATGAATGGTTACCAAAAGGTCAGTTGTTAAGAAATGACTTTTCGGGTAATTTAGCAATGATGCCGTGAGGGGATTTTTTACGCACTCTTTACCATTGCTTGATATGAACTGAACATTTCAGTTTTAAAATAATGGCAAAGAGACTAACTATATGAAGTCAATAGAAAAAACAAAATAATCTAAATAAAATTAAAGTTAAAAAATTGCACGACAAAAAGAAGTAGAGAAATCTACT
>JASUSA010000121.1 GCA_030446305.1 Clostridiales bacterium | reverse complement strand
GGTGTCTGTGATTCATCTGAACTATAGATTTGAAATTATCAAAGAACATTCGGGGTTGGGTTTTAACCTTAACCCTATATTTATCTTACAAGGAGGTATATTATGACAAACCCAGAATTGGCACTAGAAATCATCGAAGCAGAACAAGTTACCATTGAAATCATTGACAAGACAACCGGTAGAGCTTATAAACGTGAAATTCCGCTGTCTTATAAAGAAAATGACAACGGCATTATTCTAATCGGCGAAAATGCTGAGGGTCAAACATCTGAAATCGTTTTCCTGTCAAGTATTGCACTGTCTAAACTAAAAGATCTTATGGGGAAAGGGCCTGATCAATCTGATTGCGGTGACCACGACCATCACCACGATCACGACCATGAGCATGATCACGGCATCGAACTCGATCTCGATTTTAGCATGCAATCTTTATAAACCCTTCTTAGATCAAGATAAGCAAAAAGAAAAGCCACGCGTTTTATGCCGAAACGCGTGGCTTTTCACATTCTTAAAAGTTCTTAAAAGTTTACATTTTTCTAAAAACACCTTTTACTTTACCTAAAATCTCAACGTGATCCGTGTAGATTGGTTCCAGTGCACTGTTTTCAGGCTGCAGTCGAAAACGGTTCGTTTCCTTATAGTATGTCTTGACCGTAGCAGAATCATCAATCATGGCAACGACGATATCGCCATTAACGGCATCTTGCTGCTGGCGAACCAGCACGAGATCCCGATCAAAAATGCCGGCTTCGATCATACTGTCTCCCTTGACTTTCAGCATGAAATAATCGCCTTCATCAACATAATCCGTTGGAATAGGGAATGTGCCCTCGAAATCTTCAACGGCCAGAATGGGCTGTCCGGCTGTAATTTCGCCAATAATCGGGATAAACTGCGTATCGCGCGCAAACTGTTCGACATTGGATGTCGGCGCATGTGTTTCCATATCAAAGATCTCTATCGCACGCGGTTTCGTAGGATCGCGACGTATGTATCCAAGTTCTTCGAGACGTGTCAAATGCGCATGAACCGTCGAAGTGGACTTAAGGCCGACAGCCAGACAAATCTCCCTGACAGAAGGTGGGTAACCTTTTGAAGTGACTTCGCGCTTTAAGAAATCCAGAATTTGCTGCTGTTTTTTTGATATTTTATCTTTCATGGAAACACTCCCTTGTCATTCATTTTTCTAGATTATACCATACGCCTAAAAAATAATCAAACATTAGTTCGATTTTTCGCTTTACAAAGAACACTTGTTCGTATATAATGTAGTTACAGAACAAATGTTTGGCTAATCTTTTTATACATAAATATCTCTTACCATCTATGCGCTGCGCAATCAATAAAGGAGGCGCCACAATGTCACAGATTATTCCAAATATTACTTACGATCATCACTTTCAAAAAACAAAAAAGAGAAGACGCAGACTTGTGGTCGTCAATAAAACACGTTTCGTCATCGTCTCGCTGATCTTTCTCATTTTCGTCAGCATTCTCATTACAGCTTTAACCGGCTCTTTTATGTCAGAAGCCTCTACAGATGTTTCCTATTTGTCTTATACTGTAGAGCGGGGTGACACACTATGGGATATTGCCAAACACTTTAACTACTTAGACCGCGACATTCGTGAAGTCGTTTACGATATCAGACAGCATAACCAAATGGATAACAGCAATCTCATACCTGGCGAAGTGATTGAAATTCCAGTTTCAAGCCGCCTTAACAACTAGACAGTACTGCAATCGCTCACTTTAAAACAACACACGACACAAATGTGCATTCTTTTTAGATATGCAGTGATATATCTTTAAAGCAAAAAGAGCTCATAAAGGGTTCTTTTTTGTTTTTTGAAATAGTACTTATCACTGATGGCCGAAAAGTTGACACAGTGCGTGTATCTGTTCGGAAATGCAGTGTTACAGCGCTTTTTGATAGGTTATAATCTTAAAATCTGATAGAATCATATTGATAAGGAAATTGCATAAAAGCCTTTGGCTGATCCTTCATCACAATTGGCTTATTGCTTCATCAGCAATATGAATAAAAACGGAGGGCGTAAAATGATCTACTTAGATACCAAATCCATTAACCCCTATTATAATTTGGCTTTTGAAGAATTTGTGCTTCTAACGCGTTTGGATGGGGGAACTTTTAACCGCGAATCTATTGGCGATGATAACCTTCAAAAAAACAAGCAATGAACCCCATGCATTCATTGCTTGTTTTCACGATTAATCAATTTTTCAAATTAAAATGCCATGTCTCTATTGGCGTTTGCTTTGTATTCCCTGAATAATATTGAAAACATATTTCTCGATCTATTGAGGCCAAATCAACTTCATAATATCAATAATGCCTGTGAAATCATTACCGGTTACTTCTGAGGTTTCAAAGGTACTTGTATCATTATTTAATTGGAACTGAGTCATCACAAATTTAGCGTCAGGTTTAGTGACATTTCCATCAAAATAATCAATATGTTGATGACAGATATACAATTCTGATACTTGAAAAATGTCAAAATCGTATTCTTTATAAGTATCACCGACAGGCATGCTAAAATGGTGAAGCTCATAGATATCATTTTTTTTAATGAGTATCCCTAGCCAGTGTTCATTCATTTCATAGCTCATTTTAAATTGATTAACAAATTCGTCTGAATAAAGCTTGGTATTTTCATCAAATGTGGTAATTATATTCAAAGATTCGCCTATTTGCTTTTTTTTATTGCCATCATTTCCGTTTATAAAAAGGAATAGAAGGTCACTGACAAAAGTAATGATGATTAAACCCTTTAAAAACTTAGTAAACATAAGTATCGCTCCAATACATGCCATAAAGTGGATCATAGAGATAAGAACCATTAGATTGCGCCGAAGGTAAAACAGATCATTTGATGCTATAAGTATTAAGTGATTAGACTGCGACAACAGTCGCTTAACTTCTTTTGTAAATATTGTATGATAATATACACATGATGGTAATAGACATTTCTGTCTGGTTTATGCAAAAAACGCCGGTGTTTTTGCAGTTGACGATTGAGTGCCTCTTAAGACAGGGCAGGTAACATGCCCTTACAAGGAGGTAGCGCATACGTCCCATTATACGGATGGGCATGATGTTTTTTATCTTTTCCTTTTATCTTTTCTTAATTCTAAATGATTTTCGTCACGGGGTGATCCCGCACAGTGTATGCCGGCAGTGTCTCACCGTAAACTTATAGTTTGTTCATTTCACTGCGTTTTAATTGAAAGAGCTCCTCATTTGAATCGGGAAAATGCTGAATAAACATACGAATGGGTTTTATGGCCTCCTGCACATGGGCCCTTCCTTCAGGGTGCAGCAAATGATGACCATTGTAAAAGAGATAATCCACTGCCGAATCGAATTGATTCGGCGTTTATCTTTGCCATACTGCGCAAAAGACACCAAAATAATGAATACACTTGACATGCCGTTATTGAAAACGCTATGCTTATTAAAAGAATATTATCGTGTTTTTAAGCGCTTTTGGCATGCTTAAACACGAATAAACGCAGGTAGAAGCAGGTAGAAGCAGGTAGAAGCATTTAAAAAGTATTAAAAAACATTTAAAAAGCATTTTAAAAAAACATCTGAAAGTATTTGAAATCGTTTTAAAGTTTATTAAAAGGAGCCATGACGATGACAACATTTATTCAGCTCAACACCGAAAATATCGAAAGGGAACATATCTGCTGCGCTTTTTCAGATAAGAAGTGTACAGATGGCTATGCGCAAAAAAAGCAATGGTTAAAATCTGAATTCGAAAACGGGTATGTCTTTTATCGCTTAGACGAGCGTGCAAAGGTTTTTATCGAATACGGCCCCATTGAGAAGGCTTGGTTGCCAATCGAAGGGGAGAACTTTCTCAATATCAATTGTTTCTGGGTTTCAGGAAAATATAAAAAACAGGGTTATGCCAAACAATTGCTTCAAAAGGCCATTGACGATGCCGTTAGCTCAGGAAAATCGGGCCTTGTCACTGTTGTTGGCAAGAAAAAATACCACTTTATGAGTGAGGGGAAATGGTTCCTTAAAAACGGCTTTGAAATCGTGGATGAAACGGAGAGCGGCTTTGTCTTATTAATGAAACCACTGCAAACCGTCGATCAACTACCGCAATTTAAAGCACAGGTCAAAACGAATATGGCCGATGATACCACTGATTTCAGCGTTTATTATTCAGATCGCTGCCCATTCACCAAATACCATGTCGAAACGGTTTTAAAAGAAACGTTGTCAGACAAATCATTTTCCTGCAGCTTTCATCATCTCACAACACTGGAAGCCGCACAGGCATCGCCAACACCAGCTACTATTTTCAGCCTGTTCTACAAAGGCAAGTTTTTAACAACAGATCTAAGCGTGTGCAGTCAAAGCAAATTTGAAAAACTATGTGAACAGCAGGGAATACGGTAGTAATACGGATCAATCCGAGAATTGATGATAATCTTTGTATATGATAATCAGTGTGTATAATAATCATAATAGCATGCTAGATCTGAAAGTTGCTTCATCACTATCACACATGATTTAGGCAAACTAGCGATATCAAAGCTGCTCAGTAACAGTATTCTGAATATAGGAGATACATGAAAAATACCAGCAATGTTCAAAAGTACAGACGAATGGCCAAATACTACGACTTTTTCTTTGAAAAACTGTTAAAAGGTGGTCGCAAGCGAGCACTATCGCTTTTAGCGTTTAGCGAAGGTCAAAAAGTTCTGCTCGTAGGTGTCGGTACAGGCCTTGATCTACCGTTTATCAATGAGCACTGTCATGTTACCGCCATCGATTTATCACAGGCAATGCTGTCAATTGCACAGAAAAAATTTGAAAATCGTGAAATTAATTGGCTGCAGATGAATGCTGAAGAACTGACCTTTGAAGATCAGGCCTACGATGTTGCTATTCTAAGCCTGATTTTAAGCGTTGTAGAAAATCCTCAAAAGGCATTTAGCGAATCACTTAGGGTTTTAAAGCCCAATGGCAAACTACTGGTATTTGACAAATTTAATGAAGGTCGCGTTTCAGTTCTTCGTCAATTATTAAACTTATTGACCAGCGCCCTTGGCACTGACATCAATAGAGCGTTTGGCAGAATTGCCGAAGGTTTTCCAATCGACATCATTGCAGATAAAGCTGTCATGATCGCCGGCAGTTATCGCGGCATCCTGATCGGTAAGCGGAATGAATGATACTTATGAATTGAAATCTGTCCATCTCCATAGAATAAAATCATATGGTTTTTTTGATATTTCCACTTGCTGAACTTATTAAATAGCACTATTTGACCACAATTATTCAGCTCAACGCAATAAGAAAAATTAATCTTTAGCAGCGCTGCTCGCAAATGTACATTTTTTATAATGTACATTTTTTTATTTATGAAAACTGCGATAAAAAAACAATTGGATTTATGTACATAATTGTTCAGAGATGTAATAATTTGTTATAATTAAGTGTACATATATGGGAGTTATTCCCGAAATGATTCGGGAATACGGGAGTTA
>JASUSA010000050.1 GCA_030446305.1 Clostridiales bacterium | reverse complement strand
TGCGGACACTGGACGCAAATTGAACAAACCAAGAAATTCAATGACTTGGTGGATTTGTTCCTTAGCCAAGAATAGCCCTTTATTTGGCTGCTGATCTATGTTAAGATAAAAGGGAAAATTTAGTTAACGAGGCAAAGATTATGGCAGCAGCGGGAAAAGTTCAATCAATAGAGCGTGCAATTAAAATTCTCAATTGTTTTTCGGAAAGACATTCGGAACTCAAGTTGACGGAGATTGCAGATATGTTAGATCTCAATAAGAGCACCATTCACGGCATCATCAATACGCTCAAGGACGGTGGTCTCATTGATCAAAATGAAGAAAATCAAAAATATCGACTTGGATTGAACCTTGTACACTATGCTGCGCAAGTCTTAAAGAGCCTTGATATTCGGAAAGTAGCAGAGCCCATTATAAGGCAGTTGTGTGACGAAGTGAATGAAACGGTGCACCTCGGCGTCTTGGACGGCAAAGAAATCGTCTATATTGACAAAATGGAATCCAATCAGTCAATCCGTATTTTTACATCCATTGGAACGCGGTACCATGCGTATTGCACGGCGATCGGAAAATCCATTTTGTCTGACTATTCCAACGAAGCCATTGAACGCCTGCTGCCGGATGTGCTGCCACAGTACACGAAGACAACGAAAACTTCAAAAGAAGCTATTTTGGCAGAAATTGAAGAAGTACGGCATACGGGGTATGCACTCGACCTTGAAGAAAATGTCGAAGGGCTCAAATGTGTCGGCGCACCGATTTACAATCATGAAGGCCATGTGAAATACAGTATCAGCGTATCGGGACCGATACAGCGTATGACGGATGAAAAGACGGCAATGATTATCGATCGTATAAAAGTAGCCGCTCAGGAAATATCAAAAAAAATTGGTTATATTCAATAGTGCAGGCGCATCGCCTGCTCTATTTAAACCAAATAGTCAGAACGCAGTTCGACAATAACGAATTAAAGGAGACGACCATGCTTACAAAAGAAAAAATTGCACAGCTCGCAATGTTGCTGAGACAAGCTGAAATTGAAGTGAACCCCATTGACCCGCTCTCTGAAACCGATTCGCTGCAAGAAGCGGATTCTTATGAGATTCAAAAGATAAACATTGATGCGAAATGTGCAGAGGGCATGAAGATTGTCGGCAAAAAAATCGGATTGACGTCAAAGCCCATGCAGGATATGTTTGGCGTCAATACGCCTGACTTTGGTTATTTGCTCGATACGATGATTAGTGAGAATGGTGAGTTTGAAAGCGATAAACTGCTTCAGCCGAGGGTGGAAGCAGAAATTGCCTTTGTGCTGAAAGAGGATCTTATGGGTCCGGAAGTGACTGTTGAAGCGGTTCTGGATGCGACAGATTATGTGGTTGCCTCGTTTGAAATTGTCGACAGCCGCATACGAGACTGGAAAATCAAAATTGCAGATACTATTGCAGACAACGCTTCGTCCGGGCGTTATGTTTTAGCGACAAAACGCGTTGATCCCAAGCAAACAGATCTGAGGGACATTCAGATGTCTCTTTATAAAAATGATGCACTCGTCAACAGCGGCGAGGGCAGTGCGGCACTTGGACACCCTGCTTACTGCGTTGCATGGCTCGCCAACAAGATGTCATCTTACGGCGTACCGCTAAAAAAGGGCGAGGTCGTTTTGTCCGGCGCACTTTCGGCGGCTGTACCGGCATCAAAAGGTGATACGTTTAAGGCGACATTTTCTGAACTCGGTACTGTGACGGCCAAGTTTATCTAGTGTCATTAAGAAAATTTTGAGCGTACGACGGCTTGTAAACGCATGACGGTTTGTAAAAGTAGAGCGTGACGACGTAACGGTAACGGTCTCGAAAGACCTACAACAGCAAATGGTTCGTGATTGTATAACAGCCATGATTTTGTCATGAAACAAGGAGAAAACATGAAAAAAGCAAAAGTAGCGATTATTGGTCCGGGCAATATCGGCACGGACCTGTTATATAAAATTAAGCGCAATCCCTATCTGGAACTTGTGATGGTCGTTGGCATCAAAGAATCTCAAGGGACGGAAATAGCCCGTCAAGAGGGAATTGATGTGACGACGAATGGGATTGAGGATCTGTTAAAACGTGATGATGTGGATATTGTCTTTGATTCAACTGGTGCGGGACCGCATTTAAAACATGCGCCGCTTTTAAAAGAAAAGGGTATTTTTGCGCTGGATTTGACACCGGCTGCAGTAGGCCCTTATGTCGTTCCCGCCGTCAATCTGGACGACGAGCTCTTGACGCAGGAAAATCTCAATATGGTAACCTGTGGTGGCCAAGCGACGGTACCGATTGCAGCAGCGATTAACGCCGTAGCTGATGTCAGCTATGCGGAAGTTATTTCATCTGTTTCCAGCAAGAGTGCCGGTCCGGGAACGCGTCAGAATATTGACGAATTTACCGAGACGACCAAACACGCCCTTGAAAAAGTGGCGGGAGCTGACAAGGCAAAAGTTATCATTGTCTTAAATCCTGCGGAGCCGCCGATCTACATGCGCAATACAATTTACACAAAAGTCAAAAACCCAGATATCGACCTTATTACCAAAAGTGTTGAAGCCATGGTTGAAAAACTGAAAAAATATGTGCCGGGCTATACGCTGCTCATGGCGCCGATTATTAAAGACGACATTGTGACGACGATGATTCAGGTCGAAGGACTCGGTGACTTCCTCCCGGTGTATGCAGGGAATCTGGATATTATCAATGCAGCGGCAATAGAAGTTGCCGAACATTATGCGATTAAGAAGTTGGGGGTGAAATAGATGCGAAAAGTGATGCTGACTGATACAACACTGCGAGACGGCAGTCATTCCGTTTCCCATCAGTATACCCTTGAAGATATGAAAGCCATTGCGATGGCACTTGATAACGCCGGTGTCGATCTCATTGAAATTGGCCACGGTGATGGATTGAACGGTCAATCGCTGAATTATGGTTTTGCGGCACATACAGATCTCGAATACGTTAAAGCCGTTGCAGGCGTCCTTAAAAATGCGAAGCTTACGGTATTGCTGGTGCCGGGCATTGGTTTGATCGAAGATCTGGAAGCTGTACGCGAAGCAGGCGTCAAGGCTGTTCGCGTTGCAACACATGTAACGGAAGCAGACGTCGCAGAGCAGCACATTAAAGCGGCAAAAAAAATGGGGCTCTTCACCGTAGGTTTTTTAATGATGTCGCATATGGCATCAAAGGAAATAATTTTGCAAGAGGCGCAAAAGATGGAAAGCTATGGTGCGGATGTGGTCTATGTTACCGACTCCGCCGGTGCAATGCTGCCGGATGAGGTATTTGAAAAAGTGGCTTATCTCAAAGCGCATTTAAAGGTGCCGGTTGGGCATCATTCTCATAACAATCTCGGCTTGGCGGTTGCCAATAGCGTGAAGGCTTATGAGGCGGGAGCCGACTATTTGGACGGATCGCTCATCGGCCTTGGTGCAGGCGCCGGCAATTGCCCGACAGAAGCTTTGGTAGCTGTTTTAGAACGTCTGGATATTCCAAAAAATGTGGATCTCTACAGCATTATTGATGCAGGTGACAAGGTGCTGATTCCTATATTGGAGGCACATCAAAAGCCGCTGCCGCGCATGAATTCCGACTCGCTGATTATTGGCTATGCAGGCGTCTACTCAAGCTTCATGCTGCATGCACGCAATGCTGCCAGCCGCTTTAATGTCGATGCACGCGATGTCTTGATTGAACTCGGCAAGAAAAAGGCTGTCGGCGGTCAGGAAGACTGGATTATCGAAGTGGCACATCAGCTTGCAAACAAATAATTTAATCGCTCTCCAATCCTCTGATACAAGGGCACCCGCGTTCGTCAACACGCGGGTGCCCTTTGCTTTTTTGTGATAGGAAGCAGCTGCTGAAAAGGGATAAAATGAATAAAAGCAATATCGTAGGGCCATTATGTTTAAATGCGTCAATAATGTGTTATAAAATGGGTATAAACTTTCAAGCGATTACTTTTATCAACATGTTTATTTTGATAAGATAAGTGTAGGGGATGTAAGCGGATACGATGAGAATGGTGGCGATTTTAGCATGAGATATAATTTGAGCAAGCCTTTGATTAAACAGATTGTAGAGAGTCAGGAGATTTGGCTTATGGGCTACGAAATCTTCCGGCGTTCCGGCGTTCATATCGTCGAAGGCCTAAATGAAACGCACATGCGCGCATTGGTTGAAGACCGTGGCGCATTTGATGTCAGCCTGACGTTTAGCAAACTGGGAGAGCTTTTGCATTATCGATGTTCATGCCAGCGTTCAGGTCTTAGCAAGAAGATCTGTGAACACTGCACGGCAGTACTGCTCCAAATTACAGAAGACGGCGATTTGCTCAAGCGCGTGGATTCAGAAGAACTGCCGTGGCCATTTAGCGATCATACCATTGTTGAGACAGAACAGTACAGCCAGACAATGCCTGCAGAAGATGCAGAGACTTCCTTCAAGGAGGCGAAGGCAATCGTCGAGGACGTTAAAGCGCTGCGCTTTATCACTGCTTTTGAAGATATTAAGAAGCGCTATGACATGATGCCAATACGGCTGAGAGCTTATATTGAATGGCTGAAATGTGAGGCGTTTCCAGTAGCGCTGTCTTTAAAAATCGGAACCACTCAATTGTATAATATTAAAGACGTTCCGGGTTTTTCGGAAGCTTTTGTCAATGGCACGGAAATCTATTACGGCAAGTCGTTTACTTTTAACCCTCAAAAGCACTGTATTGCCAATCGAGAATTGCAGCTCTTTGAATTCGTTCAGGATCTCGTAGGAGATCAGGCGCTGTATAAGACGGAAATGGTGCACAAGCAGAAACTGCGCATGACGAGTTATCGCTTTAGGCAATTTATCGATCTCTGCATGGCGTTTGATATTCCCATTTATGAAAAAATGACAGAGCGTCGTATTCATATTGAAGATCAGTTGCCTGCGCTTACTTTCGATATTGAAAGCGAGTCGACATACATAATGATTGGGACAGCGCTCTTTGAACAATATGAATTTGCGGATACAGAGGGATTCTTTTTAAGAAACCGTGAAAATCAACTCTATAAGATTCCATACAGACTTCAAAAAATCTTTATGATTTTAATGGCGAACGATCAATTTCCAAAAGTGCCAATGGTACATGCTCAGCGCGTGCTGGATACAATTATCCCCGCGCTTAGACGCATTGGCAGCGTCGTTTACGGCGAGCATCTAAAAGAACAGCTGATTAATGCGCCTGTACAGTGTCAGGTTTACATCGATTATAAAGAAAAGGCAGTTCATATAAAGCCAATTTGTCAATACGGCGATGTGCGGTTCAATCCACTGTCACAGAAATTTGAGAATAAGCCAAATGATAAACTGTGTATTCGAGATCATGAAGCGGAAATTCGCTTCTTGGCGCGTTTTGACAGCGAAGTGTTTTTGCCGGTCTTCGATACGTATCGCATTATCCGAGAACAGCATATTTATGATTTTCTCGCGACGACACTGCGCGATTGGCTGCAGGAGATACAGGTTTATTCGACAAAACGCTTTAAGCGCAAGCGCGTTATTGAACCGGCGCAGCTGACGCAGCGCGTGCGAATCAGCGAAAAATTGGACTATTTGGAATTTCATGCAGATTTGGAAGGGGTTTCTCAAGAGGAACTCAAACGCATTTTAAAGGCGTACCGCGAACATAAACAGTACTATCTGCTTAAAAACGGCGCTTATCTTTCACTTGAAAAACTCAATTTAGATGTGCTCGATCAGACGATTTCTCATTTTGGCATTAAGCAGAGTGCGCTTGGCAAGCCGTTGATGCTGCCGCTGTCGGCGGCCTATTACCTAGGCGATAAACTGCAGGGTGGAAGCCGGGAAACGCTGGATGCCTTTTTTAACCGTATTCAGACGCTGAACAATGAACCCGTTAAACTGCCTGATGCACTTGTGCAAATTTTGAGGCCCTATCAGATTCGCGGTGTCCAGTGGCTGTCCAGTCTTTCAAAACTCAACCTCGGCGGTATCCTCGCCGATGATATGGGGCTTGGCAAGACGCTTCAGATTTTAGCCTATTTGATGGATCAGCGGCAGGCGCTAAAAGGGAAGCGCACCCTCATTGTGGCACCGACATCGCTGATATACAACTGGGGACACGAGATAGAGAAATTTACGAAAGGCCTTACTTATGACGTCGTCGTGGGTTCACAAGAAGACCGCAAACGCATTGTGACAAACAGTCAGTCTATGATCTGGATTACATCTTACGGCAGTTTGCGCCGCGATTTGCATCTTTATGAAGCTGAACGTTTTTTCAGTGTTATTCTCGATGAAGCGCAGCATATAAAAAACGAGGGGTCTTTGGGTGCCAAAGTGGTAAAACAGCTAAATGCGGATCATCGCTTTGCTGTGACGGGAACGCCAATTGAAAATAATCTCGGCGAGCTTTGGTCGATCTTTGATTTCATACTGCCAAAACATCTTGGCAGCAGGAGCTATTTCAAACAAGCTTTTGAAAAACCCCTTGTCGGGGAGCAGCGTGAGGCAGCTCAGGCAGAATTGAAGCAGCTTATTACGCCGTTTATTTTAAGGCGAATCAAACGGGATGTTTTAAAGGAACTGCCGGACAAATTTGAAAGCCATGTTTATGTTGGGATGACAGAGGATCAGAAATTGCTGTATTATGCGACACTGTCGCGACTGCGGGGTGAATTTGGACAAGGCGGCGATGTCAATCGCATTCGCATGCTTGCCGGACTGACGCGGCTGCGTCAGATTTGCTGTCATCCGGGTGCATACCTCGATGACTATCACGGCGGAAGCGGTAAGCTGGACGCGCTGGTTGAGACCCTCGATCAATTGTCAGAAGGCGGGCACAGCGTATTGGTCTTTTCACAGTTTACCTCTGTCTTGAGGCTGATTAAAGCGACAATTCATCAATCTTATTTTTATATGGACGGCAAGACGTCACCTGAAGACCGCATTGCATTGGTCGATCGCTTTAACAGCGGCGAGCGAAGTGTTTTTCTCATTTCACTCAAGGCGGGTGGGACAGGTCTAAACCTCATTGGCGCGGATACCGTTATTCATTTTGATCCTTGGTGGAATCCCGCTGTTGAACAACAGGCAACTGATCGTGCACATCGCATTGGACAAGTGCAAAATGTTCACGTTATCAAACTGATTGCCCAAAACACCATTGAAGAGAAGATTCAGAAGCTTCAACAGCAGAAACAGCAACTGATTGACGATTTTATCAAGCCGGGTGAAACGTTTATTTCGACACTTTCAGAAGTGGAACTGCAGCTGCTGTTCTCCTGAAGCTGAATGGTCAAATGGGCTTAAACAGTTTTGCAGGGCATGTTGTTTCCCTTACTTACACACAGTGAAAGCGGTACTGTTCGATAAAGCGGACGGCGGAAATCTTATCTGCTCTTAAATGGGAATGTTTAATCAGGTAGCAACTTCTGTTTGGCGGCTTTGATGCAAGCGGCTGCTCGTAAAACGGGCCGCTGTCCTGCATTGCTTTAAAAATTGATCGTGGGACAATGCTCCACTGTTTGTCGCTGTCAAAGAGCATAAAAATTAAGTGTGCGGCATCGACGTGGTATGCGGGGGTTGCCGGCAGCCAATGCGTATCGTGCCAGAGCTGATACTGATACCCCCAGTCCATGAAAATTTCGTTGGCGTGTTCGAGGTCGCAAGGCTGAACTGCATTTAGATTTTCAGGTGGATTCCCATAGCGCACGAGTACCATTTCTTCTTCAAGTATTTTGGTGACAATGACCCCGGGCATATCAAATGCGCGCTTGACAAAACCGACGTCAATGTCGCCGGATTTGATTTGCGCATAGGTTTCCAGTGTATGCTGCGTGATGATTTTAGGCTGAACATTCGGCAGCGTGTGCAGAAGGGTTTTGTAGAGATCGGGCAGTAGATAGAGGCTGATGCTGTCGGCTGTGCCGATATTGAGCGTGATGACACTTGCAAGAGATCTTATATCTTCTATTTCCCTTTCGAGGCGCACTGATTTTTCTGCAATGGCAATAAAGGCGCGACCGCGTTCTGTGATCGTAATCCCTCGAACGCCCGGTTGGCGCTCAATGAGTTTAAAACCCAGTTCTCCTTCCAGCATTTTAAGGCGATGGCTGACGGAAGACTGCGAAAGATGCAGCATTTCGGCAGCTTTTGACAGACTGCCGTTCTCGATAATGGCCAAAAAGGCTTCAATCCCTAAAAGATACATAGGCGTCTCCTTTTAATATTAATGCATTCGATAAATTACATCTATAATATTCGCTTTATTGATATTACCCTTTATATTATCATGTAAGGAAATTGCATAAAAGCCTTTCGTTGATTCTTAATGACAATATGTCGTATTTTCGCCTTATGGGCAAATACGTATAAGGATTAAAGATTGAATGATGCAATGTCTTTATCAAAATGGAAATAGGGGGTCGTATGAATACATTTGCACTTGGATTGGTTGTTTTTTCAACTTTTTGTCACGCTTATTGGAATTTTGCGCTAAAGCGCTCAAATGGTGGTATACGCTTTATGTGGCTGTTTACCACAATGACCGTTATACTGTATTTGCCATACATGCTGACAATGAACTGGTCACTTCCAACCGTGAAAGCGCTATTGGTGTGTGCAGGGAGTTTTTGTTTTCACTTTTTGTATTTTTTGGCACTGGACAAAGCGTATCAATTTGGTGATTTATCCATTATTTATCCGGTGGCGCGTGGATTAGCGCCGGCTGTTACCGTGCTTATTGCCATTGTTGTGCTGCATGAACAGTTGACAGTTTTACAATTTGTGGGCGTTGCCGTTATTGTCGCGGGAACGTTTGCACTCTCGGGATTGAGCTTCCGCGGCGGGGATAAGATGGCGGTTTCGGTAAGTTATGCGATCCTGTGCGGGCTTATGGTTTCATCCTATACGCTCATTGATAAGGTTGCCGTTGCGAGTGCAGGGGTTTCACCATTTGTATTGGACTTTGTCAATAATCTCGGTAGGTCGCTGCTGTTGATGCCGGCGGCATTTAGGGATCCCGCAAAGCTTAAAGAAACCGCAAGGCGGAACTGGCGAGATGCAGTGATCGTTGCAGTGTTGTCACCCTTTTCATATTTGCTCATCCTGTTTGCCATGCAGTATGCGCCGGTGAGTCTAATTGCGCCAATTCGCCAATTGAGTATTGTCATCAGCGGTGTCATCGGCATCCGATTTTTGCAGGAGCGCAAGACGAAAATGAAGCTGATTGGGATTGGCGCTACCTTTTGCGGTGTCGTCTTATTAAGCATCTAATGCTGAATAAAAAGATGCTGCATAGAGAGGCATGGTTGCAGAAATGTACAGTTACAGAAATGTACGGTTACAGAAATAGACTGAATAAAAAGGACTGGCTTAAAAGATGCAATTTAGGGATGAAATTTGATAAGGCAAAGCGGTTAAAAACATACTTTTTTGAGGAGGTACAAACATGATTATTACAACGACACCAACTGTAGAAGGGAAAACAATTGTCGCATATAAAGGGGTTATCTTTGGCGAGGTGATTTCTGGCGTCGATTTTCTAAAAGATTTTTCAGCGGGCTTAACCAATTTTTTTGGCGGCAGATCAAATTCATATGAAGGTGAGCTCATTAAAGCGCGCGAAACGGCCATTGCGGAACTTGAGAGCAGGGCGAAACAGTTGGGGTGCAATGCGGTTGTCGGCGTAGACATGGATTATGAAGTGCTAGGTCAAGGCGGCAATATGCTAATGGTAACGGCATCTGGGACTGCGGTGATCATATCCGATTGATTTGAATGAAACTAAAATTGTAATTAAAGCTGACGAATACAGCGAAAGAGAGGCAAAAAATGAATGAAGCAATTAAAGTCATGAAGTCGCATACCTCTATCCGAAAGTTCAATGGGGAGCCTTTAAAGGATGCGGAAATTGATGCGATTATTGAATCGGCAATGAGGGGTGCGACCGCTGGCAATATGATGCTCTACAGCCTTATTGATGTTCGTTCAAAAGAGAATTTATCCAAATTGGCCGTCTGGTGTGACAACCAGCCATTTATTGAATCGGCTGCATTTGCGCTGATTGTCGTCGTTGACTATCATAAGTGGCATCGCTTTTACAGACTGAACGGTCTGGATGAAAGCCTCGGGTATGACGGACCGACGCCTGCGGATTTAGTGCTCGGCATGCAAGATGCGATGATAGCGGCGCAAAATGCGGTGATTGCAGCTGAGAGCATGGGGATCGGCACCTGTTATATTGGTGATATCGTAGAAAATAAAGAGGATGTATCGGCTCACTTTGGTTTGCCGGCGTATACGCTTCCGGCAACGCTTATTGTCTTTGGGCGTTACGATCATAAACCTGTGCTCCGCAAACGGTTTGATAAGCCCTATGTTGTCTTTCGGGAACGTTATGAGACTTTATCGGATGAAGCGATTAAAGCGATGTTTGCCGATCACTTTGCCTCAGACGGCAGTGTTGAAGCTTTCTATAAGCGCAAGCACAGCGCGCCGTTTTACAAGGAAATGGTGCGTTCAATACGTGCCTATTTTGAACCCTTTTTTAAGGCAAAACAATAAACTTTTCGTATAGGGTGCATGCAAAGCGTATAACGAATGTGCCTGACGCGTGGCTGACAGGAAGGCTGCACGGTTGACGAATGAAGAGGTGCCTGATAAAATAAGTCTACCCCCCGTACCAGGGGATAAACAGGAGGTAGACGATGATAGAAAGCATGCGAAAGCGTATGGGTGAAAATCCATTTGATTATTTATTTATTGGCACGATTGCCTTTTTTGCACTTAGTTTGATCAATATTGTCTTTGCGTGGCTGGGACTTGTCTGTATGAGCACGCCGTTTATGCTGGCGGCGCGTTCACATAAAAATCTGTGGTGCCGCAGTTATTGCCCGAGATCGCGATTTTTTATGAAGGTTATAACGCCGATTTCCTTAAAGCGGCCAATGCCTAAAATGCTTCGATCGCCTAAGACGAGACGGCATATCATTACTTTTTTTTGCATTAACTTAATGATGATTGTTCTTTCTACGCTTAATGTGGCAAATGGCAGCATGGCGCCAATGGCTTTTGTACGATTTCTGATGTTCTTTCAAATGCCGTTTGAATTGCCGCAGCTCTGGCATATTACCGTATCGCCAGTCGTTTTACACCTTAGTTACAGATTATATTCAATTATGTTCTCATCGACGGTTATTGGGATTATATTGGCAATTCTTTATATGCCGCGTTCATGGTGTGCAATTTGTCCAGTACAGACGCTGGTAACGGATATTGTTAAAAAATATGAAAAAAACTGTGACTCCTGCCGTTAAGAAGGGTAATAATAGATTAACCTTGACTCAGTAAAGGAGGCTTAAATGGTGGGTTATGTTAAATACCTTGAGGACATTCCCTTGTTCAACATTGATCTGAAGTGCCTGCGGTCGCTTGCAGAAAGACGTGGGCTGTCATTTAATGAAATATCGCCGTTAAGGCAAATTTTGCCGGCAGATGAAATTTTAAACGACGGTGTAGACGATGACATCCATCTTTGGCAATTGACACAAGTGCTGAGTTGTCCGAAATTTGTAAGCCAGTTCACAAAGGCGGGACTTGGTGAGCAGACAGAATCCTTTGCGATCTACGGCAAGTTTCTTGAAGGAAAGGCTTTCTTTGCCTTTGTACAAGAGCATCAGCAGGAGCGTCAAACACTTTTGTTTGATGACGTTGAAGAACTGTCAACCTATGTCGTTTCCAGATACGCGTCCATGAATACACAGGCGGTATCGGCTGAAGCGGGTTTCGATTCCGATGTCGATCATTTTATTTTCACGCTCAATGTCATCGACAGTATTCGAAGGCGTTATTTGACAGGACTGCTCAGCGGCAAACACATTGCACTTGAACATATTACACTTCAGGATTACAATGCTGAATTGGATTTTAATTTAAAGAATTCAGATGTAAGATGGCTGTTGCCCTCTGCACTAAGGCTCGTCCCTAAAATTCATCGCTATAGAATCGAATTTGATCCCGAAAAGATTGAATATGATCCGAATTATAAATTGGTGACAAAGTATCAGGCTGAAGATCAAGGTGAAATTTTATTTTTCTTGTCAGACGATATCAAAAAAATGGGACTCGATTTTACACATCACTGGAAATATGCTTTGGGATTTGACTTTAAAGATGAAGCCGGTGATCATGGCCGTTATTATTTAGCGCCTTCTGATGAAATCAATCATTTTTTTGAGCTGTCGGAAGATGGCCGGTGTCGCTATCGGACACTGGGATTCAACGAACTGCTCGAACGTCTGGAATTCTTATTTGAAACTGCTGTTAATCAATGAAGGGAGTGATTATATGGGCAAGACTTTGTGCAAACTCGTTGATGATGATTATCTTGATGAGCACTTTAAGGGATATTCAGAGCTTGTGAAATCGCCTAATTATATTTGCAAGAAATGTGGCCGCGCATCCAACGACGAAAAGAAACTTTGCAAACCGAAGAAAATCAAAGAATAAGAGAAGCCGCGCCGTAGTGAGTCTCCATGGAGTCCTATGGCGCTTTTGTTAAATTCAAGTAAATTCATAGGCGAACGCCTTTGGGATTCGTTATAATGGAACAGAGGAAAATGTAACCATTAAACTGTAAACAAAGGAGCTCTGGTGGGCAAACGATGAAACAATCTATTTATACAGCAATTGTCATGGGCTCAAATGCCTTAAAATTGAAAATCATTCAGCGTTCAGGGAAAAACGTCCAAATCTTGGAGAACATTTCTGAACCGATTGCGCTGGGGAATGACATTTTTGAAGATTTCATCATTAAGAAAGAAACCCTGAATGAGATTATTCGCATCTTGACACACTTTGGAACGGCGATGTCCACTTATGAGGTGGACGAATATGAAGCAGTTGCAACCAGTGCGGTCGAAAAGGCTGTGAATGGTCTCCAAATTCTAGATATTATTCAAATGAAGACGGGACTGCTGTTCGAAGTCCTTGAAGAATCAATGGAGAAGGGACTCATTTACAAGTCTCTGGGAGAACAGGTAGAAGATTACCGTGCGCTTCGGCGAAGCAGTTTGCTGGTATCTGTCAATTCCGGCACGTGCGACGTCAGTATTTACCATCGCAATAAATTGGTGAAAAACGATGAAATAGAGCTTGGCACAAAGGCGATGAAATCGCTGCTCGGCGAACTCGAACACCTAACCGTAAATTATCCTTACGAGATGAGTCTCTTTATCAATGTCAAGGCATCGCCGCTCAAAGCCGGCATTGAACAAAAACAGCTTAAGCACTTTGTGTACATGGGCAGTTTTTCGGGACAGTTAAGAGAAAAATTCTTTAAAGGTGCCGTCAAGGTCTCTAAGAAGGAATTTGAAAAACTCTATGAGCGATCGGTTTATGACCATCAGACATTTCGCAAGGAAGTTGAGGGGCTGGAACTCGATTGGTATGAATTTTTAATTAACGTACTCATCGTGCACAACATTTTGTCATGGAGCAAGGCGACTGCGCTGCTGATTCCTGAAGTTTCACTGAGGGATGGGATTATTCTCGAGGCCATTGAACGGAGTACATCACAAAAGTCAAGTGTCGATCAGGATGCCATACAGCTGGCTTATGCCATGAGCAGACGATACAAGTGTTCGGAGAAGCATATTAAGTATATGGAAAAGACGGCAATGTCGATTTTTTCGTTGATGAAAGCGCCCTACCGATTAGATGACCGTGATGCGCTATTGCTGCGGATAAGTGCCATATTGCTGGATATCGGCAAATATGCCAATGCTTCCAATTTTGAAAAGGTAACGTATGACCGCATTAATCAACTGAGGATTATCGGGATATCAAAAGCGGAGCACTTGCTTGTTGCACTCGTTTGCAGGCAGCTGATCGGCCGTGAACTCCTGCAAATATCAAAGACAAAATTAGCAGGGGAGAATGCGTTTAATACGCGCGTCAATCGAATGGCTGCAATCCTTGGCATTGCCTATGCGCTGGATGCGGGGATGACACAGCGCGTTCACATTAAGAACATTAAATTAAATGAAAATCGCATGAAGCTTTATGTCGATGGCATTTACGACATGGCACTGGAAGAATGGTATTTTGAAAAGGCAGCAGATGTCTTTTTACAGACGTTTGATATAGAAGTAGAATTGAGGAGTTAACCCTATGTATTTTAACCGAGAACTGAGCTGGCTTAAATTTAATGAACGCGTGGTTCGGGAGGCAGACCTTCCCAACAGACCTATACTGGAACGCTTAAAGTTTTGCGCTATTTTCTCATCCAATTTGGATGAGTTCTTTATGGTACGCGACGCCACGATACTGGATCAGATAAAAGTTGGCTACGATGGTCTCGATCCGTCTGATATGCGGCCTCAAGAAGTGTTCGATGCGATTCATACAGAAGTCAACAGTTTGACGAAACTGCAGGAAGCGATTGAAAGACGATGCTTGGAAGATCTTCGCACGTTTGGGATACATCTCATCGACCGAAAGTCACTGACGCTTTCGGATTTAAAAGCCCTTAAAGTTTACTTTGATATCAATGTCTTTCCCGTACTGACGCCGATGGGCGTCGATTTTGGCAGACCCTTTCCGCTCATTGCCAACAAGAGTACGTACATAGCCATCAAATTAATGGTAGATGGCATATACCGGCTTGCACTTGTGCAGATGCCGACGGGGATTGACCGGTTTGTCCCACTGCCTTCCGAACATACTGAACAGCGCTATTGTCTGCTGGAAGATGTGATTACCCTCTTTTTGAATCAGTTGTTTAGCGGATTTGAAGTTTTGAGCAGCTGTGTTTTCCGGATTACGCGAAACGGAGATATCAATCTGATTGAAGAGGGCGCAGAAGATTTGCTGGATGTCATTGAAGAAGCTGTAAAAAGCCGAAAGTGGGGCGAAGTGATCCGGCTGGAAATCGAAGCGCATTCTGATGCGTGGCTCCTAAATGTCATTATGACGTCGCTTCAAGTAAAAGATAATCAGGTGTTTTATACAACGGGCATTATCGACAAGACGCTTTGGTTTCGCTTTAGTCCTACCGGTGACATGCAGAAGCTTTCCGCTGAGCGGTATACGCCGAGAACGCTGCCATATATGGCGAGGAAAAATATCTTTAAAAGCATTCGGGAACGCGATATCTTTATTCATCATCCATATGAGAGCTTTGACTATGTGGTGAATTTTATTAAACAGGCAAGCAAGGATGAGAACGTACTTGCCATTAAACAGACACTTTACCGCGTCAGCGGTAATTCGGAGATTGTCAAGGCGCTTGGGGATGCTGCGGAAAAGGGCAAGCAAGTGACAGTGCTGGTTGAGCTCATGGCGCGTTTTGATGAGGAAAACAATATTAACTGGGCAAAAAAGCTGGAACAAAAAGGTGCACATGTTATCTACGGCTTGTACGGTCTTAAAACACATTCTAAAATCACGCTGATCGTCAGGCGTGAAAAGCAGAAAATTAAGCGCTATGTTCATCTTGGTACGGGCAATTACAATGACCAGACGGCAAAACTCTATACGGATATGGGCCTTTTTACGTGTAAGGAGAGCGTTGGCGTGGATGCCAGTGTCTTTTTTAACATGATTTCCGGTTTTACACAGTCTATCCAGACACATACATTGACAGTGGCACCATATCAGATGCGCGAACACTTTATCAAGCTTATTGACCGTGAACGCAATAATGCTGAACAGGGTAAAAAAGGACACATTATTGCGAAAATGAACTCACTTGTCGATGAAGAAATCGTACGCAAGCTGTATGAAGCAGCGCAAAAAGGTGTTAAAATAGAGTTAATTGTCAGAGGAATCTGTACATTGGTGCCAGGCGTGAAAGGCCTCAGTGAAACGATTTCCGTTACGAGCATTGTCGGAGAATTTCTTGAGCACTCGCGCGTTTACTATTTTCTGAATGATCACAATTCAGAGATTTATCTTTCCAGTGCGGACTGGATGACCCGCAATCTCAACAGACGGGTCGAACTGCTCTTCCCAATTGAAGATGCAGTGATTGCAGAGCGCATTCGACTGATTTTGGAACTCGAACTCGCCGATACGAAAAAGGCATGGCGCCTGAAGTCCGATGGTCACTACGTACGCAAAACCACTGACAAGGAGACAGCGATGTCAGCGCAGGATGTGCTGAAGACGCTGTCATACGACGACGACCAAACCTTTATTAACGCTCTGAAAGAAAGAATGTGATTAAATTGAAGCAAAAACTGGCGATCATAGATTTAGGTTCGAACTCCGTACGCATGAACATTATGGGCATTAATACGCAGGGTGGCTATGCCGTCTACGATCAGGCAAAAGAGATGGTACGGCTTAGTGAGGGGCTGAACGGCGATGGCCTTCTCAAAGATGACCCCGTATCGCGAACCGTTAAGGCGCTCGATTATTTTTCGAGTTTGCTGAAAGTATACGAAGTACAAGAAGTGCATGCACTCAGTACGGCAGCTGTGAGACTGGCAAAAAATCAGCGGGAATTTATCGAGCGCGTGCATCGGGAAACCGGACTCAAATTTCGCGTTTTATCCGGCGAAGAAGAGGCTTATTATGACTACTTGGGTGTTGTAAACTCCATTGCGTTTGAGGATGCCGTGATCGTCGATATCGGCGGCGGCAGTACGGAAATTATTCTCGTCAGACGGCGGCGGCTCATTAATGCCATCAGTATACCGTACGGATCGGTTATCCTAACGGAACGCTTTAAATCCGATAAAAACAGACGTAAGCAAATTGAACTTTGCGAATCGTTTTTATTAAAATTGTTTAAAAAAATTCCTTGGCTTAAAAATGCAAAAGATTTGCCGATTATTGGTCTTGGCGGCGTCATTCGGACACTTGGGAAAGTAGACCGAAGTATGAACCGCTATTCCGGTGAAATCATGCATAACTATAAAATGACGTCAGTAGAACTGAATGCTGTTTTTGAGCGCATTCATACAACGGAACCGAAAGATCTGGATAAAATTGATGGAATCAGCAAGCGGCGTGCCGACATCATGACCATGGGCATCATGCCGCTCAGAGTCCTCCAAAAAATGCTTGACAGTCCTTCGCTGACCATTAGCAGCAATGGCCTTCGGGAAGGTTATTTCTTTGCCTACTACCTCGAGACCATTGGCGAGCCAATGATTGTACCGGATGTATTGAGACACAGCAAGTACAATATGCTGAGACTTTACAGTGCGAACATTCCGCATGCTGTTCACGTAAAAGTGCTGGCGCTTTCGCTGTTTGACCAAATGCAGGCGCTCCATGATTTTGATGCGCAGGACAGACGTCTTTTAAGTGCCGCGGCAATGCTGCACGACGTGGGCATGCACATCGGTTATTACGATCATCATGTTCACGGCATGTATTTGCTGCTAAACAGTAAAATAGACGGCCTCAGTTATCATGAAAACATTGCCGTCGCCTTTCTGGTGGGCAATCATCGAGAGAGTCAGCTAAAGGATCGCGTTCGCGATATAGAGGAACGCTTGGGGGATGATTCCGTTAAAAAACTCCAAAAGCTTTCAATTTTATTGCAGCTCGCCGAACAGCTTGATCGTTCAGAAGTCGGCGTCATCAAGGCACTTGATATAGAAGTAAAAGCAGATGCTGTCTATATTAAAGCAGTTGCAGACAGCTATCCTGAATTGGATATTCAATCAGCCATGCGCTTTGCCGATCGGTTTACAAAATACTATGGCTATGGCATCAATATTTATTATTAGCAGCTTCTAAAGCAGCTGTGATGATTCACTTGAGCGACGCTTGCATAACGGGTAGCTTTAAGCTATCATATTAAGGAAAGCGAGGCGTAAACAGTGATTCAAATTATGGAAGCATATTTGCATATATTAGACGCGCAGCTATTGGCGTCAGAGCGACCTGTGGCAGTTGACCACGATATCGCAGACTATTTCGAAAGTCATTTTATGAAGCTCTACGAAGGGATCGATACGGTTCATATGCCTGTCGATACGGAATCGAAGCTCTTTCATCATCTGGAGGCATCTAAAGAGACCGGTGATTTTAATGCATTCACACGTGTTCTTGCTGATGCCTTTTTTGACCTTATGCAGCAGAGTGACGGCATTAAGCCCGGTGTGCTGGCCTTTGTGCTCTATGAGGCATTTGAGACGACGTACTTTGGTTTGTTAAAGCTCAATTTTAAAACGGCGTACTTTCATTCGGTTTCCATGGAAGCCAATGCCGTGTCACATCAGCTGGCATTAAAGCATACGACACTGCCGGGCAAACAGCAGCGTATTGAAGAAGCCTTTATTGTCGATCTCGATCATTTGACACTTTACCTTAAAGACCGGGAAGTCGTCGTCAATGGCAAAAAGTCAAAGTATATCACTGAGCATATTTTGGGGCTGACACCGCAGATATCGGCGAAGAAGGCGCTTGATATCATTGCCAAAGCGGCAAAGACAGAGGAAGCGCCTATTCAAGCTGCCGTCAATAAAGCGAAGATCACTCAATATGTGCGCGAGCAGATTGAATCGGGCAGTCCCATCCGCGTCAGTGACATTGCTGAAACGTGTTATGAAAGCGAAACCGAGCGCCGTCAATATGAAAACGAAGTGCGGATGAAAGGCGTTGATTCGGATATTGTCACCATTCATGAGACGCAGCAAGTGAAACTGAAAGGTGCACAAAAAATAAAGACGGAAGCCGGTGTTGAAATTATTATGCCGGAATTCTACCTGACCAATCCCGATAATTTTGAAATCGTAGAGGAATTGGATGGCAGCGTTACCATTAAGCTCAAACATATAGGAGCCATTATATGAGACTAAATAAGTATTTAAGTGATGTGGGGTATTGTTCAAGGCGTGAGGCAGACAGATTGATTGAAGCGGGACGCGTCAGTATCAACGGTGAACCTGCAGCGCTTGGCACGAAAGTAGATGAAACGGACGAAGTGCGTGTGGACGGCAAAGCGGTTGCTGTTCAGTCGGACAAAGTTTATATCGCCTTTCACAAGCCGCGGGGCATTGAATGTACGACGAATCTGGATGTGAAAGACAATATAATTGATTATATCGGCTATCCTGAACGCATCTATCCCGTTGGACGATTGGATAAATCATCTGAGGGCTTGATTTTACTCACCAATGACGGAGCGCTTTCCAATCTCATTCTGAAAGCGCGTCATTTTCACGAGAAGGAATACGTTGTCAAACTGGATAAGCCCATTTCAGATGCTTTTCTAAAAGGCATGCGTGAGGGTGTTCCCCTTTTAGAGTTAGAGACGGTTACGCGCCCATGTACAGTGACAACCGTCAACCCCTATACATTTAAAATTATATTGACACAAGGACTCAATCGGCAAATTCGGCGCATGTGTGAAGCGTTTGGCTATGAAGTCAAGAGACTGCAGCGCATTCGCGTCTTAAATATTGAACTCGGCGATTTGCCGCGCGGCAAGTGGCGGCATTTGACGCCTTCAGAATGTGAAAAATTGAAAAGGCTCACGGGAAAAGCGTAAAGAAAGGAATAAAAACAGCCGATAATTTTTAAGAGGCTGTTAAGCGTGAAAAATGTTCTATGCTATTTTGATTGCAGCGATTGGAACGCTCATGGTTTACATGTCGGTTCGATACATTAAAAGTATCCATCAAATTATGATCTTCAAACAAGTGAGAGAATCCATATTGCTTTCAACCTTCCACTATGTCAAACAGACGCCGGATCGTTTTTTGGACTTAAACCAGCTGCGCGGACTGGCGATTAAGCGTTTAAATGAGCATAAGCTGAAAAAATGGGTCAAGGCGCTCAACATTACTTGGGCAGCGCATGATGCCATTCAATTTATGTTTGAATTTGACTTTACAGAAATTCATGCGAAATATAAATTTATCGTTGGCATTGACGAAATTCAAAAGGTGCTGGACGAACTGCCGCTCTCATAAAAGGAGGCCGATTGCGTGAAAAAAATCATTGTCATCCTATCATTTGCTGTGATTACCTTTTTAATCTACAGTATGGTATTTCAAAAAGACGATTCAAATGATGCCCATGTCTACAACTTTGATTTTAATGAAATTGATCGTGAGACGTGGTTTATCGGCCAATGGGGGGGCTTTCAGCGCGCTTTTGATTTGGTGTCGCTCAGCGGGGATGTTTTAACACTGACGTCGAACGATGAGGCGACCCCTTATCTGCTGTCTAAACCTATTGAAATTAGAGACGGCGATGTGATTACATTAAAACGTCATGCTAAAATAACCCATAATGACTTGCTTTTTGCCGGTGGGATGGCCATTTATCAAACGGATGACATGGATGTTGTACCGGAGGCAGCTGATGGCAGCTGGATGACATCGTTTGGCGACGGTATCGTCCTCGTCGAATACTCGTATGATCTTGCAGACAACCAAGAACGGCCGGGAAAAGATGTCATTCGTTTTTTGGCGGCTGACTGGGAATACAATAATAATTATCAGCTGATTAGTCCGATTTATGACACGTGGGTGGATGAGACGCTGATCTATGATACGCGTTCAAATCAAATCACATACAAGCTCAATGACACGACATACCGGCTCAATAGCTATAAATTGGATCGAAGCAATCTGCGTTTTCTGATTCATGCTTATGGCGAGGGAACGGGCAATGCCGTTTCAATGGATCAGCTTTCGATAACCGTTGAGAATAAAAATATTCGAAGATAGCATTTTAATCGTGGTCTTGGCGATGCATGATGCGTGACAAAGAGATCAGGATAATGCCTGCAGTTAATCAAATAAAATGGAGCCGGTCAATGAAATGTTTTCAGCATGAATGGGCCGGCTTTTTAACTGGTTTTGGAGGCGTGAAAAAGGAGGGTATTCAAAGAAGATGCGCATGACACCCCTTGAAAAATGTATAAACGATGCCTACGGCATCTTAGCCCGTCAGGATCGAACCATTGCGGAGATGCAGGAGAAACTGACGGTGAAAAACCATGAAGCTGACGTCATTGCAATGACGATTGAGCGGCTGATCGAACAAGCGTTGCTGGATGATGCCGCCTATGCCGTTCAATATGTGCGCTCACATCGCAATCGCCATGGCGATTATCGGATGCGGCAGAAACTGCTGCAAAAAGGTATTTCAGAACGCGATTACCAACAGGCGAAAGCGATCCTCTCAGAAGAAGACGATTTTGAAACCGCGGCGGTCATTGATACACTGATCCGGAAAAAATGTGAGCAGATCGCGCTTGACCGAAAGCGGTATGAAAGCGATTATGCATACCGTCAAAAATCGGCAGCTAAACTCATGCGTTTTTTAGCGGGACGAGGCTTTGAACTCGGCGCTGTCCGTGACGGACTCCGACGCGTCTTGGCGTCTGACGGCATCGACGAAGATTGATGCCTCATTGTAGCCGCCATTGACAAAGTCGGCGTGGCATAGGTGGACGGCATCTTTGGCACGGGTTAATGCAACATAAAACAGCCGGCGTTCTTCTTCTAACAGATCGGGATCATCAGAGGGAAACGTATGGGCATTGATATCAATGATAAAAACCGTATCAAATTCCAATCCCTTGGCACCATGAATAGTGCTGAGCGTCATATCCGAATCGGCGTGATCGAGGTTTGCCAGGGTCTCTTTTAAAGTTTCGAGCTTTGAGAAAAAGGCAACCGTTGATGTGAGCGGTTTTGCAATGGCTTTATAAGCATCTAGCCGCGTTCGGATTGCCTGCATGGTATACCCGAAGCGTTCGACGTTTTGCCTTAGATAATCCAAATAGCCGAGGTCGGTTTCAATAAAGTGAATAGCGTCGTAGGGCCTCAGTCGGGACAACATGTCGAAACGCGCTTTAAGGCCTTCCATTGTCCGAGTTTGATAGTCTTCAAGGTATGGCAGTTCAATGAGCCGATCCAGCGCCCCACGCATGGAAATTTGGCTGAGGACACTGTTTACCATTTCACGTGAAATGTAGCCATTGGTACGGAAGGCGATGCGTTTAAAAGCTTCAAGGTCCTGCGGAATCATGGCGAGCGTCATAAAGGCCTTGATATCTTCAAGCAGCCAGTGTGAAAGTTCCTGAATAGGTGGGTCTTTAATATAGAAGGCATTTGTCAAAGTGTCTGAAAGTGTGGCGATTAGGCTTAGTGCTGATATGCGGTTTCGGTAGAGGATCGCTTTGGAACCGTGACAAGTTTGAAGCTGGTCGGCGATAAAGGCATTGCGTTCAATAATGTCGTCAAATAGATGAATAGACGGCGAATTGACTGCCGGTCTCGTCGCGTGCATTGTTTTCTCGTATCGGATTTTATTTTCGGCGATAACGCCTGCGGCAGTATCGACGATATAGCCATCGGATCTAAAATTATCCTCAAGGTAATACGCGCGCGCTGATTTAAAACGCTTGGGAAAGTCAAGCAGGTATTGCGGATAGGCACCGCGAAAACCGTAAATAGACTGATCGTCGTCTGCCACGAGAAATAGATTGTGATGCGGTGCGGCGATTTTTTCAATGAGTTCAAATTGAAGTTTTGATGTATCTTGCGCTTCATCAACTTGGATAAAGGGGAAACGGTTTCGATAAAAGGCAAGCGCCTTTGGATTCTGATCGAGAATTTTAATGGCGTAGAGCAGCATATCGTCAAAATCGAACAACTGATGCTGCTTTTTATAGCGATGGTAGGCTTTGAAGAGCGCATAAGTATCCGATGTTGTTTTTTTGGCATTTTTATAATCGGCATTTTCCGACTGTACATCGGCTTCGCTGAGCTTTAAATTATAGTAGCGGCCAAAGGCGTTGAGTAATGTCTCATAAACATCTTCCGTGAGCGAATCGTGATGCCTGTTGCGGTAAAGGTCGGCAATAATGGCGAATTTTTGTCGAGAATCATCGAGCAGCTGCATTTTTTGTCCAGTGCCGTTCATGTATTGCCTCAGAATATCGTAGGCAAAACGATGAATGGTCATAAAGTGGAAGCGATAAGGATATTTACCGCCAAAGAGGCTGTCGTATCTTCTTTGCATATCGCCAGCAGATGCTTTTGAAAAAGTGAGTGTCAAAATTTGTTCAGGCGGAATACCGCATTCTGTGGTTAGGTAAATGAGTCGGTGAAGCAGGAGCGTCGTCTTGCCGCTGCCTGGAATTGCAAGTGTGAGAGCGGGCCCTTCAAAATGTCTGGATGCTGTTAACTGATGGGCTGTAAGCGTTGACATTGTTAATATTCTCCAATCTGCTCAGGGATTTACAAAAATTGTAAACAAGTTATTAATATATTATAACATAGGGGTAAATTTTGCAATAAGGGCTTGTTCTGACCTGCTTTTATTGTATAATAAGAGTGATTTTTCCTATCTGCTTTACTTTTAATTGTAAATGCGATACTATATATTAGTTATAGACTCTAGATGTGTTGATTTAGTATCATTAAGGTATGAATATAATCGTTTTTAAGGGGCGTATTTAGGATATATACCTTATGAGCACTTCAATACAAGAAACTTGTTCATTGAAGATAAACGGCAAAACGCCGAAGCTAGGATTCGGCTTTGATAGATAGAACATACTAATAATTTGGGAGGAAGTCTAATGAGTTATGAAATAATCAAGAATGAGAACAGTGAGATTACCGTTAAGATTACTGTGGCTCAAGCTGATTTCGAAAAGGCTGTTACGGTAGCCTATAACAAAAATAAGTCAAAATTCAATATTCCTGGCTTTAGAAAAGGCAAGGCGCCAAAAGTGATCATTGAGAAACAATACGGTCAAGGTGTTTTTTATGAAGATGCGGTTAACGCACTTTTACCGGTACATTACGATAAAGCAGTCGAAGCTTTAAGCCTTGAACCTGTTTCGCGTCCTGATATTGATATTACCAATATTGAACCGGGAACAGATTTTGAATTCACGGCGACATTTGCTGTTAAACCGGAATTCACACTTGAAAATTACAAAGGTGTTGAAGCGGAAAAAATCAATGCAGAAGTAACCGAAGAAACGGTTATGGCTGAACTTGAAAAAACACGCGATATGAATGCGCGCCTTATTAGTGTAACCGATCGACCTGTACAAGACGGCGATACGACCTATATTGATTACAAAGGTTTCGACGGCGACGTACAATTTGAAGGCGGCACTGCTGAAAATCAAGAACTCGTCATTGGCTCAGGCAAATTTATTCCAGGGTTTGAGGAGCAGTTGATTGGCAAAAACATCGGTGATGAAACAACGGTTGAAGTGTCGTTCCCTGAAACCTATCATGCAGAAGACCTCGCAGGGAAACCGGTTAAATTTGAAGTAAAGATCAACGATATTAAATACAAAGAACTGCCGGCACTCGATGATGAATTTGCAAAAGACGTCTCTGAATTCGATACGCTTGAAGCTTATAAAGAAAGTGTTAAAGCTGAACTCGAAGAAGGCGCCAAAACCAGTGCAGAATCAGCACAGCGCGATAAAGTCATTGAAGCAGTTACCAAACTGATTCCAGTTGAAATTCCTGCAAAGATGGTAGACGCTGAAATCGACAACATGCTGAATGAATTTAATCAGCAGCTTTCATACCAAGGCCTCAGCCTCGAACAGTATATTCAGTTCACAGGCGGTTCAATGGATGATTTCAGAGAACAAGTGAGAGAAGATGCGCTTGCGCGCGTTAAAACGTCTCTTGTTATTGAAAAAGTCGTTGAGCAGGAAAACTTTGAAATTGCTGAAGAAGATATTGAAGCAGAACTTGGCAAAATTGCAGAAATGCAAGGATCTGATATTGAAGAAATTCGCACAATGTTTGCGAGAGATAATTTTGAATACTTGAAAACCAATCTAAAATCCAGAAAGGCTGTAGACTTCTTAGTAGAAAATGCAACCTTAGTATAGGAGGCGCACATGGCAACTTATATCCCTTATGTCATTGAACAAACCAGCAAAGGTGAACGATCATACGATATCTATTCCAGACTGCTCAAAGACCGCATTATTTTTCTGAGCGGCGAAGTCGACGATTACACAGCAAATCTCATCGTCGCACAATTGCTATTTTTGGAAGCTGAGGATCCGGACAAAGATATCTCGATCTACATCAACAGTCCCGGCGGCTCGATAACGGCGGGCATGGCGATTTACGATACGATGCAATACATTAAACCTGACGTATCGACAATGTGTGTGGGTATGGCTGCCAGCATGGGTGCATTTTTACTCGCAGCAGGTACGAAGGGCAAACGCTTCGCGCTTCCAAATGCCGAAGTGATGATTCATCAGCCGCTTGGAGGAGCTCAAGGGCAAGCTTCTGATATTAAGATTCAAGCCGAACGCATTATTAGAATGCGCAAGAACTTAAATGAAATCCTTAGTGAAAGAACCGGAAAGCCTTTGAAGCAAATTGAGAAAGACACGGATCGCGACAACTTTATGAGTGCTGAAGAAGCCGTTGCGTATGGTCTGATCGACAAGGTTTTTGAATCGAGATAGTGATGTTTATAGAAAGAGGTAATAAATGGATAAACCCACTTTAAAATGTTCCTTCTGTGGTAAAAGTCAAGATCATGTCAAGCGTCTCATAGCGGGACCAAATGTTTATATTTGCGATGAATGCATTGATTTATGCAATGAAATCTTGGAAGAAGAGCTCGCTGTTTACCAAGCTGATGAAAATGCAGAATGGCAGCTTTCCAACCTTCCTAAACCGGCAGAGATCAAGCAGATTTTAGATGATTACGTCATTGGTCAGGATCAGGCAAAAAAGACACTTGCCGTTGCCGTATACAATCATTTCAAACGCATACAGACAGAACTGACAGAAGATGACGTTGAACTTCAAAAGAGCAACATTCTGCTCATAGGGCCGACGGGTTCAGGCAAGACATTGCTGGCGCAAACACTTGCAAAAATACTGGATGTTCCGTTTGCCATAGCAGATGCGACTGCGCTCACAGAAGCTGGATATGTTGGCGAAGACGTTGAGAATATCATTTTGAAACTCGTTCAAGCTGCTGATTACGATATTGAACGCGCTCAAAAGGGCATTATCTACATTGATGAAATTGATAAAATAACGCGAAAATCTGAAAATCCATCCATTACAAGAGATGTTTCAGGCGAAGGTGTCCAGCAGGCACTTTTAAAAATATTAGAGGGTACAGTTGCCAATGTGCCGCCACAAGGTGGGCGCAAGCATCCGCATCAAGAATTTTTACAAGTTGATACCACCAATATTCTCTTTATCTGCGGCGGTGCTTTTGATGGTCTTGAATCCATCATTGGCTCCCGGATTGGTGAAAAGGCACTTGGTTTTGGTGCCAGTGTTCAGAGCAAGAAGAATGTGCCGATTGGTGAGCTCTTTGCAAAGATTGAACCAAAAGATTTGCTCAAATACGGTTTAATCCCGGAATTTGTCGGTCGTGTTCCGGTTGTTGTCACACTGCATGAACTCGATAAAGAAGCGCTCGTCAAAATTCTGAAAGAACCCAAAAATGCCATTATCAAGCAATATCAGAAAATGCTAAAGCTCGATGATGTCGATCTGGAGTTTGAGGAAGAAGCACTTTCGGAAGTCGCGAAACTCGCCATAGAGCGAAAGACAGGCGCTCGTGGCTTGCGATCCATATTAGAGCACGTGATGATGGAAATCATGTATGAGATTCCATCCCGTGACGATATCAAAAAATGCATCGTCACGAAGGAAACCATCACAAACCATCAAATGCCGACGCTCGTTTTGGCAGAAAGCAAAAAAGAACGCATTAAAAAAATTGAAGAAAGCGTCTCGTAGACATTCAAGTGACCTGCCAAATGGCAGGTCGCTGCTGTTTAAAAGAAGTTTTTCAATCCGCGTTTTCAAAGAAAATGCGGATTGAAAAACGGTTTTTGACGACAGTCAAAAATCTTACCTTTGATTTTTGCGGATGCACCAACCGCGAAAATCAGCATCAAGGAAGTTTCAGGAAAAGCGT
>JASUSA010000120.1 GCA_030446305.1 Clostridiales bacterium | reverse complement strand
GGCATTACCCGTGATGCATTGGCGACAAAAATGACAGAGACGGATTTTGATTTGGCTTTAAAAGTCAATCTGAACGGTGCTTTCTACTGTACGAAACAGGTCATCGAACCAATGCGTCAGAACGCGTGGGGACGTATTATTTTCTTGTCTTCCATTGCATCGAGGGGCAATGTCGGACAGGCGAACTACGCAGCCGCAAAAGCAGGTATTATCGGACTAACCAAAACACTTTCTTTGGAACTTGGGAACAAGAACATTACAGTTAACTGTATCGCCCCCGGTATTATTAACACATCTATTATTGAGACGATCCCGGAAAGCGTGCTTGGGGGATTTTTAAAAGCCATTCCAATGAAACGGTTTGGAGAACCAGAGGAAGTTGCCAGTTTAGCGGCTTTTCTGGCAAGCGACGAAGCAGGCTATATCAGCGGCCAGTGTATTCGTATATCAGGTGGTTTGCAGTAGTGGCGTTTTGGAACACGAGCACATCAGCAACTGCCAAAATGTATGCTCACTGGCTGAAAACTGTCTCTTGGCAAATTTCAAGTGATATCAAAGAACCACATGTGGAATGCTCACGATCCTATTATTAGCGGCGGGTCGTGTAATGGAAAGGAGTTAAGACATGAAAGATAAAGTATTTATTACAGCGGCATTAACCGGAGCCGTGACACCTAAAGATATTAATCCCAACATTCCGCTGACGCCGGAAGAGATTGCCGTTGATGCCTATAACTGCTGGAAGGCGGGGGCAGCTATGGTACATTTGCATATGCGAGATGAAGACGGCCGTGGAACCATGGATTCGAAACGCTTTAAAAAAGCCGTTGAATTGATTAGAGGCTATGAGGACTGTGATGTCATTATTTGCTGCACATCGTCCGGAACGTATCCGCCGGTGAGTGATGAAGAGCGCATGCGACATTTTACTGAAATTCCGGAAATTGAAATGGGTTCCTATGATGCGGGAACCTTTAATTGGGGCTGTGATGTCGTCTTTGACAATACGCCAAAATTTCTTGAGTCACTTGGCAAATGTTATATGGCCAACGACGTTAAACCGGAACTTGAGATTTTTGATCTGGGGATGATGGGCAATGTTAAACACTATTTGAAAAAAGGCGTCTTGCCGCCAAATCCCTATTATCAGTTTGTTCTCGGCGTCTTGGGCGGTATGGAATCATCTGTCGCCAACATGAAAACACTGGTCGACAACCTGCCGGCAGATGCGAAGTGGTCAGCTTTTGGCATTGGCAAAAATCATATGCCGATGATGTTCGCGGCACTTGCCTTAGGGGCAGACGGCATTCGCGTCGGCTTGGAAGATAACGTGATGTATGCAAAGGATGTCCCGGCAACAAACGTCATGCTGGTGGAACGTGCTGCTAGGGTTGTCAATGAGTATGGCAAGAAAGTAGCGACAGCAGCAGAAGCGAGAGAGATTTTAAGCTTGCCGCCGCTTAAACGCCTGTAATCGGAAAGGATAGGAATAATGAAGACAAATAATCAAAGAGATGCTGTCATCGTCGCTTATGGCAGATCGCCAATGGCAAGAGCTTTTAAAGGCTCTTTTTCAAAGATGCATCCGCTGGCATTCGGCGCGCAAACCCTTAAAGGCGTGTTAGACAAACTTGATCAATTTGATCCCAGTTGTGTTGATGACATCATTGTGGGATGTGCAATGCCTGAGAAATATTTAGGCTACAATGTGGCGCGGCTGCTTGCGCAGCGTGCAGGTCTGCCGGATCGTGTACCGGGACAGACGGTTAACCGTTTTTGTTCATCGGGGCTTCAGAGTATTGCAACAGCGGCAAATGCCATCAAAGCAGGTGAATGTGATGTTATCATCGCAGGCGGCATTGAACTGATGACGGGCATTGAAATGACACATCCTGAAGCCTATCAAGAGGCTGCGCTCACGGCTATGGTGCCGGATGCATACCTAGCCATGGGGTTAACCGCTGAGAATGTTGCGGCACAGTACCAAGTATCGCGGGAAGCGATGGATCTAATGGCAGCGGAAAGTCATCAAAAAGCGGCACGCGCGCAGCAAAGCGGCAAGTTTAAGCGAGAGATTATTCCCGTTTTCGTTGAAACAGACGATGGGGTTGTGACAGTCAGTGAAGATGAAGGGATTAGGCCTGATACGACGGCTGAAAGCTTAGCGCAGTTGAAGCCCTGTTTTAAAAAAGACGGTATTGTAACAGCGGCAACCTCTTCACAGATGACGGATGGCGCGAGCTTTGTGGTGATCATGGCAAGAGAAAAGGCCGAAGCGTTGGGATATGAACCCATCGCAAAGTTCACCGCGTTTGCCGTTGAAGGTGTCCCGGCCGGCATCATGGGAATCGGCCCGATTAAAGCTGTTCCAAAAGTGATGGCAAAGAGTGGGCTGACCATTGAGGACATGGATGCAATTGAGTTAAATGAAGCTTTTGCTTCGCAAGCCATTGCCTGTATTAAGTCTTTGAATCTGCCGGTAGAGCGCGTGAACGTCAACGGTGGCGCCATGGCACTGGGACATCCGCTCGGTGCGACCGGAACGGTGCTCACATGCAAACTCTTGTCTATTTTGGAAGCGAATCAAGGCCAATATGGTCTTGTAACCATGTGCATTGGCGGAGGAATGGGCGCTGCGGGGATTTTTGAAATGGAGGCTAAACACTGATGTCGGGGCAATAGCCTCAATTGAAAAGGGGGAACAAAAATGATTGGTATTATTGGTTTGATTCTTGCGATTCTAATACTTTCAGTACTGGCTTATAAAGGCGTCAGCGCATTGCCACTGACTTTGCTTGCAGGTTTGGTTGTTATTTTGACCAATAGAATGGATGTATGGACATCCTATTCGGAATATTATTTATCAGGGTACGTTGGGTTTTTTAAGGGGTATTTTCTAATTTTTGCATCGTCATCACTCTATGCGAAAGTGATGGAGGATTCTGGGGCAGCTGTAGCGATTGGCTATAAATTCGTAGATTGGTTTGGCAAACAGCGTGCAGTGCTGGTGGTATTCCTTTCTACAGCTGTGTTGACTTATGGCGGGATTAGCTTATTTGTCGTTATCTTTGCCGTACTGCCAATTATTATGGTGCTCTTTAAAGAAGGTGATGTGCCAAGGCGACTTGCAGCAGGCTGTTTGGGCGCAGGTGCAGCAACCTTTACGATGACGACACTGCCGGGGTCACCTCAGTTGACAAATGTTATTCCATCCAGATTTTTGGGAACGCCTTTAACATCGGCACCTGTATTCAGCATTATAGCGGCCATTTTTCAGTTTGTGCTGCTTTATGCCTATCTGCGATGGGAAGAAAAGCGCCTTAGAGAAGCAGGGGAACATTTTACCTATATTGAAGGGCAAGATGTGAAGCAGTATGAAATAGACCGCGACCAGCTGCCGTCGGCGTTTGCATCTTTTTTACCGCTGATTATATTGATTGTACTGATTCTTTCCTTAAAAAGCGTCATTGACAATGCGACGATGCTGGTTGTCGCGGCAATGTGTGTTGCAACAGTGATTGCAGTCATACTGCACTGGTCGAGGCTTAAGGACAAGATGAAAACCATCAATGTCGGCTTATCAAGTGCTGTACCGGCCATTGCGTCGCCGTGTGCCGTCGTTGGATTTGGTACATTGGTTCAGAATTCATCATCATTCGTCGATATCGTTGCATGGATTAACAGCTTTAATATGAATCCATATGTCAGCGGAACACTTGCGACAGCAATTATATCGGGAATAACGGGATCGTCGTCCGGTGGTCTTCAAATTGCACTTCAAACATTTGGCGATCAATTTATGCAGTCAGGTGCCAACCTGCAAATCTTGCACAGACTCATTGCCATTGCAGCAGGCAGTTTGGATTCGCTGCCGCATTCATCGGGCGTTTTCCTAATGCTGGCGATTTTGGGGCTTAACCATAAAAGCTCTTATCGATTTTTCGGGATTACAACAGTTGTGATACCGCTGATTACCTTTATTCTCTTTACGACGGGAACCATCATTCTTGGGTTATAACGCATGGGCAGATCATCACACATTAGAAGGTATGTGCTGCACAGGTGCAGCAAATGAGCATGCATCGTGATCCTTAAACATTGGCGCACATACGCAGTAGAAAGGAGTTATTTAAATGAAGATTGCCATATACGGCTGTGGTGCAATGGGAACCGTTTTAGGTGCCTATCTCAGCAAAGGCGGACTTGATGTCGTCATGATTGACAACTATAAGGCGCATGTTGACAAGCTTAATGAAGCGGGGGCAAACGTAACACTGTGTGCCGATTTAACAGTACCGGTCAAAGCCATTACACCGGATGAAATGACGGGTACGTATGACCTCGTCTTTCTCATGACAAAGCAGACCGCCAATGATGAAGTGCTAAAAAAAATGCTGCCTTACCTGCATGAGAACAGTACGGTTTGTACCCTTCAAAACGGTGTGCCGGAACCAAGTGTTGCGGCAGTTATTGGAGAAAGACGCACCGTTGGTGGCACGATTCTCTGGGGAGCGACATTTAAAGAGCCCGGCGTTTCAGAGCTGACACAAGATATTACCAAAAGTAAAGTGCTGTTTGAAATTGGTGAAATTGACGGTCGAATTGATGCGCGTATAAAATCGGTAGCTGCTGCTTTGGAAGTAATGGGCGGCGTTGAGGTAACCGATAATTTAATGGGTGCTAGATGGTTGAAAGTGATGTTCAACAGCTGTTGGAGCGGCATGTCAGCATCGCTTGGATGTACGTTCGGTGATATTATTGACAATAACAAGGCGAGTGCCTGCATGAGCCATATTGCAAATGAAGCCGTTGCCGTGTGCCGTGCATTGGGTTACAAAATGCCACCTTTCAGAAATCAGGACATGACGGCAATGGGTGATCTCAGTTCCAAAGCGTCATTTAATAAATCACAGGGTATTTTTTACGACATATTAAAAGACTTGAGACCGGCTAAGGCGAGTATGCTGCAAGATCTTGAAAAAGGCCGAAGGACAGAAATCAGTATGATTAACGGCTATATTTGTGATGCCGGTAAAAAAGTGGGCATTCAGACGCCTTATAATGATACCGTCGTATCAGTTGTAAAAAGAATTGAGGCGAAAACACTGGCATATGAAATGGATAATTTAGCGCTCTTTCCACAATCTCCGTTTCTTTAAAAGTGAACACGGCTGACGATGCACAGATAAGGTTGCGAACGAGGGCGGAGCGTTGGACAGGCATGTTAAGAAGCGCTTAGCTGTGTATTTAATAAAAGACGAGGCGTGCACAAATGTGCATGTTTCGTCTTTTATTTAACAAACTGTATCCGATAGATTTTCTGCATGGTATAATGTATACAATTCGAATCAAAGAGCATGCATGCTCATCTACCCCAGCAAATTCATCCTTGTAAAACCTACAGTTTTTATGCTGTCAATTCATCGGTCGTTACAATTTAAAAATTAAAACGATCGCTATGACTGTATCTATTAATTATCCATAAACATTGATCATTATTTTACATCATTATAGCTCACGAATTGAAAAAAGATACGTATACATATCCAAATACATTTGAAGAAATTGTATCATTCAAATTTTAATCCTTTCACGGCAGATAAAGTCCGTATAATGGTGTAAAAAGAAAAAACAAAAAAAGAAATGAGCCAAGTGCTCATCCTCGGTTATAATAAAGTTACCATACAATACCTAATC
>JASUSA010000119.1 GCA_030446305.1 Clostridiales bacterium | reverse complement strand
TTTAATACTAACGAGAAAAATTAATGTTATATTATTACATCTAAAGGAGATGTAACCATTCGAGTTTTCTTTGTGAAACGTTTATGCAACGCTAGTGAATTTATAGTGTCAATTTACAGATTTAAATATTATAAAAAGCGAAACAATGCAAAAATGCATCGTTTCGCTTTTTTGCATTGTTTTTCAGGAAAAACAATGAATAATTGCATCATTTGCTAATATATGAAGTAGATAATGATCAAGAAGCCTCTATTTGCAAAGGATAGACGCTTTTTTAAACGTTGGCATAGAAGTTGCTGTTTAATAATGATAGAAGACACACTGTAAATGTGACGATAATATCGGTGCTTTGTGCATTGAAAAACAGTTGGCATAAAAAGATGTGTGTTCAAATTTATAATTTTGTAAGGAGAATAATAGTCATGAAAAGCAAATTGTGTTCCCGTGAACAGATAATCAATCTTTTCAAAGACGGGCAGAGTATTGCTATTGGCGGATTTGCTCGCTGCGGTATCCCTCACAACCTGATTCAGTGTGTATTAGACAGCGGCGTTCGACATCTTACACTTATTTGCAATGATACCGGGGAAGGCGGCGACGGCATCGGAAGACTCATTCACAGCAGACAAGTGGATAAAGTGATTGTCTCTCATATCGGGACGAATCCAGAAACAGTAAAGTTATTTCAGGCAGGTGAAATTGAAGTAGAACTTAACCCTCAGGGAACCCTGGCAGAACGTATTCGATGCGGCGGCATGGGGCTTGGTGGTGTCTTGACAAAGACGGGGCTGGGGACGATTGTGCAAAATCGCCGACAGACTATTACAGTTGACGGACAAACGTATATTTTAGAGCCGGCGCTAAAAGCTGATGTTTCGTTGACGCGTGCTCGCAGGACAGACCCTATTGGAAATCTGGCTTATCACGGTACTTGCCAAAATTTTAATCCCCTTGTTGTAACCAATGGAAGCGTGAGTATCGTGGAGGCGGATTTTCATTTAGAACTAAATGAACTGACGATTGATGAAATTATGACACCTGGTGTGTTTGTTGACATGATTTTAGAACAGGGGGCATTATATGGATGCTAAAAATTTTATCGCTAAACGCGTGGCAAAATATTTTGAACCGGGGGATGTTGTCAATTTGGGGATTGGTATTCCAACACTCAGTGCACAGTATGCGGCAGAGACTGTGTTATTCCACGGAGAGAATGGTATTATAGGGGTCGGTGATTTGGCAAAAGGGCTATTATTTGTTGAAAGTTTTTGCAATGCATCAGGTGAAGAAATTGTGCCTGCTGTAGGTGCTTCGATTTGCAGCAGCGCGACATCTTTTGGAATCGTCCGCGGTGGCAGGCTGGCTGCTACAGTGCTGGGAGCCCTTGAGGTATCAGAATTTGGAGATTTGGCAAATTGGGCAACACCGAAACGCGCTTTTGGTATGGGGGGGGCTATGGATTTAGTCGTCGGTGCCAAAAAAGTAATTGTAGCCATGGAACACTGTACAAAGGATGGGTTGCCGAAGATAAGAAAGGAATGTACATTTCCCTATACAGGTTTACGATGTGTAAATCACATTGTAACAGAGTTATGTGTTTTTGATGTTGGTGAAAAGGGGCTGTTGCTGCGTGAGCTGGCTCCTGGAAAGACAATCGAAGATGTGGCGGCGAAAACCGACGCGCCTTTTGAAGTGGCAGATGATTTAGGCATAATAGGGGCATGACGCAAATGAAAAGCGTGTATGCGCATTGCCAACAGAAGGAACTGATATAAAAGCTTGATATCTGAAGCCCTTGGGAGACAATAGCAGCTGACGGATGTATTGATGCAGCTGACTGGACAATCGCTTCGTGATGCTGACAGTTCTATGATTTCAAGAGCCCTTATTCCGCGAGTTGGACTGATAGGGTGTCGTTACGGATGCCTTTTGTATCGGCAGTAGGTTAAGCTTATACACAGCGTGATGATGCATCTAAGGGCGTTTATTATCCTGCAAAACCGAAGATTATTTAATCACTATTTAGATTGGGGGAAAGTATTATGAGTGATTCAGATATGAAAGTAACTGTAAACGCAGAACAAAAGACTTTTGGAGACAAATTTATAAATTTTTTTGATCGTTTTACACCAAACGCGTTAGTTTTCGCATTTTTACTTACAATTATTGTAGGCGTTTTAGTATTGATTTTTACGGATACACCTCTTTTATTTGACTCGACAGAAGGTAAATTAAGTTTAATGAATGCTTGGGTTGGCGGTTTTTGGAATCTGTTGACATTTGCGATGCAAATGAGTTTAATCATGATTACTGGTAATATAATTGCCGTTTCGCCACCTGTTCAAAAGCTCATCCGCAAGTTGGCATTTTTGCCGAATAATTGGTTTCAGGCCTATATATTGATTTTACCAATTGCTTGGATTATCCAGTATATCCACTGGGGGATCGGCATGATGACTTGCATCGCATTGCTACGAAATACACTGTTTGCTGCAAAGGAAAAAGGTTATCCGATTCATGCACCGGCTCTGGTTGCAGGTGCATATGGGACGGTTGTCGCTGCGGTTGGAATCTCGCAGGCAGGACCGTTGTATGGCGCGACACCGGGTTTTTTGAGAAGCTTGGTTTCCAGTGATGCGGCACTAAACTATGTAAAAGACAGTTATATTTTGTCTGAGAGCGTATTGGCAGGTTGGAACTTGGCGCAATGTGCTGTCCTCTTTATGATGGTTGTGGTTGTCGGCTATGCAATTATGCCTAAAAATAAGCATAAGATGGTAGGATGTTCTGATGAACTCTATGAGGAGGTTAAGCGTACTCAGACTATGTTTGAAGCAAATCCAGACCGATCAACCTTTGCACAGTGGATTAACAATAGCAGAATTCTCCCGATGGTAATTGGCGTCTTTGGACTTATTTGGTGTATTGAATTGTATGCAACAAAGGGGTTTGGCGGTTTGACGATTAACAATTTTAATTTTACTATGCTAATCCTTGGCTTTATCTTGTGTGGGACGCCAGAGCGTTTTTCTCAGGCGGCGATTGCTTCCGTAGGCGCTGTATGGGGTGTAATCATTCAGTTCCCATTATATGCAGGCATTTTTGGAATGATCTCTTATACCGGTTTGTCTGATGTGATTTCAAATGCGTTTATGGTTATTTCGACGACGAAGACATTTCCTTTCGTCGCATACATTTATTCTGCTGTATTGAACATGGCTGTGCCTTCAGGTGGTTCAAAATTTGTTATTGAAGCGCCCTATTTGCTGGACGTGGCAGCCAGATTAAACGTGAGTGTATCAAAACTCCTAGTAGCATATACCTATGGCGACATGACGACGAATATTATTCAGCCTTTCTGGGCGTTGCCGTATTTAACAATGTGTCATATCGATTTTAAAAAAATGTTGCCGTATACAATGGTTATTTGTTTAGGTGCGTTGGTCGTCTGCTCTTTCTTCTTTCTCGTCATCTATTAGAATACTATCCATACGAGAAAAACGAGTTTGCCTGTTGGGCGTTATAGCGTGTAAGGGTAAATGGTGTTGATGTTAAAAGATAGACAGGAGGGAAATAAAATGTCAAAGAACGTAGTGATCGTAGCATATGGAAGGAGTGCAATTGGGCGCGCAAGAAAAGGTGGCTTAGCTTATACGCATCCAATTGATTATTCAGCACAAGTATTAAAAGGCGTTATAGCGCAGGTACCGGAATTGAACCCGGCAGACATCGAGGATATAATTGTGGGTTGTGCAATGCCGTTTAATGAAACTGCGATGAATGTTGCACGTTTAATTGTAAATCGAGCAGAGCTGCCGGAATCGATTTGTGGCCAAACTGTCAATCGATTTTGTGCATCAGCACTTCAAACAATTGCGACAGCGGCCAATGCGATTGCAGCAGGGCAAGGCGATGTCTATATCGCAGGTGGTGTTGAAGATATGTCAAAGACATTTGGAATCTACGATTTTGAGAAACGAGACAAGTGGTTTGACGAAAATTATCCTGGTGGCTACATGAGCATGGGAGAAACGGCAGAAAGGGTTGCAGATCGTTATAAAATCAGCAGAATAGAGATGGAGGAAATGGCAGTCATATCGCATGAAAAGGCCGGTGCTGCCCAAAGGGCAGGGAAGCTTGCAGCCTCAATTATACCGGTGACGGCAACAGATGAATCGGGAAACAGGTTCGAATTTTCATCAGACGATGGTATACGGGCGACGACAATGGAAACGTTGGCTGGATTGAAGCCGTGCTTTAGATCAGAAGGTCGTGTTACAGCGGCAACTTCTTCGCAAACTTCTGATGCCGCTGCTTTTGTAATGCTCATGTCAGAGGAAAAAGCCAATGCTTTAGGCGTCAAACCGGTTGCGAGACTTGTATCATATGCAACGGAAGGTCTAGACGCAACTGTAATGGGGCTAGGTCCAATTTATGCTGTACCAAAAGTGATGAAGCGTGCGGGACTTGCCATTGAAGAGATGGATGTCATTGAAATTAATGAAGCGTTTGCAGCTCAGGCAATCGCGTGCTGCAAGGATTTAAACTTTAACATGGCGATTGTCAACCCCTATGGCGGTGCGATAGCCTTAGGACATCCACTAGGTGCAACCGGTACGATTTTAACTTGTAAAGCACTTGATTATTTAAAAGAAAATCATAAAAAATATGCGTTAGTAACCATGTGCATTGGTGGTGGCATGGGCGCTGCTGGGATTTTTGAACGATTATAGCACGCATAAGGCATTGAGGGCGCGTTAGACTGAAATACAGAATAATTTAGAAGGAGAACATAAATGAAAAAGGGAGATGCTATTTGGGCAATGGGATTATTGGCATGGGCCATTGTCTTACTGGTGCCTGTTACGAGAAATGGCTTTATGGCAATTACAGGCGCGCATCCTTATGCCGGCGGATTTTTTAAATTTGCAATTCTCGCAATGATGGGAGATTTGTTGGGAGAGAGGATACTCCATGGTGAGTGGCATATGCCGAAAGGCGCAGGATACCGTATTTTAATTTGGGGAATCGTTGGGATGATGGTAACACTCTCGTTTACACTTTACATGGGTGGAGCAGCAGTTGCTCAGGCATCGGGAAGGCTTCCTTTTCCGAATTCGTCCCTTGCATTAGCATTCTTTGGGAGTTTTACAATGAACGTGACATTTGGTCCTATGATGATGGTTTTTCAAAGATTTTCAGGTCTGTATATTGATTTGAAATATGAAAAGAAAGGGCAGAAAATTACAATAAATGAGTTAATTGACAGGAATGACTGGCATTCGCTGGTAGGGTTTAACTGGCTGATCACTTGTCCGTTTTTATGGATACCGCTTCACACGCTGGTGTTTTTGATGCCAAGTGAGTACCGTGTTTTAGCTTCTGCATTTTTATCAGTAATATTTGGTTTTCTCATGGCAATTGCAAAAAAGAAAAGCTCAAACGAAATTGTTGTAAGTAATGAATGAGTATCATAAATGCAAAAGAGCAGGGATTCTGTGAATCTCTGCTCTTTTGCATTTAATCCCTCATTGATTGTTCCGTAGACATTTACAAAATCGGCGTCAGTTATAACGGGCGAATAACTCAATTTTAGACAATTGTAAATTTTTTTTATTAGGATTGACAATGAAAGAAAGAACGGATAGAATGTAGTTACACCCCTGGTGTAGGGGGGTAAAAAGGAATGATAAATATATTTCAAAGCCAGATGCTTTGATTTCCTTAAAAATACATTAGATGAGACTAACTATATGAAGTCAATAGAAAAAACAAAATAATCTAAATAAAATTAAAGTTAAAAAATTGCACGACAAAAAGAAGTAGAGAAATCTACT
>JASUSA010000118.1 GCA_030446305.1 Clostridiales bacterium | reverse complement strand
CATGCTCCAAATGCTGCAAGAAAATGCATTGGCAGATGTTTTTCCTAATCGCGTGCACTTCACCGACTATACGCCAAATGAAATGTATGAAATGGCGATCTCTTATGCCAAACAGCAGGGATACGCCATTGATCCATTGGTGAAAACGTCTTTAATTGACCTCTTTGACCAAACGCAGATTAAAGAGAAAAAAGGCCTCGGCAACGCGCGTTTCGTCCGCAATGTCATCGACCGCGCCATTGCCGAACTGCGCAAGAATTATCTTTACAATCCCGATCAGCCACTGGATACGCTGTCCAAACAGCATTTTAATTTTAATTTCAGCATCGACTTTGACCTCGAATCGCGACTGGCCAGTATCATCGGCCTCGACGACGTTAAAAATCTCCTGCGCGCCCAGTACAAACTGCTGATTGCTCAGGAAAAGCGCCGCTCTGTCGGCGTTCATACAGAAATCGAACAAAACCTCAACATGGTCTTTGCCGGAAATCCCGGAACAGGCAAGACGAGTATCGCGCGCCTTGTCGCTGAAATGCTGCGCACCATGGGCTTTCTTCGCAAGGGACAGTTAATTGAAACGGATCGCTCGGGATTTGTATCCGACATCCCCGGTGAAACGGCAAAGAAAACTGAGCAAAAATTTAAAGAGGCGCTCGGCGGCATCCTCTTTATTGATGAAGCCTACACACTGGCAAACGATGCGATCGGCCGTGAAGCCATTGAAACACTTTTAAAACTCATTGAAGATTATTCCAAGGAAGTCATCGTTATTTTAGCCGGCTATACAGAAGATATGGAAGCCTTTTTCGATGTCAACATTGGTCTTCGTTCACGTTTTCCGCTTTGGACGACATTTAAGGATTATAAACCGGATGAGCTTTTGGCCATGGCAAAACATCTCTTTAAACAAAAGGGCTTTCGCATCTCCGAAAGAGCAGAGCAGGAAATGGCAAAAAACTTCATCGATATTTACGAAAACGCCGATATGCAATCGGGCAACGGCAGACTCGTCCGCAATTACGTGGAGAACCTCATTCGCATTCAGAGCATTCGAATCGCCGAAGAGCATGCCAGCGCACACGAAATGAATTTAATCAAAGACATTGACATTGAACGCTATAACTTTTCAGACCGCAATCAGGACTATAACTTTAATGCGATGCTGGACACGTATTCAGGCAATTCAGAATCAAAGCAATACCTGAATGATATGTATAAACTCTTGAAGATCAACGACCTACGCAAGCGATTTGGCTATACAGTCGATCTCAACAAATACAACAATCTGGTCTTTACAGGTGAAATGGGCACCGGCAAGCACAAGATGATTGACTTGCTCGGCGAACTGCTGACGAATTTTGGCCTCACCAAGTCAAAGTTCCCATACGAACTCAACTATGAGGAAATTATCGTCAATCTGGATCGCGGACAATCACTGGAAGACACCTTTGCCAAAGGCATCGGCCGCGTTATTCTCATCGACAATGCCGACCAACTGACAACGTATGATAAATTTCAAAGCATGATGTCAGCTTTTATCAAATTTATTGACAAGAACCGCACCAGAACCTATTTTATCCTGAATTGCAGTGCCGATGGTGTTCAAAACCTGTTTGCCAGTTATCCGTCACTGGCATACCGTTTTCCCGTACACATTCACTTTGAAAACTATACGGCATCTGAACTCTATTCGCTTGTTGCAAACGAACTGGCCATAAGAGGTTACGCCTTTGAAAATGAAACCGGCGATATCTTAAAAGAGGCATTGGAAGAGTTACAGCAAAATAAGTTTATGCTGCTGAAAAATGGCCTCTTGGCAAAGCAGTTTCTCGACTATATTATCAGAATGCAGTCTGTGAGGATATTTGATGAAAAAGAAGGCCTCGACAACCTCATGGTCATTGAAGCCATTGATATCATCAGTGCGAAAAAGCGGTTTATTGAAAAGAACACTTAGCGGAAATTGAGCTTTTAATGTCACTAAAGTCATTGAGTGCTGCCATATACTGACTGTTTTAGAGGCATCTTTTAAAATGTGATCATTAGTCAGTTTCATCTCTTTTATTAAAGGAGGCAATAAAATGGAATTTAAAAAGTTTAACGACAGGTATATCGTCAGAATAGACCGCGGTGAAGAAGTCGTCGCTTCGCTAATGGCCTTTTGCAAAACAGAACATATAACACTTGGCAGCATCAGCGGTCTTGGTGCAACAGATCGTGTTACCATAGGGCTTTTTAATGTCGCTGAAAAACAATACCATAAGGAAACGTTAACAGGTGATTTCGAAATCACCAACCTGACGGGCAATATATCGACGCAGGAAGGGGAACCATACCTGCATCTGCACATCACACTTGGCGATGCATCATTTCATTCCTTTGGCGGTCATTTAAACGAATGCTGGATTAGCGGCACCTGTGAACTGGTAATAGACGCCATCGACGGTACTGTTGACCGTATCTTTAATGAAGCCGTCGGCCTCAATCTCTATGCTTTTTAACCAATCAGCCTAATGGATGAAATTGCATCTTTTCTTATTTAACAGTGCCCAAAATTTCTTTGGGCATTGTTTTATCATATCTGGTTACTTTCCAAAAATTGATTGCATTTCTTTGATTTTGATATTGATTGCTTTTCTTTCATATTGATTATTTCTATTTGGTGCTTTTGATGTTTTTTTTTTTATTTGTTTCATTTGTTTCATTTGTTTCATTTGTTCTATTTATCTTTTCCTATCTTATCCATACCATCTTATTCACTATTGCATTTCCACATTCCACATTGCTCACCATGCGCGACGCAGCATATCATCATCATCATTCTGTATACATCCGGCTAACATATGTGCGAATTTTCACTCATAGCGCCAAACAGCGCTAATGCGCATTGAAAATAGAAGCGTTTTATGATATTTTCATGTTATCGAGTCGGTCGACCGACCGATAACAGTCATTGAGCTTTTAAATCCTTAAGAAAGGTGGACAAGCGTTGGATATCCGAAATCAAATTCTAACATCAGCCAGTGATTTGATGATTGAAAAGGGCATTAAGGGAACGAGTCTAAAAGATATCGCGTCAACCGTCGGAATCAGCAAGGGAACACTCTACTACCACTATGCTGCAAAAGAAGATATTATCTATGATCTAGCCGACGCACATTTAAGTCAAATCAACGATCAGCTGTTGTATTGGATTGAACACGAAGCCGCAGTATCAACCAATACCACAGAGCAAATTTTTAAAGTTATTCTTGAGAAAATCGTCTACGCTGAAACGCGCGGCAAATTTCATTTTTACTTAATCGCCAATGCCATTACAGACAACGAAGCACTTCGCGATCGCTTTATTGAAAAATATGAAGACTGGCGCAAAACACTGAGTCATGGCTTAAAACTCGTCCTGAAAGACAGATGTGTGAACTGTGAAATGCTTTCATACCTTATATTGGCAACACTTGATGGCCTAATCGTACAGCGCATGTTCAGCAGAGAACCGCTGCCGCTTGATGGAATCGCAAAGATTTTGGCTGAGCTATCATAACCGCAGCATCAAACAGTCATACACAGTATTATAGAATAGACATTTGCAGTAACGCTTTTCCAATCACATAAAAACACAAATCCATCACCATTTACCATAAAATAATACAAAGAGAAAGCGAGGAAAGGGCATGAATGCAGCATATTGCAGACTATACCAGGCGGGATTTAGAGTCGGGTCGAATTTTTTGCCGTGGCGCAAGCCAGAAATGATCGAAGGCGTAAACAGCGTTTTAAAATTACCAGAAGTGATCAAAGCCAAGGGGCTTGATCGAATACTCGTCGTTACGGATTCCGGAATCGCTAAACTGGGACTGATGAATGGTTTGCTCAATGCACTGAAAGACGCCGGCATTCATTATGTCGTCTATGACAAAACGGTGCCCAATCCAACCATTGACAATATCGAAGCAGCACTGTCGCTGTACAAAGCCAATCAGTGTACGGCACTCATTGCATTTGGCGGGGGATCATCAATGGACTGTGCCAAAGCTGTTGGCGCCAGAGTCGCCAGACCCAATAAAAGCATTCCACAGATGAAAGGTGTTCTTAAAGTTCGAAAAACCATTCCAACGCTCTTTGCCATTCCGACAACGGCAGGGACGGGAAGTGAGACCACCATCGCCGCCGTTGTAACAAACAGCCAGACACACGAAAAATATCCGTTAAATGACATGGCGCTCATTCCGCATTATGCCATTCTCGATCCAATGCTCACCACGGGACTGCCGCCGCATATCACATCCACCACAGGCATGGATGCGCTAACCCATGCTGTTGAAGCTTATATCGGCCAAAGCAATACAAAGGAAACGCATCTGTACAGCCGAAAAGCCGTTAAGCTCATCTTTGACAATCTCTATGAGGCTTATGCCAACGGCAGCAATATCGAAGCGAGAACGGAAATGTTAAAAGCATCTCATTATGCGGGGATTGCTTTTACCAGAGCTTATGTCGGCTACGTCCATGCCATCGCACATACGCTCGGTGGCTTTTATGGCACGCCGCACGGCCTTGCAAATGCCGTTATTCTCCCTTACGTTCTCGACTATTTTGGCGATGCCGTCTACAAACCGCTTTCTGAATTAGCAGATCTCGTTGGTATCACTGCACCTGGTGATACTGAAAAAGATAAAGCTGTGAAATTTATCGACGCCGTGAAAAATATGAATAAACGCATGCAAATTCCACTGGGCATTGAAGGCATTCGCGAATCGGACATCCCATTAATGGTAAAACGCGCCATGTCAGAGGCGCATCCGCTGTATCCCGTGCCAAAGCTCTTTAAAGAAGAAGACATGTTCAAACTCTATCAGATGATTAGCATATAGGAGGCAAAAATGGCATTTTCAATTGATGACCAGTGCATAGGCTGTACAGCATGTCAAAATGTCTGTCCCGTTATGGCCATCACCGGCGAGCGCAAAGCACAGCATCAAATCAATGCAAAGCGCTGTGTTTCATGCGGTGTTTGCGGGAAAGTCTGTCCTGCTGGCGCCATTCATAATGACAGCGGTGAAACCGCCATAAAGCAGCCTAGGCGCGAATGGTTAAAACCCGCTTTTAAAACTGAAAATTGCAGTGCTTGCAGCATTTGTGTCGACATTTGTCATTTTGACTGCATTACCATTTCAACGCCTGCTTTTAAAGGTGACTTAAACGTCTATGCACAATTGGCGATGCCTGCAAAATGTGTCGGATGCCGGCTCTGTGAAGAAGCGTGTCCGCTCAATGTTATTACCATGACCGCAGGAGGTGATGCCTGATGTACTTGCCGCATTATTTAAAAATAAACTTAGATGATCAAACCGTGGTGCCTTTCCCAATTGATGAAGTGATGTTCTCGCAATATCTTGGCGGTAAAATTCTCGGCGCAAAGCTACTCTATGATTTACTGCCCGCAGGTCTCGACCCGTTGTCTCCCGATGCCGTGCTCATCGTCAATACAGGCCCGATGAACGGTACCGGCGCACCCTCGTCAAGCCGCTTTAACATGACCTTTAAAAACGTACTTACCGGCGGCATTGCGTCTTCAAACTGCGGCGGTCAATTTGGCGTCATGCTGAAAAGGGCAGGTGTCGATGGCCTCATCATCACCGGTCGTTCAGAAAAACCCGTTACAATTGCTATCGTCGACGGCGAAGTAACCTTTACCGATGCAACCGCTTTGTGGGGACTGGATACAGAAGCAGTACAAACACATTTTCACAAACAGTACGGCAAACTCGTCATAGGGCCAGCCGGTGAAAACGGCGTACACTATGCCTGTGCCGTTTCGGGTGAGCGCGTAGCCGGTCGTGGCGGTGCAGGGGCACTCATGGGGTCGAAGCGCATTAAGGCACTTGTCGCCTTTGGTACAAAAAAGCAGCCAATTTACAATAAGCCCGCTTTTGATCGGTATGTCAAACAATGGGTTCATTTTCTGAAAAGCCATCCTATGACCGGCAGAACACTCGGCCGATACGGCTCTGCAGGGCTTGTCAATATCGCCAATGCCAATAATGCACTGCCAACACATAATTTTAAACGCGGACATTTTGAGCATGC
>JASUSA010000117.1 GCA_030446305.1 Clostridiales bacterium | reverse complement strand
AATTCACAAGTAATCATTTCTGATTTCATTTAAAAGCACCGTATTTCATCGGTGCTAATGATTTGACATTTTGGGGACATTTTCAAAAGTGATTGACAGGTCTCATAACGGCTTATCGGAAAAGATGGCTTTAGTTACTTGAAAATGTTAAATTACCGTCATAAAATTCATTTACAAACGGATAACGTTGTAATAAAATCAATTTGTCTGGGCAATGATCAAAAGGGGAATCGTTGCTCTTTTATGTGCGAAAGGCTCGCACACGGACAGATTGATTTGAGATAGAGAGGGATAAACAGTGAGCTTCAAATTAAAACAGTATACCCATCCAGATTTTTCGGGAAAGGCGTTTATCGACGCACCAGAAGCTGAGATGGCGGTTGTGATGCAGGATGGCGTTGCGCCTGAAGGCTTTCATGCGATGAGTATTTTCCCAGAGTATTTTAAAGTGGATGGCGAGTGGCGGCTTGCCAAAGAAAGTCGAATGGATTGTGTGCCCGTCTATGCAGACGGCGAGATATTAACAAAAGAATTTCGCGTGTTAAAGCGAGGCGAACGCGTCATTCTCGGACGTACGGAAGATGCCAGCGAAGGTATTTTCGTTCATGCAAAAGGATTTGGCGAGGCAGTAAAAAATGAAGAGCTCTTTGCTTTTCGTACCAGCCGTTCACGGGAAACTTCTTTTTCAAAGGACTATAATGATCTCTATGACTTGTTAAAGCACGAACGCGATTACGGCAATATCTTATGGGTGCTTGGCCCTGCATTTTCCTTTGACAGCGATGCGCGCGAGGCCTTTTCAAAACTCGTTGAAAACGGGTATGTACATGGTGTGCTGGCAGGCAATGCGCTTGCGACACACGACCTTGAAGCGGCGTATCTTAAAACGGCTTTAGGTCAGGACATCTATACACAGGAAAGCCAGCCCAATGGGCACTATAACCATTTGAGTACAATTAATCGCGTTAGACATCACGGGAGTATTGAGCGCTTTATCGAGGCAGAAGCCATTGACAACGGCATTATCTATCACTGCGTCAAGCACGAAGTGCCTTTTGTACTCGCAGGTTCTATTCGAGATGACGGGCCGCTGCCCGGTGTTTATTGCGATGCTTATGCAGCGCAGGATGCCATGCGAGACCGCGTTAGAAAGGCGACGACGGTGATCTGCATGGCGACAATGCTGCATACCATTGCGACGGGGAACATGACGCCATCATACCGCGTACTCGAAGACGGTACGGTACGTGAAATCTACTTTTACTGTGTCGATATTTCAGAATTCATGGTCAACAAACTAACGGACCGCGGCAGCCTATCGGCCAATGGCATTGTCACCAATGTGCAGGATTTTATCTGCAATGTGGCGAAGGGACTGGGGTTGTAGCAATCACCTGATCAATCATCATAAAGTTTTCAAAAGCAATAAACGCGATAGATAAAATACAACAGAATATTAGAACAGTTGAAATGCATCCTGACATCGTACTGGACACACAGCAGTTAAATACCACTTTTCCAAAAGAATGTTAAAAACAAGAAGCGCTGACGACCCTAAAAAATTCGTCAGCGTTTTTCATAAATACTATTTTACATAATCATAACCATTTCGTTATCAGAAAATTTCAAAAACAAATTGACAGGTTCACGTGAACCTGTTATATTTGTCATAGTATCATAAGTAGTACGATGGGCCTAATGAATTGGGGATGAATGCGCGTTTCAAAGGTGCTTTTATCAAATGGTTTAAAAGGCATTGATCGTGGATTGGTCCTTGATAAATAGACATGATGATTGGCATATGAACAAGGTGTGACGTGACGGTGGACGATGACGGGCTATAAGTAATTAAGTCAGCTGACGGTGTACGGCGAACCGCAGCTTCACATGTCAATCGAGATATGACTCGACATCCAATCCATCTCTATTTTGTTGTATTAAATGTGCGTAAACCTATAGAATGGCAATTCCATGCCGGTCATAGGTGTACGCATTTTTTATTGTTGGAGGTGTTAAGAAATGGCCCTGGTATACGAGAATTATCATTACGGCACGTTTATGGGATCGGAGGAAAAAGATCCGTTGGGACAGCAAAACATTGGCTTGTCATTTGCGCACCCGGTTGATGGTGCCGTGATCCGCGTGCTGGAAAGTGCATCGATTAAGACGATGTTTAACGATGCCATTAAAGTGGCTGTGTCGGCTCAGCACGGCGTTCTGCTGTCGACAGGCATTGCCATCGACCACATGAACTTTCCAGAACTCTATAAAGTATTTGATGAATGCTGTGAAACATTGGGAATTCCAATGCCCTATGCACTTGTCACCAACGATTTGCCCGGCATCAATGCCTTTGCCACGGGGACGGATGAATTTTCATTTGTCGCCATCAGCAACTTTGTGCCGAAGCTGATGCCGCTTGGCGAACAAAAGTTTATCATTGCCCACGAGTGCGGGCATATTGCCCTCGGGCATGTGGTCTATCATACAGCGACCAGTTTGCTGTCCTCATCTGCTTCAATTGTACCGGTACTGGGGCCATTGGTTGCCAATACGGTGATTTTTCCGCTGAATGCGTGGAGCAGGTGTTCGGAAATTACGGCGGACCGAGCGGGGCTCATTTGCTGTGGCGACTTAAAAACGGCGCAAAGCGCACTGCTGAGAATAGTCGGTGGCTTTACAGATATTGGTCAAGTGGATATTGACCGCTATATTGAGCAAAGTGAAGCGACGATGAAAACACAAGGCATCGGAAAATATGCTGAGCTCCTGCACAGTCATCCGATGATCGCCAAACGGATTAAGGCGCTTGAACTGTTTGCCAATTCAGAAATGTATTATCGCGTTAAGGGTTGGACGGGCGAAAATCTTCTGACGGATGATGAGTTGAATAAGCGTGTTGAACAGCTTATCAAGATTGTGGGGTGAAGCATATGATACAATCGATCTTTAAATCGGGTGAGGCATTTGCCGAGGCAGTGAAGCTTCAGCCGCTTGGCGAATACATTCAGTCACTGGCAGTACAAAATGAAAAGATAACCGTTGCCGTTATTGGCAGACCGTTTGCGCAGCCGCAAACTGCCTTATCCGTCATATTGGGTGAAGATCACGCACGTTTTGCAGCGTATAACCAAGAACTAACCGATGTGATGACACCGATCTATTATGATGCGGAAGGCCCTTCCTATAAAATATGGCAGGAAGACGGTCATGCGGTACTTATGGATCACGACTCTTTTTTTGAGGTGTTAAGCGGCACTTATATGCGGCAAATGATTAAAAACCAGATGGGATTACCGGCATCGCTATTGAAGCGCATGGATGTGAAATTGGTGATTGCAGAGGATACATTTCAGAATATGCACTGGGACAGCGTCTTTGAAGGGGTTGATTTTGCCGTATTGGCCATTAATGCAACGATGATGTTCACCGAGGGTGAGCGACAGTTTTTTAAAACGAAACTGTTGCCGCGCTTTGGCGCGACGGGAACCGTGCTCGCCGTAAATCAGATGGCAATGCTTCGTGAGGGCGATTGGCCTGACGTCATAGAGACGGTTGATTATTACTGTCCGAAAGAAGCTGGTTTTATCGTTTGCTATGATGTGCCTAAGCTGAATGAGATGATGCTGGATAGTATTGCAGAAATGTATTTCACGAAAAATACAAACCGCGTTAGACTAGAGACAATGACGCGCAATGCAAACTGTTGCATAGCAGCTGTGGAGACACACATAGCGGCACTTCGAACAGAAAATGCACAGGATCAGACGAAGGCGCGCGAAGCCATAGAGAAGATGCGCCGCGACATGCGTATGCTTGAAAAACGCAATATCGCCGAAATCAGACGACTCGAAATGTTTGTGAACGGCAATGTCGGCGTTACGCTGCTCAATAAAATTGATACCTTTAACGATCTGCTTAAAGAGGAACTGGCACTGGGGATGTCGGAGGCGACAGATTATAGAGAAGTCGGCAGGCGTGCGGCACCGTTTATCGAACGGGCTTGGCAGACCTTTTTCAAGAATCAGGAAGTATGGCTTAAACGAAGGGTTTATGAGGAAATGGAAGCGGTTTCAAAACGCTTTGAAGCCAATATGTCAGAACTGATCTCAGGCTCGGAACCCGAAGTAACAATGCTGCTCAAGGGCTTTATGAGCAGGCGCTATAATTTTAATACCATTGCCAGCGAAAAAATTATCTCAGACAATACACCTGCTTCTATTTCAAAATACTTGGCCATTGGGGGCATTGCACTGCTGTTTGTGAACATACCGCTTGCAGCAATTACCGTGGGGACGTCCAAACTCATTAAGTACAAATATCGCGAGGATATTCAGTACAATCAAATGATGAAACTCAAAATGTATTTAAACAAAGACTGCGATGCACTCAGAGATGAGATGTACCATCGAGCAGAATCGCAAATGCACGAACTCGTCAAAACGCTTTCAGAATCAGCGGAAGCATTGCATAACGAAATGATGCAGTCGCTGTTTAACGCTTTAAATGCACAGGCTGACAGGTTAAAAGCATCTGATGATACGCTTACCTATGTTGAACAATATGAAAAAGAAACACTGCCGACATTAAAAGAACAGCTCATAGGCTAGGAAGGGATCGCAATATGGATACAATGAAGCAGCAGCTACATGATGAAATTGCAGCGATTATAAGGCAGTGCGGCGCTTATGTGAGCGATCAGCAAATCACCGTTGACGGCCAGATGATGAATGGACTTGGGATGTGGCCTGTTCATCGCGACCTAATGCATACAGCAGAAGAAATCGCGTGCTTTAAAGGCAAAATTGTGGTTTTTGGTGGGTTTAATACAGGCAAGAGTACACTGATCAATGCGCTGACAGGTGAAATGGTATTGCCTGTAAAAGTGTTATCGCATCATGGTTGCCGCCAAATTGCAACGGCATCACGATTGCCGAAGCAAGTTGAAATAACGTATGAAAATGGTGATAGAGTATCGATGATGTCGGATACAGAGGCGTATAAGCAGCAATTTTTAATGAGGCCGCTGCCCGATTCGAATGTGGAAAACGATCGTGATCGAGAGATGACCGTCGTGCACTATGGCTGTTCAGGCGACTTTTGTAAAGATGGGATTGAAATCCACGAAAGTGCACCGATTGGCACTAGCCGTCACGAAATCGAAGCAGCGACGCTAATAGCCAGCGCACACGCGATCGTCTTTGTGATAAGCGGACCACAGCTTTTTTCCCAGGAAGAACGTCATTTTCTCAAAATGCGGCTAATGGGGCAGCGTAAGAACAATGTTTTTTTTATCATTAATAAAATAGATCAGGTGGGGGATTATCTGGATGATATCAAGCAAGCGGTTAACTTCCATCTCGAACCATTTTTTACCAATGAAAAAGGCGATGTGGATCGAACGCTGTTTGAGCAGCGCGTCTTCTTTCTTGACAGTAGGACGGCGATGTTAGAGCGAGTAGCGGGGAAAACGACGCAACCCTTCGCGGCATTTGTCGAATCGCTAAAAGCCTGGATTCACGATTCCAGCCGGATGCAATTGATGGTTAGTTCAGCGTGTTATCACCTGCAAAATGCAATTGAAGCGGTTCGAGAACAAATGGAAACAGAGCAGGCAGCGCTGTCGATGCCAATGGAAATTTTAATGCAGAAAGCGCAGCTTTCCGAAGAATCGCTGCAAAGGGCAGAGCGCGAGGCAAAACAGGTGAAACGTAGCTTTACGCTGGCGGAACGCGTGATCCAGACCAAAATATATGATGATCTTTGGCGTTATATCAATGAACTGGAACGCGCGTGGGAATCAGATGCCGAAGCGCTGAATATTCAAATGGGCGTTGGCGATATGCTGAAACTCGCCGTGACCACATCAATCCCGAAAAGCGCGCAGCGCTCATGGAACCCGTTGGTGAAGCCCTTCAGGCATACTTGACGAAAAAACTTGAAATATGGGCATTGCAGTTGTCGACGCTTATCGACCCAGAGACAGAAGAACTCAAACAGTCACTTCAAAAAAATGCAGAAATTATTTGGTGTCTGCTGATTAAGTCTCAAGCTCTTGAAAACACTGAATTCAAGACTGATTTGTGATATAATATATGCATAGAAATTGAATAAATGTACAAAATTTC
>JASUSA010000116.1 GCA_030446305.1 Clostridiales bacterium | reverse complement strand
ACTTTCATCCAAGAAAGCTTCTACCCAAAAATGACGCTGCATATTGACTTTACCACCGGCAGACACTTCAACACCTTCTGCGCGTAGCATCGCCATCTGTTCAGATCCGCCAGCTTCATTTGCCAAGGCAATGCTGCCATCTTTTCGGATAACGCGATGCCAAGGCAAATTATATTTAGCCGTCATGCTGTGCAATATCCTCGAAACCTGTCTTGATGCTCTGGGATTGCCGGCACATTCAGCAATACTTCCGTATGTCATTACATATCCCGGCGGTATGCGTTTAATGATATCAATCACACGCTTGGTAAAATCATTCATATTGCATCACAAATGCGATTGCCCATTTCACTAGTCGTAATCAGGCGATCGCCCTCCTTGCAAATGTCTTTTGTTCGATAACCCTCGCCCAGTACGGCATCAACAGCACTTTCTATCGCTTCAGCGACTTCACCGCGATTAAAGGTAAAGCGCATCATCATGGCAATGGATAAAATTGAAGCAATTGGATTGGCTATTCCCATACCGGCTATATCAGGTGCAGAACCGTGAATTGGTTCATAAAGGCCTTTTTGATTCGCATCCAGCGAAGCACTGGCCAGCACACCGATAGATCCTGTAATCACGCTCATCTCATCTGATAATATATCGCCAAACATGTTGGATGTCAAGATCACATCAAACTGTCTCGGGTTGATGACGAGCTGCATTGCAGCATTATCAACATATAAATGATCCAATTTAACCTCAGGGTATTGTTTTGCAACCTTTTCGACAGTTTTTCGCCATAATCTTGATGATGCCAAGACATTTGCTTTATCAACACTGGTTAGACGCTTATTCCGCTGCATTGCAATTTTAAATGCCGTATGGGCAATGCGTTCAATTTCCGCTTCTGAATACATCATTTTATCATACGCTGATTTTTCATCTTCCGCCATATGATGCTCACCAAAATAAATGCCGCCGGTCAGTTCTCTGACAATACAAACATCCAGTTTTTCACCAATAATTTCCGGTTTAAGCGGCGAATAGGATTTAAGTGGCGTCAAAATCATACCTGGGCGGATATTGGCAAAGACGCCCAGTGCTTTTCTAATTTGCAAAAGTCCAGTCTCCGGTCTGATATTAAGCGGTAAATCGTTGTATTTATGATGGCCGACAGCGCCTAAAAAAATGGCGTCGCTTTTTTGGCAAAGGTCGATGGTTTCCTCTTCAAGTGGAATCCCAACGGCATCAATCGCTGCACCGCCAATCCTGCCGTAATTGAGTTCAATGCCAAATGCAAATTTTTCAGACGTTTTTTTTAGGATTTTGACAACTTCATCTGTAATTTCTGGTCCGATCCCGTCTCCGGGCAATACTGCAATTTTAAACGTGTTCATTTCAAACTCCTTTTTCCTTTAGCTTTTCAATAAGGCCGTTGTGATTGACAATCTCCAGTAAGAAATCCGGAAACGGTTCAAATCGATAGGTCTTCTGAAGGGTTTTGTTTTCAATAATCCCTGCTTTCAGGTCAATGCTTAGTTCATGTCCCGTTTGACATTCCTCAGCACAGTCAGCCTGTTCGATAATTGGCAGGCCAATGTTAATTGCATTCCGAAAGAATATTCTTGCAAAGCTCTTTGCAATAACCGCCTCAACGCCGGCAGCCTTGATGGCAATAGGCGCGTGTTCGCGAGATGAACCGCAGCCAAAGTTTTCACCTGCCACAATGAAGTCCCCGCTGCCAACAGTCTCTGCAAATGTTTCATCAATATCTTCCATGCAGTGAGATGCCAAATACATCGGTTCTGAATGATTAAGGTATCGCGCTGGGATAATTACATCTGTATCTACATTGTCAAAGTATTTATATGCTTTCATGATTGCCTCCTATTCTGCTTCCGGTGATGCGATATAGCCCTTGATTGCTGTCATTGCAGCAACTGCAGGACTTGCGAGATAGACTTCTGATGTCTTATGCCCCATGCGACCGACAAAATTTCTATTCGTCGTTGCAACGGCGCGTTCGCCTTCTGCCAATATGCCCATGTAGCCACCTAAACACGGTCCACATGTCGGCGTACTGACAACAGCACCAGCTTCTATAAAGGTTTCTATAAAGCCGGCTTTCATTGCGTCCATATAAATTTTCTGTGTTGCAGGAATGATAATCATTCGAATATCCGGATGTACTTTATGTCCTTTAAGAATTTCTGCAGTCATTTTTAAATCGTCAAAGCGCCCATTGGTGCACGATCCAACGACAACTTGATCGACTTTGATCTCGCCGAATTCTTCGAAAGTCTTTGTATTTTCAGGCAAGTGCGGGAACGCGACTGTCGGTTTCAGCGCAGAGAGATCAATGGTAATTTCTTCATCGTATATGGCGTCGGCATCGGCTGTATAGACTTTTGGCGCGCGTTTTGAATGCTGTGCAATGTATGCAATCGTTTTCGCATCAACTTCAAAAATACCGTTTTTGGCACCTGCTTCAATTGCCATATTGGCCATGGTAAAACGATCATCCATTGTTAAGCTTTCAAGGCCTTCACCTGTAAATTCAAGCGATTTGTATCTTGCGCCGTCAACACCGATCTTTCCAATTAAATGCAGAATGACATCTTTGCCCGAAACCCATTTGTTTAATTGACCTTTCATGTTAATTTTAATCGCTGACGGCACTCTAAACCAGCACTTGCCGGTTGCCATGCCAACGCCCATATCCGTACTGCCGATCCCTGTTGAAAAAGCCCCCAGCGCGCCGTACGTACACGTATGCGAATCAGCACCAATGACGACATCTCCCGCTACAACAAGGCCCTTTTCAGGCAGCAGGGCATGTTCAATCCCCATTTCGCCTATTTCAAAATAATTGGTGATCTCATTTTCCCTTGCAAAGAGGCGCATGGTTTTACATTGTTGCGCCGCTTCAATATCTTTGTTTGGTGCAAAGTGATCCGGAACCAAGGCAATTTTATCTTTATCAAAGACCTTCTGCGCCTTAAGTGCCTCATAAGATTTAATGGCAACCGGCGCCGTGATATCATTGCCGAGAACGAGATCCAAATCTGCCTCGATAAAATTGCCAACCTTTAATTCTGCCGCCCCACAGTGCGCTGCTAAAATTTTTTGTGTCATCGTCATTCCCATTAGGGCACCTCCTAATTTAATTCTGTCAACGCTTTGTTGACCGCTTCAACATAAGCGTGAATACTGGATTCTATAACGTCTGTACTAAGGCCTTTGCCACGATATTTTTTACCGTCAATGCCAAGTATAACAATGGTTTCACCCTGAGCATCCTTGCCCTCAGTAACGGCATTAATGCGATATTCAACGAGCTTAATGCTCTTTTCAACGGCTTTTTCAATTACTTTGAAAGACGCATCCACCGGACCGTCGCCAACCGCTGCATCCATAATTTCCTTGTCGCCGACAACCAGCGAAAGTGTCGATGTTGCCGGAATATGATTGCCGCTTTGGATCATAAAAGATTTTACTTTAACAATTTCTTGAATTTGAATGGTCTCTTTTGCAATAATGGCTTCGATATCACGATCGAAAATTTCTTTCTTTTTATCACAAAGTTCGATAAACGCCTGATATGCGTGTTCCAATTCTTCTTTGCTCAATTCAAACCCCAGCGTCTGAACGCGTTCAATAAAAGCATGTCTGCCGGAATGTTTCCCGAGTACTATTTTACTCATATTGAGCCCGATGGATTCTGGTGTCATAATTTCATAAGTGGTGCGGTCCTGCAGCATACCATGTTGATGAATCCCCGCTTCATGGGCAAAAGCATTATCGCCGACAATTGCTTTATTCGGCTGAACACGAACACCGGTAATCGTTTGAAGCATTTTACTGGTCTTTAAGATTTGTTTTGTGTGAATGCCCGTTTCACAATTGAAGAAATCTTTTCTCGTATCAATGGCCATGGCAATTTCTTCAAGTGCCGCATTGCCGGCGCGTTCGCCGATGCCATTAATGGTACATTCGATTTGAGTTGCACCGCCGTTAATCGCAGCAAGTGAATTGGCCACTGCAAAGCCTAAATCATTGTGGCAGTGAACAGAAATATCAACGCCATCAATATTCGGCACTTGTGCTTTAATCGTTGAAATCAGCGTATAATACTCATCAGGTGTCGTATAGCCGACGGTATCCGGTATATTAATCGTTCTTGCACCCTCTGCAATAACCGCTGTAAATATTTGAACGAGGAAGTTCACATCACTGCGAACCGCATCTTCTGCTGAAAATTCGATGTCATCAAAAAAGCGCTTCGCATAGCGTACAGCTTCGATTGCCTGTTTTAATGCTTCTTCTCTCGTCATTTTCAATTTATATTTCAAATGAATATCTGAGGTGGCAATAAAAATATGAATTCTAGGTTTCTTTGCAAACTGCAATGCCTCCCAGGCTTTGTCAATATCCAGTTTCGTCGTTCTCGCCAAAGACGCGACCGTTACATCACCAACATTTCTCGATATTTCTTTTATGGCATTAAAATCGCCTGGTGAAGCAATGGCAAAACCCGCTTCAATAATATCTACACCCAATTCTTCGAGTTGTTTTGCCAAACGCACTTTTTCTGTTAAGTTCATTGTAAACCCCGGCGCCTGCTCACCATCCCTCAAAGTTGTATCAAAAATCTTAATCCTCTTCATCTCTGCCTCCGTCTAAAATACCTTACTTCCCAATAAAATCATTTTTCTAAAATCATTTTTCAACCAACCTAAAATAATCACTTGAGAAAATTGCATGATAATGCTTCGTTAATCCTTTCATCAATACGCATAATGCCAATTGATCTTCATATTTTGTTGAAAGCATTAATCATGGCATGATGCAATTTTCTCATCTTCACATATCCGCAGCGGATACTCTATAAAAATTTAACCCCTGACAAATCAGCGGTTAAAAATGGATGCGTATTCCTTTATGGCAAACACCGCGAGTTTATTGCAATAAAAAAACCGCATCCCAAAACAATGGGACGCAGTTATCTTTGACTACGCGGTACCACCCAAATTACACATCAAAGGTTTCCCTTTAACATGTCTCTTTGAAACTCGTAACGTGAGCGAACGTCAAACCCTACATTTTCGAATTTGAAGCTCAGGAGTGAGAGTCTAAAAATTTCTGTGCTGGCTTCCACCACAATGCCAGCTCTCTAGGACATACGTCTTTAAACAGTCTCCGTCATAGCGATTTAACAATATATTGATGTTGAAAATTACTATAACAACAAAATGACAAACTGTCAACAGCTTTCTTAAAATTTCTTCATTTCTTGAAGCATATTGGCTTTCATTTTGTAACATTCAAATTTACCGCTGCATATTTCACGGTTTTTCGGGTAATTTTATATAAATTATGTTATATTTAAATAAGGAAATGTGAGACGCAAAGGGATACGGGGAGTTAATTATGAATATCTTACACTTTGAATACAGCGATTTTTTTAAGCGCTTTGTTAAAGATCTCGTTGATAATGCAGGTCATACGTATATACATACCAACCGCGGTGAAATGCTTTTTAACTTGCTGGCACATTATGACATTGATCTGATTATTACCGGCATGGAGCTTTCCGATATGACCGGTGAACAGTTGATCCAGTCTTTGAGAACCTCCAAGTTTAAGCACATCCCCATTGTCATTATTACATCAGCTACCGTTGAAAACATTAACAAGCGTTTACGCGGCGTTAAATTTGATGATGTTATTCTCAAAGAAAATTTAACATTTGACAGTTTTACAAAATGCATTGATCGCATTGAAGACGATTTAGCGCGATAGTGCCGGTATTGTCGTAAAAAGAAAGAACCCACTGACTGACAGTTGGGTTCTATTTTTTTGCGTCCATTTCTCTTATACGATTATATCAAGAATCGATTTTATGGTATTGTTCATCGCAATTTTTTACGATGCGCATCACCGAAAGTGCCATCTGGAGTCATATGCCGTCTCTTTTTTTAACGCATATGAAATCATTTTATACATGAAGTTACTGTTTTTATGCACGGTTTCATCACTTTTATACATATAGAAATGTCATCATTGTCTGTTACATTTTCTCCGGCGCTTCCAGACAGACGAGCTCAAGTGCAGATTTTAGAACAGTCTGTGTACTTTTTACAAGCGCCA
>JASUSA010000049.1 GCA_030446305.1 Clostridiales bacterium | reverse complement strand
ACCTCGATGTAGTTTTCTATGAGGTATTATTATATCATTATAATCTTCGGGACAAAATCACGTGTGATTACTTAAGACATTATCATATGTGAATCAGAATAAGCACAGCCCTCTATGCCATGCTCATTGACAGGACAGACGCATTGTGGTAAACTCAGTTCAATTGAATACGGGGAGCTTGTGTGCAGGCTGAGAGGAAGTCATCCAACTTCGACCCTTATACCTGATTTGGATAATGCCAACGGAGGGAATCATTCGCTGATAATTAATGAGGATCGCCTTTGTGTGACCTCATTTTTTTATGTGAACTTCCGGCATATACATTGCAAAGGAGGAACATCATGAAAACAAAAGAAACGAAATACCACGGTCTCATCTGGTTTGGCGCTGCTGTATCAATAGCTGAAATACTAACAGGTACTTTTTTAGCACCATTAGGCTTTCAAAAAGCTGTCCTTGCTATTTTAATCGGACATTTTATCGGCGCCATCATCTTTTATTTAGCTGGCTATATTGGCGCTGATACCGGTAAAAGCGCAATGGATACCGTCAAAATAGCTTTTGGCGAAAAAGGGGCTTATTTTTTTTCAATCGCCAATATTCTTCAATTGGTTGGATGGACTGCTATTATGATTATCAGCGGCGCCAAAGCGGTTGCCTATGCTTTAAATCCAGTACTTGGATTTAACAGCGCCACACCTTGGTCACTGCTCATTGGGCTGCTTATCATGCTCTGGATAAAAATTGGCATTAAAAATCTTGAAAAAATCAATTCAGCCGTGATGTTGCTGCTCTTTCTGTTGACCATCGTCATTAGCTTCAGTATTTTCGGAAGACCGCTTATCAATACTGCCGACGGCAGCATGTCCTTTGGCGCAGCCGTTGAACTCGCAATTGCAATGCCACTTTCATGGCTGCCGCTCATTGCCGATTACACGCGTTTTGCCGAACAAAAGCGTTCGACTTCTGCAGTTAGCGCCATTACCTATTTTGCGGTCAGCTGCTGGATGTATGTGATTGGCGTTGGCGCCGTGTGTTTCACTGGCGCATCCGATATTGTCACCATTATGCTGGAAGCCGGACTCGGCATTGCTGCTGTCATCGTCGTCATCGCTTCAACAGTAACGACGACTTATCTTGACGTTTATTCGGCAGGTGTCAGTGTGAAAAGTATTTTTACCAAGGCATCTGAAAAGCGCTACGCATTCGCCGTGGCAATATTGGGTACCGCATTGGCAGTTTTGGCGCCTGTTGACCACTTTGAAAGCTTTTTATATGTGATCGGGTCAATTTTCGCACCCATGTTTGCCATTCTCATTACTGATTACTTTGTCCTGAAGTCAGATAGCAGCATGCATGCTTATAATCATGTCAATGCAGTTGTCTGGCTGATTGGCTTTTTATTTTACCGTTATATGCTGCCGTTTGATCTCATTATTGGCGTCACCATCCCCGTCATGGTCGCCATTGGCGCATTGAAACTCATCATCAGCGGAGGGCTTCGTTATGTCCACTCAGCTTCTTGAATCACAATCCATACTGAAAAAACAACTCAAAGTACAATCAGAACATACACCGCGCATTCACTGCATTGCCAACTATGTTACAGCTAATGCCTGTGCCAATTTGCTGCTTGCCGTGGGAGCTTCGCCGATTATGGCAGATGCACCGGAAGAAGCTGATGAGGTCACGCGAAACAGTCAAGCACTCATGATCAATCTGGGAACCCCAAACCTTCAGCGTATGCAAACGATATCACAGATTGGCAAAACAGCCATGCGTCATCATGTCCCTGTCGTATTGGATCCCGTCGGGTGTGGTACCTCAGCCTTTCGGTATCAGTTTATCCACGAATGGCTGTCAGAAGTGAATCCAACTGTCATCCGTGGCAATTTTTCAGAAATTGCTGCGCTTTCATCACCCGCTGATTCCGGCAATCTTCACGCAGGTATTGACGGCGCCAATGAAGACTTTGCCATTGCCAGTACAATTGATATTGCCAAAAGAACAGCGCTTATGTATAACACCATCATTGTTCTGTCAGGCGTCATCGACATCATCACAGACGGCTGTACAACGTTTACGGTCAGCAATGGCTGTCGAGAGATGTCAAGGATTACGGGAATGGGATGCATGCTGTCAGCTTATTTAGCCGCTATTGTCAGTCATTCCGCTTCACGGACGCCACACGATTTGGCAGTTGCCGTTGCAACTTTTGGCCTATCAGGCGAAATGGCCTCTTCCTATGCAGGCCAAGAAGGGCTTGGCACATTTCATCAGTCCTTTTGGGATAAAATCAGCAACCTGTCATTTGACACATTAAAAGGAGGCCTTTGCATTGAACATCGATAAAAAGAAAATGGTTACTGAAATGCTTAAACTATACCTTGTCACCGATCGTCGCTATCACCCTGAAATACCGTTGGCTCAACAAGTTCTCGCCGCTATTGACGGCGGTGCTACCAGTGTTCAGCTCAGAGAAAAAGACATATCTGAAACCGAGTGTATGCATATTGGCAAGTCCGTTCACGCCGTAACCAGTGCACGCGGCATTCCGCTGATTATCAACGACCACCCATCTGTCGCAAAAGCAATTGGCGCTGAGGGCGTGCATTTGGGACAAGATGACGGTGACGTCGTCGCAGCAAGAAAGCTTCTCGGCGCCAATTCTATCATTGGCGTCACGGCGAAATCAGTGGAACAGGCAATTGCAGCCGAAAAAAACGGTGCCGATTATCTCGGCGTCGGTGCACTTTTTACCTCCAAATCCAAAACTGCCGCCAAGCGCATTTCTTTTGATACATTTGATTCCATTGTTCAGTCTGTCAATATTCCAGTGGTCGCCATTGGTGGGATCAGCACTGATAATATTCAACAACTGTCTGGTCACGCCATGGCCGGCGTCGCCGTTGTATCAGCATTGCTTGACCAAGACGATATTTTAGCCGGTACACGCCGCTTTTACAATCTGCTTTTGGAGGTATTGTCATGAAAAAATTATTGACCATCGCAGGATCCGACTGCAGCGGCGGTGCGGGAATCCAAGCCGATTTAAAGACATTTGCCGCTTTTGGCCACTATGGCATGAGCGCCATCACGGCACTTACAGCTCAAAATACAACAGGTGTCTACGGCGTTGTGCCAACACCGCCAGACTTTGTCAAACAGCAGATAAACCTTATTTACGATGATATTGCGCCTGATGCCGTCAAAATTGGCATGGTTGCGAGTGCCGTCCTCATCGACGCAATTGCCACATCACTAATGCCGCTTGCCGTACAAAATCTCGTGATTGATCCCGTTATGGTTTCAACAAGCGGCAGCCGTTTATTAGATGAAGATGCCGTCAAAGCGCTTTGCAGTCAGCTACTGCCAATGGCAACCGTAATAACGCCAAATATTCCCGAAGCTGAAGCGCTGACGGGTTTCACCATAAGGGATAAAAAGGATATGGTTGCTGCAGCTGAGGGTATTGCCGCCTTTATTCCCACAGCCATTCTCATTAAAGGCGGTCATTTGACAAATACAGCAGATGACCTGCTCTTAGAAAAGGGGAAGCTTCATTGGTTTGAAAGTGAACGCATTGATAACGCCAATACGCACGGCACAGGTTGCACGCTTTCCAGTGCCATTGCCTGTGGTCTTGCAGAGGGGCGATCACTCTATGACAGTATTGCAAATGCAAAGGCTTATCTGAACCACGCACTGCGTGCGGGGCTGAATCTGGGAAAGGGCTCCGGCCCTCTGGATCATTTATTCGCACATCCAAGCAGAAATTAAGAAATGTGTTTTCGCGGTTGAACCGTCCGCAAAAATGCTTAACGACCAAATCTTCTTCTCTTGCGGATAAGATTTAACCCCTCGCTTTGCGACGCCTTAAACCGATTTGTTCCATCACATTTTCGCGGTTGAACCGTCCGCAAAAATGCTTAACGACCAAATCTTCTTCTCTTGCGGATAAGATTTAACCCTTCGCTTTGCGACGGCTTAAACCGATTTGTTCCATCACGTTTTCGCGGTTGAACCGTCCGCAAAAACGCTTAACGACCAAATCTTCTTCTCTACAAAAAAACCGTATGACTGTTTTCGCAGTGATACGGTTTTTATTTATTAGATTTTGTTTAGAACATGACCACTATACAATGCCCTGTCTATGACAAACGATTTTTATAATCATCATAGCCAAAGGTTCGGATAATCTTCATGCCCTTCTTCTCGCTGTAAAGGGCGATCGCCGGTAAATTTACACCATTGAACATATTGTTTTTCACCATCGTGTAATGTGCCATATCTGTGAAAATCAATCGGTCTCCTATTTTGAGCGGTTCTGCAAAGCTGTAATCCCCAACGATATCACCGGACAAGCAAGTAACGCCGCCAAGCCGATAGGTATATGGCAATACATCGGGTTTATCTGATCCAATAATATGAGGCCTGTAAGGCATCTCAATCACATCGGGCATATGACACGCTGCAGATGCATCAATAAGCGCAATGGACATGCCATTTTTGACAATATCCAACACTTCTGTAACAAGGAATCCCGTATTGAGTGCAATTGCCTCACCGGGTTCCAAATAGATGTCCACCTCGTACTTTTCTTTAATGTACAAAATCGTCTCAATCAGCGTTTCAATATCGTAGTCGTCTCTTGTAATATGATGCCCGCCGCCAAAGTTAATCCACTTCATTTGCTTCATGTAGGCGCCAAATTTTGCTTCAAGATACGGAATCGTTCGTTTTAACGCATCAGAATTCTGTTCGCACAAGGTGTGAAAATGCAGCCCTTCAATGCCATCCAAAAGTGCAGGATTAAAGTTGTCCACTGTAATGCCCAATCTGGAATTTGCATAGCAGGGATTGTAGAGCGGCACTTCAATTTCCGAATATTCAGGATTGACGCGAAGGCCACAGCTAACATGTTTTTCAGATGCCATCACCTGCGGCTTATACTTCATCCATTGATCAAATGAATTAAAGACGAGATGATCGCACTTTTCGAGATACCCTTGAAATTCTGAGGGTATATATGCCGGCACATATGCATGCACTTCTTTATTCATTTTTTCTCGACCCAGCGTTGCCTCAAAGAGCGAGCTCGAGGTAACGCCGGCGAGGTATTGACCAATTAGCGGAAACGTTGCATGCATTGAAAAGCCTTTTAATGCCAGCAGTATCTTAGCACCCGTTCGCTTTTGCACATGATCCAGAATTTCAAGATTACGCTTTAAGAGGCGTTCGTCGACAACATAACAAGGCGTCGGCAGTTGCTGAATATCATAATCCATTCAGGCACCTACTTCGTTAAGAGCGTCGGACTGAAATCCTCAACCCATGGAAGACCATACTTATTTAATGCATCCATAAATGGATCGGGATCAAATTCTTCAACATTGTAGACCCCCGGTTTTTTCCAGAGTCCTTTCATCAGCATCATGGCGCCGATCATTGCCGGTACACCTGTTGTATAAGAAATAGCCTGTGATCCTACCTCAGCGTAGCACGCTTCGTGATCACAAACATTGTAAACATAATAAGTTTTCGCTTCACCGTCTTTGACACCTTGATAGATACAGCCAATGTTGGTCTTGCCTTTTGTCCTCGGACCAAGTGATGCAGGATCCGGCAGTATCGCTTTTAAAAACTGAAGTGGCACGATTTCTTTGCCTTCAAACATAATAGGCTCTATTGAAGTCATGCCGACATTTTCAAGCACTTTAAGATGCGTGAGATAACTGTCGGAAAACGTCATCCAAAAACGGATTTTTTCAATCCCCTTGATGTTTTGTGCTAGGGATTCAAGTTCTTCGTGATAGAGCAGGTAAATATTTTTAGGTCCAATCTGCGGCAAATCATAACTTTGTTTAATAGAAAGAGGCGCTGTCTCCATCCACTCACCGCGTTCCCAATAACGACCGTTCGCTGTAATTTCACGTATATTGATTTCAGGATTAAAATTGGTGGCAAAAGGATAACCATGATCACCCGCATTGGCATCGACAATATCAATGGTATGAATTTCATCGAAGTAATGCTTCATCGCATAGGCGCTGAATACACCTGTCACACCGGGATCAAAACCACAGCCAAGTATTGCCGTGAGACCTGCTTTTTCAAAGCGTTCTCTGTATGCCCACTGCCATTTATACTCGAATTTCGCCGTATCTACAGGTTCGTAATTCGCCGTATCCAAATAGTGTACACCCGTTGCCAAACAAGCATCCATAATGGTCAAATCTTGGTAAGGCAACGCGACATTGATAACGATTTCCGGTTTAAACGCATTAATTAACTCAATCAATTCTTGCGTGTTGTCTGCATCGACCTTTGCTGTTGAGATTTTTGTCTTGCCGCCGTCGAGTTTTTCTTTTAAAGCATCGCATTTTGATTTTGTTCGGCTTGCAATACAGATTTCTTCAAAAACATCTGGATTTTGGCAGCATTTGTGAACCACAACGCTAGCTACACCACCAGCACCAATAATAAGGGCTTTTCCCAATTCATTTACCTCCATTGATTAAATGATCTACAGTCCTTTGACTGCAAAATTGATTATACCTATAAACGTCAATTCTTTCAATGATTATTCTTCCTTTTTGTCAACTTTATGTTAACATAACGAAAGCCACAGAACAAATGCAATTGAAAGAATATACAAAAAATTAACACTTGAGACGACTGCATGACTTATCGGCATTATATCCAACGCACCGCAAAATATTCACAAACACATTGGATTACGATGATAAATCTTTCGCCAAAATCAGTTGCTTATCGTCACGAACATCGCGAACCTATAATGCAAACGTATAATAACGTATAATATAGTAGAAAGCGATACGCTTATCGATCGCTCATATTTTTCTAAAAACCATTCGTCACCACCTTGTCACATGCTTTTCAGTATATAAAAAACACCACCTATGTGCAGAAAAACACAACACAAGTGATGTTTTATACTTTAATCCATGCTACGCCGTATTCTCAATAATCACCTTATCCGTTTGATCTATTTGGGAATGTGCGTTTGATTTACCCAATAAGGAAATTGCATCATTCCCTTTATTCGATCCTTCACAACCATTAATTGACTTTACGCAAATGCCTTTCCGGAATAATATCTGTTTCATCTTCACCAATATGGCTAAAAGCTTCTTCATTATAGTTTTCTAAAATAGCCACTTCCAGCACATCATATAATTTCTGAATCTGTTTGATAATTTGCTCAAGCCGATCGTCGTTGTTGACGAGCAAGTACATTTTACTGTGTGTACCGTCGCCAATAACACCACAGAGGATGCCTTCAAGATTGAAAGCACGTCGTGAAAAAAGTCCCGTAATTCTCGCCATTACCCCTGGATGATTTCTTACAATTAATTTTATAACCAAATTTTTACGTTTCATACCATTCACGCTCCTATCATAATATGATTGCCTTCACCTGGTGTAACGACCGGCAATACCAGTTCGCCGATTTCTGTTGGGACGTTAATCACACATCCCCCCTTGGATGACAATGCTGTTTTTAACTGTTCAATATCCGATTGACCACTGTCGTAATCAAAACTCTCAATGCCAAAGCCTTTGGCAATCATTGTAAAATCAGGGTTTGATATAAATTCTGTTGCAATATACGTCTTATCATAGAACAACTCCTGCAGCTGTCTTACCAGCCCTAAATGGCCATTATTCATGATAATGATCTTAATGTTCAGCTCAAAATCTCTCATGGTTGCCAGCTCCTGCAAGTTCATTAGGATGGAACCATCACCGGTAAACAAAATAATTTGCTTATCCGGATTGGAAAGTGCTGCCCCAATTGCTGCCGGAAGGCCAAAGCCCATCGTTCCAAGTCCACCAGATGTCAGCAGCGTTCTCGGCTTTAAGATCGGATAATTTTGCGCTACCCACATTTGATGCTGCCCGACGTCCGTACAGATAATGGCATCTTTATTCGCAGCCGCTGCCACTTTTTTAATGAAATTAACGGGGTGGTACGGCATCCCTGAAATACCTTCATACAGTGGATGTGCTTCTCTAAGCTCCGCTACTCTCGCCAGCCACTCACTGCGGTCTCTTTCACCAATCGTCTGAGTGATCTGATCCAGTGCATCGCGTGCGTCTCCTTCAACACACAGCGTTGCTTGTTTTACCTTATTAATTTCCGATGGATCAATGTCAATATGAATAATTTTCGCATGCTTGCAAAATTCATTGGCATTGCCTACCGCTCTGTCATCAAACCGCACGCCTGCAGCGATAATTAAATCCGATTCATAAAAAGCAAGGTTTGTATACTTAGCGCCGTGCATCCCCATAATGCCCAAGCTCAGCGGATCGTCTGACGGAAATGCGCCAAGGCCCATTAGTGTTGAAGCGACGGGGATCTGTTGATTCGCCGCAAAGGTTTTTAAACTTTCAGAGGCATCGCTGCTGATAATCCCGCCGCCTACGTACAACACAGGCCTTTCTGACGCCTTTATCATTTCAATGGCTTTCTGAATTGTCTCATTTTCTATTTTCATATCATTGACCACAGCTCGTTTGATCGGCCAATGATTGATTTCTATCATTTCTTTCTGAACATCTTTCGGAATATCAATCAGAACGGGACCAGGTCGACCGCTCTCCGCAATATAAAAGGCTTCCGGTATCACCGTTAACAGCTCTGCTGCGCTTCTAACCAAGAAATTGTGCTTTGTTATGCCCAGTGTAAGACCATATGTGTCAATTTCCTGAAAAGCATCCGACCCCACCATGCTGTAGGCAATCTGACCCGTAATGGCAATAAGCGGCACACTGTCCAGCTTAGCATCTGCAATCGCCGTTATCAGGTTTGTCACCCCCGGTCCCGACGTCGCCATGCAAACGGCTGTTTTCCCAGTCGTTCTCGCCATTCCCTGAGCGATAAAACCCGCGCCTTGTTCATGACGTGCCAGTATGTGCCGAATAGAACTATTGGCTAATGCGCTGTACAGCGGCAGGTTCGCCCCTCCGGGAATTCCCGAAATTGTATCAATACCAAACTGCTCTAATAATTTAATTGTAATTTCTGCGCCAGATAATTTCATGACTGCCTCCCAAACGTGAAATAAATTGGGCTATACAAATAAGAGACCATATCATGGGAAAATGGTATAAAAAAACCCCCTCTCTACGCGTATGCATAGAGACGAGGTATACTCGCGGTACCACTCTATTTGATTCCTATGGAATCCTCTTATTCGATAGCAAACACTATCTATCCTGATAACGGTGGATACCGATTGCCCTTTTGAGTCGGGCAACAGTTCATGGGTGACTTCAAGATAAACACACTACCGGATTCTCATCAGCTACCGGCTCTCTGCAAGCTATTCAATCTCTACTCCGTCCAATCATCACTTTTGAATTACATGAATAATAACAAAATATTAATTTGTTGTCAATCCTTTTGTTCAAATTTTTAAAATTTAAACACATTTTTTCGCATCCTATACGTTTTTCAATGGATTATAATTCATTTTCAGCACCAATCTCGCCTCTTTTCGGGATCTCACTCGCAACACAAAAAGATATGTGACATTCTAAAGACAGCATAGACGACGATCATCGAAACCACTTGATCGGCAAGGCAATTTCATTAGATGCACAATCGACAGTGTTATGGTAAACTAAATAAAAATAATATGAATGAGGCCAAAATGATTAATCATAAACAGCTATTGACCCTCAAAATGGTCGCAGAAGAAAGCAGTTATTCACTCGCTGCTAAAAAACTATTTATAACACAGCCTGCTGTAAGCCTGCAAATAAAAGCAATTGAACAAATTACAGGTTTTCAGATCTTTGAACGAAGTGATGGCGAACTGGCATTAACACCCTCCGGCCGTATACTTTACGAACACGCCAATATCATCTTAAATCAATACGATACGCTTAACGATTTTATACGACAATCGCAAAGCGTTAAAAATGGCACGTTAAAAATTGCGACGAGCACAATCCCCGGCGAATATATATTGCCAAAACTCATCTATGAGTTTCGAAAACATTTCCCGAATATCCTCGCTGACGTTGAAATATCCGATTCCAGCAAAGTCGTCAACTATGTGCTAAATGGCGAATATGAAATTGGCCTCGTTGGTTTTAGACCAACACATCGTGAATTGAGCGTCAAACAGCTGTGGCCGGAACGCTTAAAACTGATCAAACCTGTCAAACTGCCATTTGAACCGACTTCTCTTCGCCAAATTATTGAACAGCCGCTTATTATTAGGGAAGATGGGTCCGGTACAAGAGATGTCGTCATGCGGTATTTAAGCGATCATGGCATTTCCTCTCGAAGTTTTTCACCCACTGCCGTATTCGGCAGCACGAGAGCCGTCATATCCGCTGTAGAAGCCGGTTTAGGCATTGGATGGGTATCTGAACTGGCTATTAAGGAACCCCTGCACAGTGGGCGAATATCGGTTCTGGATGAACGTTTTGACATCTTAAGACATTTCTATCTTATTACACGTAAAAAGAGGACGTTAAGCCCTCTCTCGGATCATTTTATTCAGTTTCTCGAGGCCGTACAGTTATCTGAGTAAAAATCATCCGAATGTCGATGCGCTTCTTAAACTTTCTAAAGCGCATTGACATTAATAACTTTTTTCTGCAAAACTTGTTTGCCGTACAATTTATAGGCATTGACAGGGCAAAAGTTGACGCAGCGCATGCAGGCAATACAGCGTTCATGATCTCTTTCCGGCAAATGGTCAAGCATTTCAATTGCCTGCACTGGACAAAAATGCGAACATTGCCCGCATCCAATACACTTTGCCGCATCCAGCGTTATTTTCTGACTCATATCCTGCCAAACTTTTGGCGAATGCGAAATGCGGCGCATCAAATCTGATAAAATCGGAACGCGTCGCCATCTGGCACGCCCATCAATAAGGTCGCGCACATATCGATCGACGTCAATAAGCGCGCGCTTATCCTTGATCTCACCTTCAAACTGCTTCTTTCGACCGAGCTGCATACTCGTTGACATTTTAAACTCTCTGGCACCCACACATCGGTAGCCCTTCTGAACAAGTAATTTTTTCATTGGTCCCACAATGCCGCCTGAAAACTGTTCCATCGTATCCGCCATAAAAATTTTACGCCCTTGTCCAGGCGGTAATGCTTCTGCAAATTGCCAAACAATCGGAAATGTCGATTGTATTGCCACGGGAAATACAAGTCCTACATGACATGCATCAGGCAGTTCAACAGAATCCAAATGTATCATATTCCTTAAAACGACTTTGTACTGATAAACACTAAAAGCATTCAACATTTCATTGGCGATGCGCGTTGTGTTGCCCGTTCCTGAAAAATAGAATAGAACAATCTGCTTTTTCTCTAACATAACCGCTCCTTTAATACCCGTCTTCCGTTTGCTTTCTCACTGTTTATGTGCCATATGGCGATTGCTTTTTATCCAGTTTTTATACAATTTCTATGTATTCTCTTTGTCACTGCCGGCGTTTTTGTCGATTGTTTTTGTCGATTGCGACACCATCTTTCTACGCTGCATTAATGCTTGATAACGCCAGCGCAAGATGCCAAAAAGTTATTTCGCCACACTAATTATATTATAACCTTTGATCCGAGAATGCGCAATTATTCTAATGCGGATAAGCGATTGGATTATCCTTATTTATTGAAGCGATGGTATCCTTCAAATGTTAATACCTTCATCACAATAGGGATGCCCACACACACACTTGAAAGAAAGTGAAAAATCCGCGAACACAGCCTTAAAAAATGCTGGTATCCGCGGATGATCGCCTTTATTATTACGCTATTTTAACGCTTGTTTTTTATAATGCCTCTTAAAATCTTTTCTAATTTGCCTGCTTTGAAATCGGACTGCTTTAAGACAAGATCGCTTTATGACAGGACTGTTTTAAAAACAAGACTATTTTGATAAAAGATAGCTTTGATAAAAGATTTCATTAAAGCACTTCCTCTCTCCCCTATACAATAGCATTTAAATGCTTCATACATTTTTAATTATAATAATATGCTCTCGACACCACGCTGATATTTGTTTGTCAGGGGAAGTTCATCACGCTTCAAGTGCTTTGCTTTTGTTCTGACGTGCTTTTTGCAGGACAAAGAGCAGTGCAAAGATGGCGATGCCAATGAAGTCCTGATAAATATTTTCCGTAATGAGCAGGAATGAACCGGCAAAGACGACGATGCGGATCAGCGGATTAAGTTTGCCATAAAAATAGCCTTCGGTTGCAATGCCAATCATGACGACGCCGACGATTGCAGTCAGCGCTACACGGATAGCCTCAAACGGGGTTGTGTCAATGAGCAGCAGTACATTATTAAACACAAACATGTACGGTACGATGAACCCTGCCAATGACAGTTTTACGGACTGGATACCCGTCTTCATCGGGTCGCCGCCCGATATTCCTGCTGCCGCAAATGATGCCAGTGCAACCGGCGGTGTAATATTCGCAAACATGGCAAAGTAGAAGACGAACATGTGCGCTGCAATGGCTGGTACACCTAGTTGAACAAGCGCCGGTGCCGCCATTGTCGCCGTAATGAGATAAGCCGGTATCGATGGCAGTCCCATCCCTAAAATCATACAAGTAATCATGGTAAGAACCAGTGTCGCAAGTAGATTGGTTTTACCAAGCTGAATAATGGCATTTGCCATATTGAGGCCAAAGCCCGTCAAACTGACGACGCCAATGATAATACCGACGACGGCGCAGGCAATTGCAACTGATACGACTGAACGCGTCCCTTCTTCCAGCGCATCGAGTATATCTTTCAGGCTCATTCTGGTTTCTTTTCTAATCATACTGATGAGCACTGTCGCAATAATTGTGCAAAATGCTGAAAATATAACGGTAGTTCCACTGAACAGCAGCATATAGAGCAGGAAAATAATCGGTAGAAGCAAATGGCCTCTCGTCCTCATGACATCTCTGACTTTCGGCAATTCTTCCTTTGGAATACCAACCAGATTATTTTTAGATGCTCTAAGCTGCACCTGTACAATGATCCCCAAATAATAGAGAAGTGCCGGTATGGCAGCGCTGACCACGATAATGCTGTAACGCATCCCCAGCATTTCTGCCATAATAAATGCCGCAGCCCCCATAACCGGCGGCAAAAGCTGGCCGCCAACCGATGCAGAAGCCTCTACAGAACCTGAAAATTCGCTGGAATACCCTGTTTTTTTCATGAGCGGTATGGTAAAAGCACCTGTTGTAACGACGTTTGCAACAGCTGAACCGTTGATGCTGCCAAGGAAACCGCTTGCAATAACGGCTACTTTTGCAGGACCGCCTTTTGTATGCCCTGCAAGCGCTAAGGCAATATCGTTAAAAAACTGCCCCATACCCGATTTATTCATAACGGCACCAAAGAGGATGAACAAGAAAATATAGCTGGCTGCGACATTTACAGATGTCCCATAGATCCCCTCTGTATTAATAAATGCGTGATTCACAAGTTTTGCCCAATCATAGCCTCTATGCATAAAAATACTAGGCATATGCTGCCCAAAGAGGCCATATGCTAAAAACAATCCGCTTAAGATAACCAGCGGCCATCCGGAAATCCTTCGTGACGCTTCCATGACGAGCAGGATCAGCATTGTCCCCATAATGATATCCATTGTGTTGGGCATCCCCATGCGGTTAATAAATTCAATATAATTCGTCCAGACATAGGCGGCAACTGACAGCGAAAGCAGTGCCAGTACGACATCATACCACGGTATCGACGTACGGCTGCCATTTTTGTGTGCCGGATAAAGAAAGAATGCCATGAAGAGCATCATTGACACGTGCAGTGAACGATGCAAATGTGTTGCGGGATAACCGACAAATGATGTAATAAAATGATAAAGTGCAATGATGATTGCAATCCAATAAATAGCTTTTGCAAGCGTTTTATTTTCGAACTTGCGCGTTTTCGATTCCTTATCGTACTTTTCTAGAATTTCCTGTTGTTGCGCTTCCATATCAATATCGATGGCATCTAACGATTTAGCCATTGCGTAATCCTCCCTTTAATTTCAAGCTTAAGCGGCTCATGATGCGGCATTTCACTGCCCTTTATCAATATGACATCGTTAATGGCAATATACTGCAGCGCCGTATGAGAGTTTAGCCATTGAATATGATCAAACACGTCATCCAAGTCACGCATGTATACCATGCCATTTTCTACAGACATCGTCCCCTTGTCTTCCGGTATGCCTGCGCCAAAGCCTGCGACACGTATTTCTTTAAGTTGCAGTGCTCCTGTATCTGCGACATAATAATCCTCATACCACGGAATATGTTCGAAGGAGTGTATCCATTCATAAGTTAATTTATCACCTGATCGTATCTTCGATACCGCATAAATCTCGCCTGTTTCCTGATGTGAAATTACCAGCACTTTGGCGTAATGATTGATAAACATCAGTAGCAGGATCAGACAGAAAATACCGATGATGAGCCGTTTAAGCAATGAGGAAGCTTTAATGGGCTTCCTCATTATTGCCTTTGAAAACATGTTTACTTAATACCTTGCTCTTCGTAATATTTCAGTGCACCCGGATGAAGCGGAATATCAACGCCAATCAACGCGTTTTCAAGCGAGATATGCTTTTCTGCTGTCGCATGTGATGCTTTGATATCTGCAATATTGTCAAAGATTCCTTTAGTGAGGTCATAGACAACATCTTCCGGTAAATCTTCTCGTACGAGCAGGAGATTGCGAACCGTTGCCGTCGTAACATCAGTGGCTGTTCCGTAAACATCAGCCGGAATCGTCGCCTCAACAAAGAAAGGATACTTGGTAATTAAATTTTTGAGGCCTTCGCCTTCAATTGGAACCACGACGATATTGGCAACTGTACCGAGCTCCATAACCGTTGCATTTGGAATACCGCTGGTAACGAAAACGGCATCGACAAGGTTATTTTTCATTTGGTCGATTGCTTCACCATAGTTCAAGTAGTCAACTTCTGAGTCTTCATAGCTCATGCCATGCGCTTCATACATCATACGCGCATTGAGCTCAACACCTGAGTTAGGTGCGCCGACGCCGACACGTTTGCCTTTGAGATCTTCAAACTTCGTAATACCCGTTTTGTCTGTTGTGACGAGCTGTACGTAATTCGGATAAAGGCCCATAAGTGCTCTAAGATTTGAAGCAGGTTCTTTTCCTTCAAATGCACCAAAAGCGCCATATGCCTGTGCAACGGAGTCTGCCATTGTAATGGCGAGTTCAGCATCGCTGTTTAAGATCAGATTGATATTTTCAACCGACGCCCCAGTCGATTGCGCTGATGATTTATAACCCAGTTTGTTTTGGAATACACTTGAAAAAGCACCGCCGATTGGATAATAGAGACCACTGGTCGGACCGGTTGCCACTGTAATAAAATACTTGCTTCGATCAAGTGTCGATCCGCTGTCTGTTGACGTCTCTACCCCTGCACTGCTGCTTTCACCTGCTGTTGACCCTGAATTGTCAGCTGGTGAACTGCATCCGCTTATGATGAGCATGCCAATCATTAGTACCATTAATAGCTTTACGAAACCATTTTTAATCATGTTTTCCTCCCCATATTTTGATTACACTAATATACTGCAAATAGCATGCCAATCACAAACAGCTCATTTTCATCGGCAAATAGTCACTAAAAATGTGATAAATTGCATGAAAATACACGCCTGTGGCAGTATCGATCCCTTTGTCCTCGACAGAAAGCGGCAAAAAATGAAACGGCATTTTTTGCCGCTGAGGCAAATTATGCCGTTATCTTCAATGCATATGCTTTCGGTCAAGGCATGATCCATTCGTTGCCATTGCTAGTTGACGTCTTTTAAATCATATTCCTGAATTTTATTGCGAAGTCCTCGTTCACTGATGCCGAGCATCGTCGCCGTCGCCTTTCGATGCCCTTTGTTCAGCTTAAGTGCCGCTCTGATAAGTTCTCTTTCAGCTTCTTGCAGCGTTAACCCTACGAGATTATTGGTACCAAGTTTTGAGGCAATCTTTAAATCCAGCCGTTCTGAAACATCATGTTGCCCCTCGACAACTTCAATTGGTAAATCTGCCACTTCAATGACGCCGTCTTTACTGAGCAACACAGCGCATTCAATGATATTGGCCAGTTCTCGGACATTACCCGGATAATGATAATTAAGCATTAGTGCCTCTGCCTCTGTTGAAAAACCTTTAACGTCTTTTGACAATTCACGGTTGTAAAGGGCAATAAAGTGATGAAAAAGCAATTGCAAGTCCTGCCTTTTCTCGCGCAGCGGCGGCATGGCAATATTAATAACATTCAGCCTGAAATAGAGGTCACTTCTGAATTTTCCTTCTTCCACCATGCGCTTTAAGTCGCGATTGGTTGCAGCGATAACGCGTACATTGATCCGCATCGATTCGTTGCTGCCCAGCGGTGTAATGGTTTTCTGCTGCAATACCCTTAAGAGTTTGGCTTGAAGCCCCAGTGCCATATCGCCAATTTCATCCAGAAATATGGTGCCGTTGTTGGCATATTCGAATTTTCCGGCTTTATCGGCGATTGCCCCTGTAAAAGTTCCCTTCTTATGACCGAACAGCTCTTCTTCAAGCAGCGGCTCCGGAATCGCCGCACAATTAATTTCAACAAAGTGATGCGTTCGGCGTTTGCCCGAGTCGTGAATCGCCCTTGCGACGAGTTCTTTGCCAGTTCCACTCTCGCCGGTAATGACGACGCTGGTTTCAACATCCTTCAGTTTTTCAATATATTGATATACCCTGATCATCCCCGGACTCTTGCCAATAATGCCGTAGTACCCGTCATCGCTAACGGTGATATCACTGTAACTGACGACTTTATTTTTTTCACGGTCAACCAGTGCCTGTTCAATAACTTCATCAAGCGAATCTAAGCTCAGTGGTTTTGTCAGATAAGTATAAGCACCTTTCTTGATGGCATCAACCGAAGAGACAATCGAACCGTAAGCCGTCATCATAATCACTTGGATATTGGCGTCTATTCCCTTGATCTCCTGCAGAAGATCAATGCCATCATAGTGACCGATCCGCAAATCGAGCAGCACGAGGCTAAAATCCTCTTTGACTAAGTAATCCAACCCTTCCAGCGGATTAACCGTTGCACTGACATCGTATTTATCTTCTAAAGCAAATGTCAGTGATGAACATATGTCTTTTTCATCATCGATAATGAGTATCCGTTCCTTCATAACTCTCCCCCAAAAATTAAGCGTACGGTTGTCCCCTGATATTTTTCACTGCGAACTTCTATGGTGCCGTGATTTTCTTCAATCATCTGTTTTGAAAGCGACATGCCAATGCCGGAGCCCTTCGCCTTCGTGGTATAAAATAGCTCATACATATTGAGCAGCTCATCACTTGTCATCCCCACGCCGTTGTCAATCACTTCAATTATTGTTCCACATGCTTCTTTTCGCGCGTTGACTGCAATGACTTCTTCTGTTGTCGTGGCGTATTGCCGCATGTCCATTACCGCATCAATAGCGTTGAGAATGAGGTTGATAATGACCTGCTTCATTTGGTTTTTGTCAGCCTCAATTACCAGCGCCGGATCGACGGACATTTCCAGCCGCATATGATGCGCATTAATCGTTGGCAAAAACAAAAGGGTACACGACTGAATCAAATCCTTCACGTGAACGCTTTCAACATTTCTCGCTTTAGGCTTAACATAGTCAATGAGATTTTCAATCAGCGCGTTGACACGGTCCACTTCATTGGGAACAACTTCGCTGAATTGTTGCTGAAAGGCTTCATTATCTTTTTTACGAGGCAGCAGCGCCGCATAGGCCTTGATCGACGTCAGCGGATTTCTAATCTCATGCGCAATACCAGAAACAATCTGGATGAGCGCACGGTTTTTCTCGCGTTCTGCAACACGTTCTTTTAAGAGTTTTTCCTCTGTAATATCTTCTATGGTAATAATGCCGCCCCTTGCATCTGCAAGCGGGTAGACGACAAATCGGTAATAATGGCGACGGCTGTGTGCTTCCACCATAAATTCCTGATTATGATAGGATTCACCATCGACGAGAATGCGTTCCAGTCTTCCGTCAAGCATTTTATCAAGCGGATGCAGTGAAGTAATGGAGCGTCCGATGGGTGCTTCTGAAAGCTGACAAATCATTTGAGCCGGTACATTCATTGCCGATACGTTTCCCTCTTTGTCGAAAATGACAATACTGCGCGGACTGCTCTCAAAGATGAGGTTTTTAAGTTCATTCGTCGTCTTAATTTCAACAATTTTACGCTCAAGCTGCTGATTGGTCGTACTGAGTTCCTGTGTTTTTTCATCCACCCGCCGTTTCAGCTGAAAACTGATAAATGCACCTGTCAATGCACCGAGAAAGACGAAGGAAAGCACAACGCCCATTATTTTCAGAATGCGCTGGATTCGCTGCTGGTCTGCAACGGCTTTGTCATCAATCCAGCGATTATAAATCGTTTCATACGCCCCGCTGAGCTTCAAATTTCTTAGTGCTGTATTAATTTTATTAAGCAGTATAACACGATCTTTGTGCACAGCCATGTAATAGTCAACGGGTGTCACATAGGTATTGCTGATATAGTACTGATCGGCTAAACCGTTTTGATCGAGCACATACTCGGCAACGTGCCGCACGCCAACCATCATATCTGCGCGTCCGAGCAGCATTAAATCCACCACGGTCTGCTGGTTGAAGGCATTGTTAAAATTCGCTTTTTTGATATTCTTTACAAATTCAAATTCTGTACTGTTGCGTTCGACCGCAATGACCAAGGGTTCGACACCAAGCTTTTCCTTTATCTCCGCCTCTTTATCCTGCAGCATAATGATTGAAATTGTTGAATTCACAAGTGAATCAGAATAGCTCATCCATTCGCCATAGGTTGCATTAAAACGAAGCCCAAGGACAATATCAATCTCCTTAGCCTTAAAGGCTTCAATACAGTTCTCGATTGGCAGCGGCACAAATTCGATCGGCTGATCCATATCATTGAACAGCTGCTGTGTTAAATCAAGCAGCAAGCCTTTGTATTCGCCGTTCTCTTCAAACTGGTATGGCGGCAGTGTTGGATCATACCCAATGCGAAGCACCGGTTCTGCCATAACAACTTCTTCCGAGTAGATTGGCATCACCAAAATGGCCATCAGCAGCACACAGCCCATTATCCCTATTGTTAAACGCTTTATAACCCCCATTTTCCCCACAGTTTATGCCCCTTATGCATGCTATGTATGTCATCGACATTTGATTAATCTTTCGTTCTTAGTATAGTTTATCAAAACATTCCTGTAAATGGCCTTGAGCATCTTGCACCACTTAAATAAAGAAAAAAGGAGCCGTCAATAATAAACAGCTCCTTCTGAATGTCACACATACTGTACTTTACAGCGTTGTTTTGTATCAATCTTATAATGCTTCAATTAAAGCATCGACAATGGCTTCCCAATCGCCAACGACCTTGTAGTCAGAGACGTCGAAGATTGGTGCGTTGGCATCGCGGTTAACGCTGATAATCAACCCTGCTGTTTTAATCCCGCAAGTATGATGTGCTGCGCCAGAGATACCAAATCCCAAATACACTTTAGGTTTTATCGCTACGCCACTGGTGCCAATCATCGTTTCTTCGTGTTCGGTCCACCCCTCATCCAGCGCAGGTCGTGTACAGCCCGTGACGCCGTTGAGTTTTGAGGCAAGCACTTCAAGCTTTTGCCAGCCATCTTGTGTACCGATTCCAAAGCCGCCTGTTACAACGAGCTCAGCGCCGCCGAGTGAAACTTTTTCCTTGGCTTCTTCAATCACTTCAAGCACTTCAATTTTATCGCCAAAGCCTTTGATGTCAGGACTAAAAGCTTCAACCACAGCTTTCTTACCGCTGAATTGCTGTTTTGTTGCAAGCCCAGCTTTCATACTGGCCATTTGCGGTCTAAAATTCGGACAGAGAATATCTCCGAGGACTTTCCCGCCAAATGCCGGAACAACCTGTACAAATTGCCCATCTTCTCGTATGTTTAACTCCACACAGTGAGCCGCCATTCCCGTATCCAGTATTTTTGCAGCCGTCGGTCCAATTTCCTCGCCCTTGAGCGTTGCCCCCACAAGCACGATCTCAGGTTTGTACTCTTTACAAGTTTCTGCAAGTGCTTCAGCATAAAAATCTGGTCGATACTGCGCATATTTTACATCGTCGATGAGAATAATGCGGTCTGCGCCGTATTCCCCGAGCAAATCTGAATACTGTTCCAGTTGATGTCCAATGACAACGGCTGTTACTTCCGGGTTATGAGAAAGTTTTGACTTTAAAACGGTTGCTTCACCTAACAATTCCAGAGAATTTTCGATGATTTTACCTTTGCTTGTTTCGCAAAATACATGAATGCCTTTGTAAGCCGAAATATCCACTTTGTTTACCTCCCTAACCTATCATCACGCCGGTCTTTTTGATCTCGGCAATGATTTTCTGTGCTACAGCATCTGGCTCTCCTGAAATGAGTTCGCTCTTGCGGCTCATATCCGGCGAGAAGATATCGCCAGGTTGTGTTGGTGAACCCTTAAGGCCGATAAACGCTGGATCTAAATCCAGATCATCTGCTCTAAAGATGGTTAACGGCTTGTTCTTTGCTTTTAAAATCCCCATGACATTTGGAATACGCGGTTCATTGGTTTCTCTGACCACTGAGAAAACCGCAGGCAGTGCCACACGATATTTGATACTGCCGTCATCGGTTTTCCGTTCAACCGTTACCTTTCCTTCATCATAAGTCATATTAATAATATTTGTCATATGCGGAATTGCCATCCATTCGCCAAGTTGGCTTGGTACTTGCGCAGTTCCGCCGTCCTCTGTTTCATTTCCAAGAAGAATAATGTCATATTCGCCTGTTTTTTCAATGGCTTTGTATAACGTATATGATGTCGCCCACGTATCGGCACCACCTAATGCGCGGTCACTGCAGAGAAAGGCTTCATCAACACCCATGGCGAGGACTCTGCGTAAATTTTCAACAGCGCTGTCTGGCGCCATTGTAAATACCGTCACCTTACCACCGTGAAGTTCTTTAAGTTTTAGTGCTGCCTCTATCGCATTCTTGTCCATTGTGTTAATAATGGTTGGAATACCGTCACGATTCACACGTTTGGTCTTTGGGTCAATGGTGATTTTGTCATAATGGTCTGAATCGGGAACAGGCTTTACACATACTGCAATACTTAATGACATGGTTTCACTCCTATCTTAAAACATTTCCGGCAACGATTACTTTCATGATTTGCGATGTACCGCCTGATGGAATATTTGCAAGTGCATCACGTAAAAATCTACCAACAGGGTATTCGTTGATAACGCCATAGCCGCCCATGAGGTCAATCGTTCTTCTTGATGCGCTGACAGCTGCTTCTGTTGCAAAATATTTAACGGCTGCAAGTCTAGGCACCGCATCTTCGCCTCTGTCATAAATGGCAGTTGCATTGTAAAGCATTGTAGATGCTGCTTCGAAGTCAATTTCATTTTCAGCAATCATCGCTTGAATTGCAGGTACTTTTGCTAATGGTTTGCCGTAAATAATTCTTTCTTTACTGAATTTAACGGATTCTTCTACACAGCCTCTTAAGATACCAACTGCAATGGCAGACATCCCAGAACGTCCGAAGTGTCCGATCGTATGCATTGCAACCGCTGCGCCTTTGCCAGCTTTACCCACGAGGGCATCTGGTCCAAGTTGAACGTCTTTCGCAATGGTATCGCCTGTTACAGAACCTCTTAAGCCCAATTTGTTTTCTTTTCTGCCTGCAGAAAGACCAGGTGTTCCAGGAGGAATCAAGACTGCACTCAACACTTTACGGCCTTTTTCATTGACACCGCTTGTACCTGTCCAGACATTGACGTCTGCAATGTGAGAATTTGTAATGAATACTTTACGGCCGTTAAGAACAAAGCCGTTTTCTGTTTCTTCAATCGTTGTCGCTTGTGTTGTAAGATCAGAACCACCTGTTGGTTCTGTAACAGAGAGACCGCCAATGAGTTCACCTGAACAAAGTTTAGGAAGCCATTCTTTTTTATGTGCTTCTGAACCGTGATTGTAGATTGCCGCTACTGCAAGACCATGTGTCATTAACGCTATTGCGAAACCAGCACTGTGTCTTGCCACTTCTTCGAGCATAATGGCTCTTTCTGTAAGACCTAAGCCAGCTCCACCGTATTCTGGTGATACGAAAAGGCCAAGCAACCCTTGTTCGCCAAATACTTTAAACAGTTCTTTTGGACATTTATCCTGTTCATCCCATTCTGCCGCATGAGGTGCGATTTCTTTTTCGACGAGCTCTCTGACGACACTTCTTAACATCTTTTGATCTTCATTAAAAAACTCAAACATGTTTCCCTCCATAATTTTAGTAATGACGCTTTCATTAAGGTCATTATAAATGATAATACCCTAACAATCAAATATGCACTTTTTTGTGCTATAGTTACTCTTTAGATACCATTACAAACCCATTGAAGCCAGTGGGATACAGAAAAGACCTAACGCAATAAACGGAATTAAAATCTGTGTAATGGCAATATCAAAATAGCCTTCTTTATGCGTCAATCCACAAATTGCAAGCAATGTAATCTGTGCACCTTGATGCGGGAGCGTATCAAGGGTACCCGACGCAATAACTGAGATTCTGTGAACGTATTCGAGGTTGACCCCCATCGAAACGTACGTGTCTTTTAACGCTTCATAAGCGATTCCGAGACCACCAGATGCCGAACCAGCTGCCCCTGCTGCTATGGCTGAAGTAATGGCAACAAACCACATTGGCGACATTTTAATATTTTTAAGACCGCCGATAACTTTTTCAAAACCAGTGGTGACTTTTACGACGCCTGCAAAACCAACGACAATTGCCGTATTTAAGATCGCCATCGCCGAGTTCGCAGCACCTTTGTTTAAAATGCTGATCAGGACATCAACGGATTTAATCTTATCCCAAAGCAGTACAACTGCTGCAAGAATCCCAATGGTAACAGCCGCTTCAACCGGCAATTTGAATATATTAAAACATACGAGAATTAAAATTGCAGGAATTGCTGATTTGAGAGCATTTGGAAGCTCAGCTGATTCATGAACAGATTCATCAATTGGCTTAAGTGTTTCATCATGGAAAACGTAGCCTTTTTTCGCAAGGCGTCTGCCGCGGTATTCAAGCCAGAGGAAGATAAGAACAAATTCGCCGATTGCTGCTGCAATACCCGGAATCGCCCCCGCCATAGAGCCTGTGCCCAAGTAGGTCATCGGAATAACGTTTTGGATAGATGGACTCCCCGGACCACTCATTGACCATGTCCATGCACCTGCTGAAATCGCAGCCGGAATCAGACGTCTTGAAAGGTTGGTTGATTTAAAGAGTTGCAGTGCAATTGGATACATTGCGAAAAAGACGACAAACCCACTGACGCCGCCATATGTCAAAAGCCCCGTAATAAGCATGACAACCGGTGCAGCATATTTGCCTTTTGTTACTTTAACCAGTGCTACGGCAATGGATTCAGCTGCCTTCGTTTCTTCATAGATTGCACCGAAGAGCGCCCCTACAAAGAAGACGAGGAAAAACTTTTGAATATAGCCTGCAGCCGCCTGCATGTATGGCCCAAGCATTGTGTCGTACATTGGCAGTTTTGCACACACGATGACAAAAATCGACAGAATAGGACCCAGAATAATAGCACTGACCCGCTTAAACGCCAACAGCGAGAACAGAATCAAAGCAATAATCAAGATAAGAATATCGAACATACTAACCCTCCCCTAAATTATTTAATTTTCATAATTTCGTCTTTAAAAATCCTTTCATCCATGCGTTTCAAATTTTCTGAAACGATCGGTTTAAAATCCATGAGATCTAGTACATCTTTTTGAAGATCAATACCCGGTGCAATTTCAGTAAGATGCATGCCGTCTTCTTTGAGCTCAAAGACTGCGCGTTCTGTAATATACATGACAGGCTGATTAACTTTTGTTGCATATTCGCCGCTAAATGTGACCTGCTGTACTTTCTCGATGAACTTTTTGCTTTTGCCTTCATTGAGTATTTCGAGCTTGCCGTTTTCAGCTTTTACTTTTAATCCCCCGGCTGTGAACGTGCCACAGTAAAATACCTTCTTAGCATTTTGTGTAATATTAATGAAGCCACCGCAGCCAGCAATACGTGTTCCAAATTTGCTGACATTGATATTGCCTTTAACATCTGCTTGTGCAAGCCCTAAAAATGCAAGATCCAAACCGCCGCCATCATAGAAATCAAATTGATATGGCTGATCGAGTATACATTCTGGATTGGTGGAAGCCCCAAACGCCTTGCCACCAGCCGGTATACCGCCAATTGGTCCGGCCTCAACCGTAAGCGTCATATAGTCGCCAATCCCTTCTTCATTGGCAACATTTGATATCGCTTCCGGCATGCCAATGCCCAAATTGACCACCGTATCCGGTTTGAGTTCCATCGCAGCGCGTCTGCCGATAATTTTGCGTTCATTGAGCTCAAGCGGTTTCACACTGTCGACAGGTACCCTGACTTCACCTGAAAATGACGGATTGTATTCTGATGAAAATACCTGCTCAGCATAGCAAGGCTCATCGGCTACAACAACATAATCAACATAAATGCCTGGTACAATAACGAGTTTCGGATCAATGCTGCCGGCTTTTACAATGCGTTCGACTTGTACAATAACAATGCCGCCGCTGTTTTTAGCGGCCTGTGCAATGGATGTCAGTTCAAGTGTAATCGCTTCTTTTTCCATAGAGATATTGCCCTTTTCATCTGCTGTAGTCCCCCTGAGGATTGCAACGTGAACCGGCATCGCCTTGTAAAGCAGGCGTTCCTCCTCTTCAATTTCGATGACTTTGACAATATCTTCTTTGGTGATGTCATTCAGCTTGCCGCCTTCAATTCTTGGATCAATAAAAGTATTGAGGCCAACGTGTGTAATTGTTCCGACGCGTTTCCCTGCAATATCTCTAAAAAGATGTGAGATCGTGCCCTGCGGCAGGTTATAGCCCTCTACTTTATTTTCAAGAATCAATTTGCTGATTTTTGGCGCTAAATTGAAATGACCGCCAATAACGCGTTTTAAAAGCCCTTCATGTGCCAAGTGATTAATAGATTTTGAATCGCCGTCGCCAATCCCAGCTGCATAGAACAGTGTCAAATCTTTTGGCGTCCCCGTATTGACATAACGTTCTTCAAGTGCACAATTTATTGCTTCCGGGCATCCGCATCCAACGAATCCACTGACGCTGATCGTTTGTTTGTCTTCAATCAGCTGTGCTGCTTCTACTGCAGAAATAACTTTCATCCCGCGCCTCCTTACTTGCTTGAGAAGGTTGCGTCTCTTTTTTCAACAAAAGCGGCCATGCCTTCTTTTTGATCATCCGTTGCAAAACAGAGGCCTACGAGATCTTTTTCAAGTTCAAGCGCATTTTTAAGGTCGAGATCCAGTCCTTTGTTGATTGCCACTTTACCATATTTGATGGCGAGCGGTGCTTTTGAAAGTATTTTTTTCATCATTGCCTTCGCTTCGTCAAGCAGCGTATCTTGTGCGACAACTTTGTTGGCAAGACCGATTTTTTCTGCTTCTTCAGCTTTTATATAATCTGTTGTAAAAATAAGTTCTTTTGCTTTGCCTGCGCCAACTAAACGGCTTAAACGCTGTGTTCCACCAAAACATGGAATAATGCCGAGGTTTACTTCAGGCTGGCCAAAGACTGCTCTTTCCCCTGCAATACGTATGTCACAAGCCATTGATAATTCACATCCGCCACCAAGTGCATAACCATTTACTGCTGCGATAACCGGTTTTTCAAGCGCTTCAATCTTGTTGAAAACATCTTGTGCAAACCCTGCATAATCACGTCCTTGCTCGCTGCCATAGTCTTTCATTTGGACAATATCAGCACCTGCGACAAAGGCTTTCCCAGCGCCAGTGATAATAAGGCCTTTAACTTCTGCAGTTTTAGCGCAATAAGCCACTGCATCTGTTAATTCATAGAGTGTTTCGTTGTTCAGTGCATTCAATGCTTTCGGTCTGTTCATTGTAATAACTGCAATACCGTCTTCAACTTCGAAAATAATGTTTTGAAATTCCATAATTCCACTCCTTTTAATATGAAATGATTTGCTTTAACTCAATTTGAGCATATCAGTTTGTCATTATTTTAACAATATCGCACTTTTTTGTAATCATCTTACCTTTTGGTTATCCTATTCCCTTCTAGTTATTTGCACTCTTTTTTGAACATCAAGAACCAATAAGTCACTAAGTACCCTTTAGGATACTGTATTTTACTGAGATGCGGGCTTCGGTTTAAAAATATTTGACTTGCTCAAAAAATTATCTTACTTTCTTTATAAATCTATATAGTACAAAAAGAAACTATGTGATATAATTAACCATATAAAACATGGAGGTGTAAAGATGTCTGCTGCATCAGATAAGATTTATCGCTGTCCACTAGAATTATCAATTGATCTAATCGGCGGAAAATGGAAGTGTGTTATTTTATGGCACTTGAGGAAAGCCCCACTGCGCTTTAGCCAGTTAAAGAGACGTCTCCCAGGGGTAACTCAAAAAATGTTAACCCAGCAACTGCGAGATTTGGAAGACAATGGACTCATTTATCGCGAAGTTTATCCTGTCGTTCCACCTAAGGTCGAATATTCTTTGACAGAAGTTGGCAAAACATTTGTACCGGTTTTAAGATCCATGTACAAATGGGGTCGTAGCTATTCCGACAAATTTGAAGTCGAAATTGACACGACGCTTCAGGAAACAATCATTAAAGAAGAACTACTGCAAAATCACTAGCCTTAGAAATGCGCATGGTTAGCGGCGTACTGCTATACTGAGTGACACGGCAATACATACGCATGCTGTAAACGGAATCATACACTAAAAAGAGCTATCTTCAATCATGAGAAGATAGCTCTTTCTTTAATGTCTGTTCAATCATGTCTATTCAATTTATCATGCGAGATAAGGAAATTTAAGTGATGCATTTTCCTCGGATCTGCAAATCCCCATCGATCTGCATGCTATTCATCTTTCGGATGTGCTGCCACGGTTTTATCCATTACAGCACCCGTCTTCCTAGGCTGATTAAACAAATAATAGTCCATTGATGCCACTGTTTCAAACCCGACTGACTGATAGAGTCCCAATGCCTTTTCATTGTTTGCCTCTACTTGAAGCTTTATTTGCGAAACGTGATCATCGTTCAGCATTCTAATCGCCTTCTGCAGTATAATGCGGCTAAAACTTCTGCCTCGATAGGTCGGTAAAACGCCAAGACCGTAAATCCCTCCAATGTTGCGATCAACTTCTATGCTGACTTTGCCAATGACCTTGTGCTGATATTCCGCCAAGTAAGTCCGAATACCCTTGGCTTCCTCCGTTTCAGGCATGATCATTTGCGTTTCATCAAAATCACAGCAAAAATAGAGTGAATTTTGATAAGCGATTTCAGTAGCATCTCGATCTGTCGCCTTCCTCAGCATAACCGTTCCCTGCAGAAGATCATCAACCTCAAACCGCTTTAAAATCATTTCAAATTCCGTATGTGAGTAAACGCCATTATGGGTTTCGACAAACGCCTGCCCACCAGGCGACATACGATCCGTAAGCAAAAGAAGCCCTCTGTTCTCAAGTTGATGCCACGACAGGACAACCAGTTGAAAGAGTGTTGAAAATATTTTTTTTCGCCTATAAGAAGGATGCACCATGCCGTTCACTTCAATTGGTGAATTGCCAAAGTTGCTGATCCCTATATAGCCTACCAGTTGGCTGCCCTCATAGCACAAGAATTCTGAATAGCTGCCTCGATCCGAAACCGTTTTCCATGTGTCAATAGCCTCTTCAAACGGTAAAACGACTGGTGTCAAATCAGGATTTTGTTTACCACCCAGTTCAAGTTTTAGGATAACGCGATCTCTCGCAGCACAAAAAGTTGACAGATTATCAATCGTATCGTACAACGTTTCATTTAACCCCTTATAAATCTCAATTCTCATAAACACTCCTAAAAAATCCAAGGTCTCTTTGAATGATTCCCTATTTATCATTTATTCCCTTCTAATGCCATTATAAACGCTCTATAAAGTCATCACGTCAATGCAACGGTTTCAGCCTTTATGAGTTTTAACAGCGCTTTTGGTTCAATAACCAGTTGCACCCCAATTTTACCGGCACTGACAACAATCTTATCTAACCCAAGACAAGACACGTCAAAAAAAGTTGGATATTGTTTTTTCATTCCAATGGGCGAACAGCCGCCTTTGACGTATCCTGTCAACGGTGTGATTTCACTGACATGTACCATTTCAATGCGTTTAGCGCCAACGGCTTGCGCAGCAGATTTTAAATTCAACGTCTCAGCAACGGGTACGACAAATACATATATTTGCTTGTCATTGCCTCGTGTTACCAGCGTTTTAAAAACATGTTCAGGCGGTATGTCTATTTTCGCTGCAACAGATACGCCATCCAGCGCACCGTCATCCGTTTGATACGTTAATATTTCATGCTGGATACCCTCTGCAGCCACAATGCGCAAGGCGTTAGTCATTACTGCCTTCGTTCCTTTTCCCATCTGATCACCTTGTATAATGAACTCGTAGTCAAGTTACGGTCATTATCCTTTCTTATACGATATAATTAACATAGTGTTGTGGATTGGTTTCATCACCTACAG
>JASUSA010000115.1 GCA_030446305.1 Clostridiales bacterium | reverse complement strand
CGCGCGACAGATTGCAGCTGATACAGAAGGCAGTTTGACAGCAGTGACCATTGGTGATGGTGATACCGCATGGGCGTTGGCAAGAGGCGCTGATCGCGCCGTGCGTGCGAGCAGCATTATGCCAAGTAAAGACGATGCTGTCACGGGTGCCCAATTGGCGGAGGTCATTAAAGCATCCGGTGCGTATGACGTTGTATTAATGGGAGATGCACAGGAATTTGCCGGCGTTGTCCCAGTAACGGCAGCGTTGCTTGGACTGCCGCTTATTGCGGGCGTCGAAGATGTGGCTGTTGATCCGGAGCACCCAGACTGCCTGATCGCACACCGTTTGACCGATAAAGCGCATGAGACCTTGAGAATTCATACACCTGCATTAATTTCCGTGGCGGCAACGAGTTCTGAAAAGAATCTTCCGAGTATGCGACAAATTCTATCAGCTAAAAAACGGCCTATAGAAGAATTGGATACCGCGAATATGCATGAAACGCACATGACTGTTAAAGGTATCAGTTTGCCGCCAAGACGTGAAGTGCAGATGCTTGAAGGCGATGCGCAGCAAGCTGTGGCAAAACTGATTGCCGCTTTGCGTACGGATGATAGCTTGTAAGCACTTTTTTGAAAGGATGAAAAAAGACAATGATGCGTAATATTTGGATTGTAGCAACGGAACAAGGGGAAGTTGCTTCGTTGATTAATTTTCTAGAGCTCAAATCAGCGGATGTAACGGCACTGGTCATTGGCTCGCAGGAATTGGCAGAACAAACTGCCCGTGTTGGTACAGCAGTCAAATGGATTGATTCAGCTGACCAGCCTGCGACTAATTTTACAGCAGCGGCGGCAAGCATTATTCAAAAGGCTGCGCCAACTGTGATCATTGGCGGGTCTTCGCCGGAAGCGCGTGCCGTTATCGGCAGTGCAGCGGCTGCGTTAGGCGCTGCCGTTGCATCGAATGTCATCAGTCTGTCGATTGAGGACGATGTCATATGTGCAGAGCGATCGGTACTGGATGACAAGTTGATCGAAACGCTTGAAATGCCCATTCATACCTGCCTACTGGTAAATGCGCTCAATTTACAGCTGCAGGCGCCAAGTGATGAGCTTGTCGCTGGCAGTATTGAAACAATGGAGGCCAAAAGCGACGGTTCGGTCGAATATTTGTCAGTTGAGCCCGTTGCAGCTTCAGGCTTGCAAACGGCGGACTACGTCGTGGGTGTAGGACTGGGCGCCACTGGCGGCGATTTATTCAATCAAACGGTAAAGCTCGCAGAAGTCATGGGTGCTGAGATGGGCTGCTCAATGCCCATCTATAGTGAATTACAGTTAATGCCGCATGAGACCTATATTGGTTTAACGGGCTGTAAAGTGGCGCCAAAACTCTATTTGGCTCTTGGTATCTCAGGTACAAGTCAGCACTGTGCCGGTTTGCGCAATGCGAAGACAATCGTATGCGTCAATAAAGATCCAAAGGCACTATTTTTTAATAATGCTGATTACGGAATCGTCGGCGATTTAAATGACATCATACCGGCGCTTATTGCAGCGCTGAGCTAGAGATGACATTTTGTAGAAAGTAAGCGATAAGCTGATAGCAATTAATAACTCGGATGGGGGCTTCCATCCGAGTTATAAATAGGTAAGGAGTAAAACGATATGGACGAGAAATTTGATGCAATCGTGGTGGGCGGCGGTCTCGCAGGACTGGCAGCTGCTTATGCCATGGCACAAGAAGGCCTCGAAGTAATATTGGTAGAAAAAGGTGCTACCTGCGGTTCCAAAAACGTTACCGGCGGCAAGATCTGCTCTCACAGCATTGAAAAGCTTTTTCCGGATTTTGGCGAAACAGCGCCTTTAGAGCGTGAGATTACGAAAGAAATGATCAGCAGTTGGCGCGCTGAGGGTATTTCCGATGCGGGGATTGATCCTCAGCATTTTGGACTGACGGAGTCGCGTTCATACACGGTCAGCCGGGCAAAGTTGGATGCATGGTTTGCTGAACAGGCTGAAGCGGCAGGTGTCATGATGATTCAGGGCATTGTGGTTAATGACCTTATTGTTCGGGAAGGCAAAGTCTGCGGTATTATTGCAGATGGTGATGCACTGGAAGCCGATGTCGTGATTCTCGCAGAAGGCGTCAATGGACTCCTGGCGCAATCGTTGGGAATGATCCCCGAATTGATGCCGGAAGAAACCTGTATCGGGACAAAAGAAGTCATTGAACTGGGGGAAGCGCTGATTAATGAGCGTTTCGGTCTTGCCGACGGCGAAGGTGTTGAATGGATGGCGATTGGCGATACTACTGATGGACAGTATGCCGATGGCTTTCTTTATACGAACAAAGACACGGTTTCAGTGGGTGTAGAGTTTTTAATCAGCGACATCGATAAAACGCAAAAAAGCATCCCAGAGCTGCTTGAAGACTTTAAGGCGCTGCCGGAAATAGCGAAATTAATTGATGGTGGTTTGCTGGTTGAATATGCTTCGCATTTGGTTAAAAAAAGCAAGTCTGATAAAATTGGGAAGCTCTATGGCGAAGGTGTTTTGCTGGTAGGCGATGCTGCGGGTCTGGTAGCGAATGCAGGCTGGGTTGTAAGAGGTATGGATCTTGCGGTTGAGTCTGGAAGATTAGCGGCAGAAGCAGTGATTCGCGCGAATGCGTCAGGGGATTTCTCTGAGGGATCGCTGGCAAGTTATCAGAAGGCTGTCGAATCGAGTTTTATAGCCGCTGACATGAAGATTTGCGCGGACTATCTCAACCAGTAAGGAGGCTGAAAAATGGCTAAAATATCTGTTGCCGATAAACTCGGCGTCAATAAATTTAATGTTTATGAAGAAAAAAGCCACATTGTCATAGACAAGCAATACCCGGATGCAGCAGAAGTAGACCGCGTTGTGCGGATATGTCCCGCAGCACTCTATACAGCCGATGCAAACGGTGTTCGCTTTGATTATTTGGGATGCCTTGAATGCGGCACTTGCAGAGTTTTAAGCGGTGGAAAAGTAGTGACGGACTGGCAGTACCCCGTCGGTTCATTTGGCGTGAGTTTTCGGAAAAGCTGATAAGGCGCAATGAAGGAGCGATAGAAAATGCTGAAGCTATTGGTATGCATAAAACAAGTACCGGATGTCGACCAGATGACGATTGATCCGGAAACAGGAAAAATTAACAGAATCGGGGTGCCTTCCATTTTAAATCCGCTTGATGCGAATGCGGTCGCTGCAGCTTTGAACGTGAAAGAGACCTATGGTGGTGAAATTACCCTTATCACAATGGGGCCGCCGTCAGCAGAAGCGGTACTGCGTGAATGCTTGGCAGTTGGTGCAGATCATGCGATTCTCGTCACGGATCGTGCATTTGGAAATGCCGACACACTGGCGACCAGCTATGCGATCGTTTCGGCAGCTAAACAGATCGATCACTATGACCTCATTTTCTGCGGCAAGGAAACGATAGATGGTGCGACAGGTCAAATGGGTGCACAGTTAGCGGAGCGTTTTGATGCTGCTCAGATAACATCTGCATGTCTCATTCACACGGTTGACGAAGCAAATGGGACACTTGTCGTTGAACGCGAACTTGAAAATAGCACGGAAACACTTGAAGTCGCGATGCCGTGCCTGCTCACCATGGAGAAGACACATTATCCTGCGCGGATGCCAAGTCTTAAGGGCAAGATGGCAGCCAAGAAAAAAGTCATAACGACCATGACATCGGCAGATATCCCCGATCTCGACTGTGATCGAATTGGTGACAGCGGATCACCGACAAAAGTGCCGCGTACTTTCCCGCCGGTGATGCCTGAGCCGGGGATTGTCATTGATGAAGGGTCGGTCACAGCAAGTGTGGCAAAGCTCTTAACGTTCATCGCAGAATAGGGAGGATACAATGGATAAGACGAATTACAAACATATGTGGGTATATGTTGAGCATGACGGGACTGTCATTCATCCTGTATCCCTTGAACTGTGCTGTGAAGTGCGCAAACTCTGCGATCAGAGCGGCGATAAGTTGATTGCGGTCATCGCGGGTGAAATACCAAATACGGAAGTGGATAAGATAAGAGACTGTGGTGTAGACGGGATCATAGATGTATCCGGCACGGGATATGAACGATACAATACGGAAGCTTATACGAATTTGTTTGCCGAGCTGTGTGTAAAATATAAGCCTTCAGCCGTTTTTGTAGGCGGAACGACAAATGGGCGCGACTTTGCACCGCGGTTTGCAGCGCGTATTGAAACGGGATGCACCTCAGATGCCACAGAAGTTGTCTATAATCCTGAAACGACAGATATCGAGTTTATCGAACCGGCATCAGGCGGTAAAATCATGGCAGTTATTACGATCCCGACACTGCGTCCTCAGGTTGGCACCATCCGTCCGGGCACCTTTAAATATATACCGACAGGGAGGAAAGCAGTCATTGAGGAAGTACGTGAGGCCATTGATTTTCCACTGGAAGAGATACGAACGAAGCTTCTTTCACATGAACAGGCGGCTTATGATCCGGAGATGGATATTGCAAATGCTGAAGTGATTATATGCGTCGGGGATGGTCTTTCGGATGAAAGGGCACTGTCGCGTTACAGAGAACTGGCAAAAATGCTGGGAGGCAAAATTGCCTGTACGCGCCCGCTGTATGATCGGGAGATTCTCTCGTATAAACTGCAAGTAGGCCAGTCGGGCGTGATGATCAAGCCCAAACTCTATATAGGATTTGGTATTTCAGGGGCTGTGAACCACGTTGCCGGCGTAGATGCAGAAAAGTTTATCGCAGTAAATAAAGATCCGGATGCCCCTATTTTTCACTACAGCGATTACAGCATTGTAGGTGATATGGACGAAGTATGCGATGCGATGATCGAGGCACTAAAAGCCAAAGCTGTATGATGGCGCCCGGATTATTGGTTAATATGAAAGAGACGATCGAATTGTCGGTAGATGCCGTACAAACCGGTCGTTTTTTCATCAAAACATCAAAACACTTAAACTTTTCGACATTTCTGATCTAGTACTTTTAATCCTTTGATACATAAAACGGCTAGAACAAGAAAAATTAAAGCCGTTATCAGGTTTGGTATCTCGATTATCGTTTTCAGCCTGTCATAGATCAGTAAGATGATGACACATGTCATCTGAATGACAGCAATCCCTTTGAAATAGGTATGAAGTCTCTCAGGTCTAATGCTCCGTTTCTTAAAATAATGGTTTTTCCGATTTGGGCTCATCTATGATAACCATGTTTTTTGATGTACTTTAAAACAATAGTTTGGATGAACATCACAAAAGCATAATAAAGTAAGCCATTAACCAACTTTAATTCACTAATACCTAAGGTGTTGGCGTGAATGATAAAAAGATTTTTAATCCTTCCGATAAAAAGTGTGGACGATTCTATAGAATGAACCGTTTTGGATGGCGATATCTTACAGTATATTTGAGATTTATAGAATAATTTTCACCTTGAAGGCCATCATCTCGACAGATTGTTTATGTGAATATGTGCCCGAGCATAAAGAAGTTTGTGCTGGCTTACATTGAAAGCCACGATGGTTGTGCTAAAATAGATGTATACAATTAAAGTGTTATGGAGTTCGGCGAAGAGGCCTGTTTATTGAAACAGGTCTCTTTTTATTTTCCCCATAATGACACGTAAAGGAGATAGATTATGTACAAATGCAGTTTGGAAAGAATGACGGACAAAATTGAAACATTTAGCAAATTCGGCGATGCAGGCCATGGCGGCATTACAAGATATACCCTTTCGCCGGAAGATAATCTCGCGAGAAAAGAATTTGTTAAACGCATGGAAGCAATCGGTGCCGTGATCGAAACGGATGATATGGCGAATATGTATGCGACTATTCCGGGAAGTGATCCCGATGCGAAGCGAATCGTCATGGGTTCGCACACTGACTCTGTTATGAACGGCGGCAATTACGACGGTATTCTCGGTGTTATGTCGGCAATGGAAGTTTTGGAAGCGGTTGTAGAACAGAAGATACCGCACAAGCATCCTTTGACAGCGATGGTTTGGACCAATGAAGAGGGGTCACTCTATCCGCCGGCGATGATGAGCTCAGGCGTAATCTGCTATGACTATTTGCCGGAAGCGATTCGCGGAAAATTCAAATTAGAGGATATGCTGCAGTCAAAGAGCATTTTAGACTTTAAAACAACTTTTGGAGAAGTCTTGAATAAATCGGAATATAAAGGGGATAAAGCAAACCGCCTCAGCCCTGAAAAATACCTTAATATGTTCGAAATTCATATTGAGCAAGGGCCTATTCTGGAAG
>JASUSA010000114.1 GCA_030446305.1 Clostridiales bacterium | reverse complement strand
CGCTGTTTGATTATTTATACTATTAAAACTTTTATACATTATTATAACATAAATACAATTATTTCCAAATCTTTAATTGCATCTAATTGCAACATTTTCATTCCCTTTTATTTGGCTTCTATTAGCCGTTTACGCTATCAAAGCCAGACTCCTTTCCAGCCAATGTTTAAAACGGGTTTTGTTGTTTCACATCAGAAGAATACAATAAAAAAACATGCCTCGCGCACCAGCGTTAGCATGTTCTTTATTTGTACACAGTTTCTCTTTCACAACTGCCTCATCAAGCATTCATATTATAATGACACCCTTTTATTGCCATTGTTTCATTATTCATTCCGTTTGTAACCGGCATCAGCCACTGCTTGCAGTATTTGTCTGCTAAAAGTTTCCTTGATTTGACCATTTTCATCGTAAGCGCTTTCGTTAAGATCTACTCTTATCTTAGGGCTGAGATTATATTGTTCAAACCAGTTTTCATAATGCGATCTCAGATCTTCCATATAATCTCTTGGAATTAAGTCACCCTCAGTAGAACGATTGCGCTTTGCAATACGATGAAGCGCCGTATCAACACTGACATCGATATAAATCAGTAAATCTGGTACGCGAATAAAGGTAAGCATTTGTTTGAGTACCGCTTGATAAATGGCAAATTCATCTGCTGTCATCTGTCCCCTGTCGAAAATGGTTCGCGCAAATAGCTCATCGCCGTATATTGAACGGTCTAGAATGGCACGGCTGCCATCTGCTTCAATGCGCATAATGTCTTTGAAGCGATCATTTAAAAACATAATTTGAATAATGGCACTCCATCGCTCCGGCGCCTCATAGAACCGATCCAGCATCCGCTGTGCCAAAGAATCTTCACCATCTGATTTTAGTTCCTGATAAAGTGGCATGCCTAGTGCTTCACTCAAATACTGTCCAATACTGCTTTTGCCCGCACCTATTATGCCGTCGATAACGATTGCCATATTATGTTCTCTTCCCTGTTCTTTATATTGGTGAATCATTGCTGATGAATAACGGTTCATAGGACGATCCTTTCATTATAATTTCTTATAATCGTAAATCATATCCTGTGCCTTTTTTAAGAGCACTTTGTTGCGAGGCTTCATTTGCACAACTTTTAGCAAATAATTCTTGGCACCTCTGATATCGTCAAATTCTGCACACAACCTTGCGAGTTTAATAGCGAGTTTTACCTCATCATCTTGATTAAGCGTCATGGTTCCGTTATACCACGCATCTTCATAGTAGACTTTCAATACTTTACGCGCCTCAAGTGCGGTATCTTGATCGCCGACATCATCCAGAAGCCAAGCGTATGTCTGCCACAATCTGGCTTTGACAAAACTGGATTTCGTAATCTGTTGAATCAGTAGATTCATCTGGTAAATATCATCGAAAATCTGCTGATAGTTTTCTTTAATCAGCACCTCGTGCTGAGGCGTTTCATATCTTGGCAACGTCACTTTGAGTTCGGCGCGCACAAGGTTGTTAATCTTATGGAACTCATTGGAAAAGTGCGTATAGTGACAGTATGGACAACGCCAAATCTGATACCAAAGTTCATCAATATCATAGAAGTGTTTCCTAAAGTCGTCGTCCATGTGATCAAATTCCATTTTGGATGCCTTTACCTGATTAACTTTGAAGGTGTACTCGCAAACCGGACACACCACTTCCTTAGAAAACAGATATTCCTGATGTATGGCAGGGAGCTGTTTATGATAATGTCTTTTGGCATTAATTCGATAATCCGATTCATCTTTAATAATTTCAACCGCTTTTTTCGAATAATGGCCTTCACCCATGGTCAACTTGTCATTATAATTTTCAAGCATATCGCTCATATACGTTAAGAGTTCCATCGCTTTTAGCGGATGCGTACTGATATATTGATCAAGGTAGTTTAAATGAATATAACAAATGACGGAAGGTTCCAATATCTTTGCCGTATAAACAGCGTGTTCGCCCGCGAGTGCTCGTTCAGGTTCTACAAAAGCCCCGGGTCTAATCACTTCAACAAAAACATCGGGGCCGGAAGTACTTCGACTGAGACCGACGGCCCCTGATTTAACGAGGAAAAGGCCTTCAATGACATCGCCGATACTGTACAGTGTGGATTCAGGTTTCAGTTCCATTTCATTGATCATGCTGGCAAAGACTCCTTTCCTCACATTTTTGACGAACGCTCTGAATACGCATTGCAAGCGTTTTTAACATCGTGTGTGCATACCTTGGTTCAAGCATAATAAACTTGCTAAAATTCTCTCTGGGAATGCAAAGCGTGATCACAGGTTGAACCGCAGTTAGTGTCGCCGACCTAAAGTGATCGCGAATAACAGCCATTTCTCCAAAGACGGCTCCTGTATCAAGTTCTGCAAGCACAATGCTCTCACCGTCAAAATCACTCTGTTTTGAAACGATTACTTTGCCTGAAAGTAAAATGTAAAGTGCATTGCCCATTTCTCCTTCGGAAAAAATCACTTCATCTTTTGCAAACTGCTTAATGGTTCCAATTTTTCTTAAGGCTTCATTCATCATTTCCCCCCGAAAATGTGACTATGTTCTTTGCTTTTGCCGATAACCGATATAAAAACTAAAAATTGTATTGAGTATGACTGCGCCTAAAATCACAATTAAAACATGAAAAATACCAAATTTGATTGAGATCCACGTCCCGAGCGTCGGCGATACCAGCCATCCAAGACTGCCAATGAGACCTTGAATGCCAAAGAGCAATCCGCGTTTGTCGGATGTTACCTGCTGTGCACTCATACTCGTCATTAAAGGCTCAATACCGCCAATAATAAAGAATAAAAGTGTATAGGGAATCACAAATCCCCACCATCCTGACAGTGTGTTGAGAACAACAACATCCACGAGTGCAAAAATCATCAGAATTTGAATAATTTTAATCTTATCATACAAATCACCAAGCCTGCTGATGACAATTGCTGACAGCGCTGTTACCAATCCGATAACGCCGTTCAAAATCCCCGTTGTCGAAGATGCGCCTTCCAAACTGTTCAATTGTTCTTGTATGTACAATGGTAAAAATGGTGAAAAAACAGTTCTCATAATGCGCTGTAAAAACAGCATAATAAGCAGCATGACAATTGTTTGTGTCAAAATTGCCGTCATTTTGCCTTTTTTGCCGTCTGCTTTGTTTGTACTCACCTGTCCAAATGAATTTTTGTCTTCAACTAATTTTAGTGTAACTATCAAAAAGCCTAAGAACATTAATACGGCACCGACAAAAAAGCTCACGCGATAACCATAAAATTCTGCGACAACACCGCCAATCAACGGTCCAAACGAATAGCCGACAAAGGTTGACGACGATAAAAAGCCAAGGGCAAACGACATATTCTCGTCAGGCGTATTCGAAGCCACAAAGGCAGACGATGCAACAATCGTACCGGTAAATACGCCTTGCAGCAGTCTTAAAAAAACGAGTTGCCACACATTCTGCACACAGCCCATTAATATCAGCAGAAATGTAGCGGCAAAGGTTGCACGTTGAATCATGATTTTTCGACCATAGCGATCTGAGAGCATCCCCCAGATAGGTGCCATCACCGCCATTGTTATCGCCGGAGCAGCGCTGAGCACACCCGAGAAAAACTTTAAAGCGACGGGATCCGTTACCCCTAATGTCTGAATATAAAAGGGAATAAACGGCAAGCCAAAGCCAAAACTCATCAATGAGACAACTTGCGATACCCAAAGGGTATACAAATTCGATTTCCAACGTTCCATGTTATCTCCTACTAAGTATGTTTCTTACGATGTCTATGTGATCATTATACACCAAAAACAAGCTTTGAGGCATCCATTCAACGCCTCAAAGCAACTTAAAAACTATTATTTTTTATGTTTGCGAATCGTACCGCCGCCAATGAGGAGCGTATCATCATAGAAGACGATTGCCTGCCCCGGCGTAACGGCTCTTTGGGGCATTTCAAAAACGACTTTAATCCCCTGCTCATGATGATAAAGCTTACAGGGCGCCACTTTTGCACTGTAGCGAATCTTCGCTTGGCAGGCATAGCCGTCTTTAAAATCTTCAAAAGGAATAAAATTGGCCGTATCTGCATAAACCATTTCAGAAAATACAGCCTCATTGTCGCCGAGGATCACGCGATTATTGACGACGTCAATGCCAACGACATACATGGGTTTTCCAAATGTAACGCCAAGTCCCTTCCGCTGACCCACTGTGTAGCGTGCAATCCCTTGATGCTTGCCAAGTACGTCACCACTTGTTGACACAAAATCGCCTTCACGCATTTCTGAATTGCCGTTTCTGGATAAAAAGCCGACATAATCATCATCCGGGATAAAACAGATTTCCTGAGAGTCAGATTTGCCCGCAATCTGAACGTCAAACTGCGCTGCAATCGCACGTACATCCTCTTTAGATTTGAAAGAGCCAAGCGGCATAAGGATATGCGCCAATTGAGGTTGTGTCAAATTATAAAGTGCATACGTCTGATCTTTTTCAACTGCATCTGACTGGTGAATTTCATATCTTTGACTTGCCTCGTTAAAATCAATTTTAGCGTAATGCCCTGTTGCGACATAATGTGCACCGAGCTGTTTTGCCTTTTCAAGCAATGCATCGAACTTCACAAATTTGTTGCAGGCGATACACGGGTTGGGTGTCTCCCCTTTTTCATATGCATCAATAAAATAATCGACGACTGTTTTTTTAAAAACGGCTTTAAAATCAAGGGCGTAAAATGGAATCCCAATTTGAGCACACACTCTTCTGGCATCCTCAACAGCCGACAGACTGCAGCATCCGCCTTCATGCATCAAATGTGCATCTTCTAAAAAAGGGTCCTGCCACAATCGCATATTGACGCCTATGACTTCATATCCCATGCGCTTTAGTTCATATGCGGCGACTGTACTGTCGACGCCGCCGCTCATGCCGACGACCACTCGCTTATTATTGATCATTGTCTTCCCTTTCCTCAAATGGTTTTAACATGGTGTCAAGCACCTCTAACATCCTATCAACTTCCTCGACAGTTGTAAAGTCACTTGTTGAAATTCTAAAGCTGTGTTTGGCTTCTGCTTCGGAATAACCCAATGCCATGATCACATGTGAAGCCTGCATCGCGCCTGAACTGCATGCTGAACCGCTTGAAACCGCTATCCCGTGCATATCAAAGCCTATAACAGCGCTGTCACCGTCTATATAAGGTACTTGAATATTTATAATTGACGGCACGCTCTTTTGAGAATCGGTGGTTTCACAGCCAACGACCTTTATCGCCGGATGCATTTGTTTCAATCGATCGACGATATGCGCTTTCAACATTGATGCGTGGTCAAGATGCTCGCGCATCATCTCATAGCGCATTTCCAGTGCTGTTACAAACCCCATAACATATGGCAGATTAGTGGTATAACAATGCCGTTCAGCTTCAATAAACGGTGCAAATTCATGTTTTACCAGCAGAACGCCAAGCCCTTTAGGACCATGAATTTTATGGGCTGAAAGCGTTATAAAATCTGCATCGAGATCATCTAGTGCCAACTTAATATGCCCTAACGCCTGCACGGCATCTACGTGTGTGAGACATCCGGCTGACTTAAATGATTTCATCCACTTTTGAACAGGCAAAATTGAACCAATTTCATTGTTGACATACATCATTGTTGCAATGCCGCCTCTGCCTATAATAGCATCATCACTAACCGGAATGCCGTAACAGTCAACTGATAGCTTGCAGCGGTTAAAATCATTAAATGCGGCTGATTCGACTGTACGGTATATAGAAGCATGTTCGATTGCAGTATAAAAAACGCGTTTATGCGCAGGTGCTTTTCGCGCAAGACCGGCCATTACACTTAATGCAATGTTATTGGCTTCACTTCCGCACGATGTAAAAAAGACATCGTATTCACTTGCATCCAGTAATCCAACGATTCGCTTGCGAGCCTTTGAAAGCATCTTTTCAACTGTTTTATCGTCAAAATTAGCCGAAAAAAATGAGGACATGGTCTCAAGTACATGATGATGTACCCTCGTCGTCCCCGCATTGTCTAAATATATTTTATCCATTTAAATATCCCTATCTGGCGCTCTTTATGCATCTATATCCTACAAATAAAGTAGGAATTCATCCATAGTATACACGCAGCAAAGGGCTTTGTCAATCACTTCTACTTAGGCGCCTTCGCTAATCTGATTCACATATGATAATGTCTTAAGTAATCACACGTGATTTTGTCCCGAAGATTATAATGATATAATAATACCTCATAGAAAACTACATCGAGGT
>JASUSA010000113.1 GCA_030446305.1 Clostridiales bacterium | reverse complement strand
GACCAGCGGTACAACCATCATTTTGATCAGTGCAATAAATACAGATCCCAGCAGTACAAATCCAAAACCGACGATGTAGTCTTTAACAATCGGTGTTTCCGCAACTGGATTTAACACAATTCCCACCACAACGCCCAGTACCATTGCAACGAGAATCTTAAAGGTCAAACTCTTCTGTTTCATAAAATCCCCCTTCTACAAAAGCAGCAATATTTGCACAGCATTCCCCATCGTCATCTGTACAGACATGCTGACATAAAAATAAAACGACCTCATAACTTAACTCAGTTATAATGGTCGTCCTACATATTCCTACAAGATGTTACAGAAAACTACGAATCTACTTACATTTTTTTCAATTCTATCATCATTCAATTGAGAAAAAGACAATATTCTATAAAAAATGGCATCATTCAAATGATGATCCTTCACATAATCATTTAAATGTTTTGCATTTCTATAATAAGTCCCGTAAAGAATTTTCGAATATTTATTTTGCCGCCGTCTTCCGAGAGCCCTTTTAAATAAGTCATTTCCCTTCTGACCTCTTTAAAATCGTACATACTGCTGCCATACCTTGTAAAGACAAGGTCATCATAATCCTGAAGTCCGCGTTCGCTGATATTCTCAAGACCTTGGGCAATGGTGCGCCGTATACGCTGCTCTATGGTCTTTACATTGACGATTTCGCCTTTTTCCCTTTCATACTTATCACTGAGATAATGGTATAAGCTCGACAGTTTGTAATCCAGAACACGGCGTTTGATCCCGTCGTCCACACCCATTAAAAACTCTACAAGATTGAGAATATCCATCGTGCCCGATTCGCTGGCGATTCCCAAATGGTATAAAATATGCCGCGCGCGCTCACGATGCTCACCGCTTGGTTTCACCTCTTTACCCTCATCAAGCGCCTGCATGTGCTGAAAAGCATTTTGAAACGAGTGGATCACCTGTTTCATGCGCATGCGTTCATCCACGTGCTTAACGACATTGATTACTTCAATAACATTGATTGGTTTATTGATATAAAATTCGATTCCAGCATTGTAAGCCTTTGATACCATCTCTTTTGCATAAACTTCGCTAATCATGATGAATGGTGTTTCCGGCATTAATGGTTTCAACTGATTTGTCACTGTAATTCCATCCAGTTTTGGCAACAGCAAATCAACAAAAACAATGTCCGGCTTCAGTTTCTGTATCGCTTCTATGGCGCTTTCACCATCGGTTGACGAACCGCAGACGTCGCCGAGATTGTGATTGACAATAATATTGCTCAATATTTTAACGACACTGACATCATCGTCCAGAATATAAAAATTATAATTCATCTTGAGCCTCACATATGTAAAGAATTTGCACAACGGTATTAACTTGAAGTTACATCTGTCAAGAGATGCTGTTTCGGTACGGCCACGGTAAAACAGGTTTCCCGCCCCGGAGACGATTCCACCTCAATAGCACCGCCAAGAACTTGTGAAACCAGATATTTGACATGGGTAAGACCAATCCCCGATGCCATAATGCCGCTAATGGCATTGTATTTCGTTGAATAGCCCGGTTCAAAAATAAGCGCTTGATCCTCAGCAGAAATACCATTTCCGGAATCACACACTTTGATAATAATCATTTCTGCATCCGCTGTCATCAAAAGCTGAATACGCCCTTCAGTATCAATCGCTTCAATGCTGTTAACCAGCAGATTATTGAGGATGGAAAGGAGCACATAGTAATCGTGTGTCGATCCCTTGACGCTAACGCGTTCGATAAACTGGATATGTTTCCCATTTGCTGTTGCAAGTTTTTCATTGGCTTCAACGGCAATTTGTGCAATTTCAGAAAGTGGCATGACAGAACCGTATATCTCGTCAATGCTGCGTTCAATACCTGCGATCACACGCGTGTAATCCTTTTTTATCTCATGGATGTCCTTCGTAACATCTAAAATAGCTTCTTTTAATGTTTCTGCTTCAAGGCCTTCATAAATGCTAAAACTCTTCTGCATGGCATTTTCAATGTCCTGTTTTGATTTTCGCAAAAAGAAAAGTTCTGTTTTTAAGTTGGCCCGCTGCATCAGCTGCTCTCTAAAACGCTGGTATTCCTGACGTCTTTTGACATGCTCATAATAGCGATTGGAGATATAGATAAGCCCTGTTGTAAAAACGGTACGAAAAAGACCGATGCTGATAATCGTGAGTACAACGGATTCAAAATTGCTGTATGCCCATTCCTGTCGAATCGAAACTTCAATAAGATTTGGGATGCTGTCACAAAGCCATATACTGATAAAAAGAAGTACCGGATGTTTTAGCTTGCCTCTGACATCCAAAATAGAAAAGAAAAAGCTGTAAAATATATAGAAGAATAAAACGGGATAGTAGAGCTGAATGGATTCTGCAATTGAGGCATGTTCGCCAATGATATTCAGGCCGCTGCGTACGGCAAACATCATAATGCCAACGAGATTAATCGTTAAAATGGGCTCAATTTCTCGAAATGTAAGCATGAGCACATTAAGCACGACGACTGCAAGCGTCAGCCTGAATTCCGTCCCAAACGGCGACAGGTAAATTTGCCCCATAAACGTTGTAAATGTTGCAACAATGAATATCTGTTCAACTTTTTGAAACCGATCATTAATCATAAAACAGCCTCTAGCACATTGCATGATTGAATGCTGAAAATAAACAACTTTTTGAATGATATAGCAAGAGCACAGCGAAATTTGCTGTGCTCTTCATTCTATCATAATCTGGCTATATTTGTCGATTTAAACCCAAGTCGCTTTATACGGCTAACGATGACTATATTTTGCCAATAAAGGTTTCAATGCGTTTCAGACCCTCAACAATATTGGCCATGCTCGTCGCATAGGACAAGCGAACATATTGATCAGCGCCAAATGCAATACCCGGAATAACGGCGACACGGTCTGTTTCTAAAAGCGCGTCTGCAAATGACATTGAATTTTCAATACGAATGCCATTAACCTCTTTGCCGTAAAAAGACGACACATCCATCATCACATAAAACGCACCTTTAGGGTTTACACAGGTAACGCCCTTCATTGCAGCAATTGTTTTCATCATATACTGGCGGCGTTCATCAAAGGCAAGGCGCATTGTCTCAATTGTATCCTGATTGCCATCAAGCGCTTCTATACCGGCATACTGAGCAATTGTATTAGGATTGGACGTCGCATGGGATTGAATATTGCTCATTATTTTAGCGATTGCTTCATTACTCGCCGTATAGCCAATGCGCCATCCCGTCATGGCATACGCTTTACTCAAGCCATTGACAACGATGGTTCGCTCTTTAATGGCTTCGCTGAATGAAGCAACGCTGACATGTTTTTCGTCATAAATTAATTTTTCATAGATTTCATCTGAGATGATATAAAGATCATTTTCAACGGCAAAATCACCAATTTGACGTAGCAGCGCCTCGCTGTATACGGCACCCGTTGGATTATTGGGACTATTAATCATGATCGCTTTCGTCTTTGGCGTCAATGCCGCACGTAAGGCTTCAATCGTTACTGTGAAATTATTTGCAGCACTTGTCTCCACAATCACCGGTTCACCATCTGCAAGCTTGACGAGTTCATAATAACTCACCCAGTAAGGTCCAGGTATTAACACTTCATCGCCGGGATTGCAAATCGCCATGAGTACATTGTTTAAAGAATGCTTGGCACCATTTGATACGACGATCTGCTTTGCAGTGTATTCAAGTGCATTGTCTCGCAGCAGTTTTCGACAGATCGCTTCTTTGAGTTCAAGGAGCCCAGAAGCAGGCGTGTAGCCATTGCCACCCTTGTTGATGCGTTCTATCGCTGCATTTCGAATATTTTCTGGTGTATTGAAATCCGGTTCGCCCGCACCGAAGCTGACGACATCAACGCCCTGTGTCTGCAACTGTTTTGCTTTAGCGGATATGGCCAAAGTCAATGAAGCGGCGATACCCGCGTTCTTTTCAGATAATGCCTTCATAATATCCTCCATTTTCATTTCTCTAACCATTTTAACAAGCGAAGGCACTGTTGTATATCCAAAATTTAAATTTACTTGCAAATCAAATAAAATTGATGGATTACTTTGTTTTTGTCGGCTGACGATGTTCTAAATACAATACAAACTTCATTTTATTAATGAAGGAAATTACATCATTACCTTTAGTTGATCCTTTACGATAAAGTGTTAAATTTTCGTATAATGAAAATAGTACATTTTATCGTAAAAGGATTAAAATTTGAATGATGTTATTTTCCCAATGAAGGAAATTACATCATTACCTTTAGTTGATCCTTTTACCGCGCATCAAAATTCTCGTGCTCTTCGACCATGCTGTGAAAACGGCTGCCGTCAAATTGATAGACATGTAGCTTCGCATTGTCGGCAACGCCATAAGATGCTAAATCTTTGATATCGCCGCCATTAAACAGCAGCCGCATCATCATAAGCGTCACACCATGTGTAATTACCAGTACTTTTTTTGGTCTTGCATGGTGAAAGTGTACCTTCACAAGTTCATTGATAAAATGATCGACTCTGTCTTTGACATCATAATAGCTTTCAGCACCTAAAAGCGAAAACCGTTCGGGTTTGTGAAAGTAATCGTCAAAAGCCGTTTTGTAATCACGTCTAATCTCTGACATCAACTTGCCCTGCCATTCACCAAGCCCCATTTCCATAAGTCGCTCATCGGTTACAATTTCGGGTTTCATGGGTGATAGCGCTATTTCCAGCGTTTTGTATGCGCGTTCACTTGGTGAACTGTAATAGGCATCAAATTGAATATGATCAATTTCGCGCCCCAATATCTCTGCACTTTCAACGCCTTGGTCAGTCAGTGCAGAGTTTAGCCACCCCTGCAGTCGTCCTTCTCGATTCCATTCTGTCTGCCCATGTCGAGCGATGTAAATTTCCAGCATGTGTTTCCCCTTTATTAATATTTAAAGAAATGACATCACTGTTTTGACTTGATCCTTCACTGCAATCTGTTGCATTTTGCCATCTGAAACCATTCTATATTGTAGCGAAGGCTTAAAATTTGAATGATGCAATTTCCCCATTTAACATTATTCTGCACTTTTGGATCAGCCGTTATAAAAAAGGCTGTCAACTGAAAAGGATGCCGTCATGATGCTATAAAGTCTTAATTTATACTATATACTATGCGCAAATCATGAGGCAACCCCATCATAAAAACTTATTCAATTTTGAGAAATTTGTATCGCCGCATCTGTCTCGCTGATTGCGGTATTATTCAGTTAAAAATACCCGGACTGTTTTACGATATTCTCGCTCGCGATGAACGCTTTGGTTGCCGCTGCAACCGTCATATCTTTTTTTGCTAAATAGGCCGAAATGACATAAACGCAAAATAACCGCCAGCTATGCCGACGGTCATTAATATATAAACGTTACTTATAACGGTCTTCAAAGGTTTCATCTTTTGATTCGTCTCTATCTGAAAAAGTACGATACGTGTTTTGTTCATACGGCATATCATCGGGATCATCAAACTCATCTTCAGATGCCAAATTTTCTGCAATTATTTCCCGTTTAAGCACTTGATAGAGCTGACCCATTGTTGCATCTGCATAAGGATTGACAAACCATGTCCCAATGCCAAAGAACAAGCCGCCAAGTATGAACCAGCCGATAAATGACAGATCCAAAACAAACATATTGAATTTATGTGTATACGTCATTTCTTCACTGAGTCTAAGTGCATCTCTACGATCCATATGCGGATTCTCTGCTAAAATATAGGGTACCATTCGATACGCATAGGATTTGATGATGCCGGGAATAACCAGTGCTAAAAACCACAGTAGAACAATCACATTTTTATAGAGCATTGTGATGACGACATTTTTATAGCCTCCCGAACTGAAAATGCTGGTAACGTGCTCAAGTTTGCTCGGTTCACCTTCTGCTGCTCTTATATAATATTTTCTGCCGCCAACTTCAAGCGGGGCACCTACGAAAATACCAAAGGCAACAGCTGCGATGAATAGACCAATGGCAAATACTACCCCCAGTACCATAAGCGGTGAAGCAAATGAAACCATTTCGGGTGATCCCATATCGACATTGACTTTAAACACGCCGGGTTTTTGCGATAAACCGCCGCCAACAATCATAATAATAAAACTCACTAAAAACGCATGCAGATAATTGCTTCTTAAATATTTCTTAGCCCGACTTTTGAGCTCAACCCTTGTCCACATATAAACCTCCTTGTAAGATAAATATAGGGTTAGGGTTTCAAAACCCACCCGAATGTTCTTTGATAACTTAAACTTTATTGTTCAGATGAATCTTAGACATGC
>JASUSA010000112.1 GCA_030446305.1 Clostridiales bacterium | reverse complement strand
CAAAGCGCTATTATACGAAAAAGATGGTTTCATTCTTTTTTACAAACGCCTAACCGGGCAAGGCAACTATAAATGGCCTCGGAATCAACTCGAAGTAAGGAACTTAACTTGGCGTGAGTTCTCATGGCTTTTAGATGGTCTTGAGATCGATCAGCCAAAGGCGATCAAACCATCTTTGATACGTGGATAACTTTTAAAAAACGCCTCAAAATTGTGGATGTTTTTTTACGCGGAAAGATGCGTAAAAGCATTAAAAATATGTGAACGCTTAACAATCAAGCGTTTACGATTAATTATTGCAATAATTGTAACTATAAATCAACGGAGGCCCCCCCCATGACCATAGAAGATTTCCTACTCGCCACAGGCAACGAAGAATTCATAGCACTTTTCCAAAGTGAAGAGATCACACTTGAGATCATGGCAGAACTGACAGCGGCAGATCTCAGGGCGATCGGTCTGTCGCTGGGAAAAGCGGCAAAGATTATCAGCGCTTTTAAAGAAGATACATGGCGTGCATCAATGCAGTCAAAAGAGGAAGTTCCCTTTAACAAGGATGAATTTCCTTTTGTTTTAGCGCCTGTTTTAGGAGAATATGAAGAAGAACAAAATTATACCTTAAAGCTGTGGCATATCTGCGATTTTACCGAGCTGACCATTCGGCTCATGGTGATCATCGCTATCGCAGAATTGAGCTGTGATGAAGTCTTGGCACAGAAAGTGCTGCCGGAATTAAAAAGACTGGTGGAATACCCAACGCTGGGAAAATGGCGAGAAATGGCGCGCTTTGTCTTTTCTGAAAAATTAAGTGCGCATTATGTTACGTTAGCGAATACATATTGGAAAATCGTGGAGCCCTTTGTAAGCGGCGCAGAGGATCAGCCGTCGCTTATCGGCATGCGCAATCAGCTGGCTCACGGCTGCGGGCAGTCGATGGGCAAGAGTAAGAAGCTTTGTGAATTCTGGATTCCTCATTTTGAAGCATTTGTCATGTCGCTTGAGACCATCAAAGCACTGAATTTGTATACAGAAATTGAAGGGGATACAGCACATTATTGGCGTTTAGTGGGCAATAAGAATGACTTTCCGAAAGTTAAACGACCGTTATCTGCGACAGCAACACATGCAGATGATCAGAAACATGTTTTTGTTGAAACAGCACACGGGTTTCGTACGTTATGGCCATTTTCTTTTATTGAAGCGAATGACCTTTCAGATGAAGATGAACATACGGTTATTCGGCAAAACCTCTATGTCAGACGCGGCGAAATAGCGCTAAATTATACGCCGATTGGTTCGAATGTTCTTTTTGCAGTAGAATCAGGAACAGAAGCACTACAGTCCTTTCAAAAACTTTTTGCCACAGATTCATTCGAGAGAAAACAGCAAAAACCTTTTATGATTAGAGGTTTTGAACAGGATTTTCTGAAAGATGCCGCTGAATGCATTGGCAGAACCAATGAGCGCGATAAGATTATTGAGACCACCAAAACCGTTTCAGACCGTATTCTTTGGATACACGGCAATGCCGGTGCGGGAAAATCCTACATTTTGTCGAGTGTTTACGATTGGCTGAAAAATAATAGTGATCCTTCTGTTTGTTTGCTGGGTTATCGCTTTAGATCCGGTGACGACCGTTGCTCAAAAAAGTCATTAATCACTTTTTTAGCGGAAAGACTTATGCAGTGGGAGGGTATTTACAGGCAGGCATCTGTTAAAACCAAAGATTTTACACTTGGTACGCTATCTGCATTACTGGAGCAGATTAAAGAAGACCACAAAGTGATGATAGTGCTCGACGGCATGGATGAATTAAGCAGAAATGATTTGTCGGTTATTGATATGATACAAAATGGGCTGATTCTGCCGCACGTCCAATGGATCTGTGCAGGGCGCTCCAATATCACAGAAAAATTTAATGAAGCAACTTGCCTTAGCATTTTTGAAGAAGGTGTGCCGCCGATGTCGAGAGATGATGTTCGGGAATTACTGATCCAAAAAATGGGCCGGCTGCGCAAAAGACTGATTTTAACGGATGTAGACCATGAAGATGAAGTCATCAATCCCTTTATCGAACATGCGGTTCGCGCCTCAAAAGGACTGCCAATCTATCTTAAATACTTAGTTGGAGATATTCTGTCGGGCAAGATTAAGGCATTTGACGGCAGTTATCCATTGCCGCAGTCCATTGATCAGTATTACCAGCAATTATTGGTACAGTCGGGCACCGATTTTGTCAGTCAGTTAAAAAGCCCTGTCATTGGTTGTATTGCCGTCTCAAAAGAGCCCGTTTCGGAATCGTTTATCAAAGCCTATCTGATTCAGCGGGATCTTCTCATTGACAATATGGATGCAGCGCATATTGTATCTGGTATGATGCGAACATTGATGATGATGCTCAGGGTTGTGAGCCGCTCAGATGGAGATCACGGCTATATTCTTTACCATCATAGTTTATATGAACATTTAAAGGTAAATGCGACCAATCGCTATATCACCGAGAGCAGCGAACGCGCCTTTTACCGCATGATCAAAGATTATCAAATGCTGTCTGATGTGCTGAAGCAGTATATTGAACGCTGGGGCATGCGGCATTTGATTGAAATGAATTATGAAAGTGCACTAACGGATTTAATGGCGTTTTTGCAGGATGATGCATTCATGATGCGGAAACTAGCCGTTCAAATGCCGGAAGCTATTGTCGATGACTTTTATGATGCGTATCGGTTGGCGCTGTCAGTCGACAATAACGGTGAAGCAATCGTTCGTGCTTTTTTAAAGCATTTCGAGAAGATGCAGGGAAACGTAAATGGTATCAGTCTAGAGCAGATCAATGCCTTTCTCATGTATCGACAGGATCGCAGCTTCTATCAAAACTTCTTATTAGCGGGTGTTTCAGAAGAAGCCGACGTACATCTGGACGGCCAAACAGTCAGCGGCATGTGTCAGTATCTGGGCGGGCTGCTACGACGTGAACAAAAGCTTGAGGATGCGATGCAGTGGCTCCAGAAAAGTTTAGCGGCAAATACATCAAATCAATCACTGCTGGCGCAGACGAAATATGAGATTGGCTATATTTACTATTTAAGAGGCGACATGGCAACGGCGTCAGACTTTTTAAGTGAAAGCGGTGAGGCGTCAAAACGTGTTGATGATCTTGTAGGGTATTATATTTCGTATTGTGTGCTGGATGTTTACCGTTATCATGCAGATTTATTACCGGCCGAAGATTGCTTGAAACGATTAGATGATGCCATGCATTGCTTTGAGAGCCATAAACTGACGGATCAAAGGGCGCGAAGGTGGATTTGCAACTTGTATGTCCATGTTGCGATGATTGCCTTTGCCGAAAAAAATGAACAACTGTTTTTCGACAACTATCAGGATGCCATGAAAAATGAATGGTTTAAAAAGTATGGTGCAGCGTCAACCAAACAAAAACTGGCGGCAAGAGCCTTTATATTTAAGGGTAATCATGCGAAGACGAAAGAGATGTTTAGTGAGATGCTAAATGGCGCTTCTCTGTTAAGAACCGAATCAATAGCCAGAGAGTTCTTAGTTTATGGTGAGTGGCTGATTGCACATCAAGCGAAGGATGAGGGCATTCATTTCTTGGAGAGAAGCTTCGAAACGATGCGCGATAACGGCAATCTTTACTATACGCGCAAGGCGAAGGCTATTTTGAAAGGTTTATTAGAGGGAGGCGGCATATGAAGCAAGCTCAAATTAGCAAAGCGATTACACGCCATATTTTGCCGTTTCGGTTCGAGAATGATTTTGAAACGCTGGACACGGTTTTTTCAAAGGATCAGAGATTTGTGTCGGCAGATGATGTGTTGCAGGGGCCGACGAAAATTCACGATTACATCAAGCAGAATCTAAAGCAAGAAAATAATATTTTGAAGAAATTCAAATGTGTCGATAATGGCACACTGCCGCATTTTTTCTCCGTTAACAAGCGCAGAAAGGATTTTTTTGTCATTGAAGGCAATGCCAAGGAAACGGGGCATGAAAAGTATGTATTCAATATTGATCAGGTAGAACTTTATCTGTTTCATTCAGGCATGGGTTTTCTCGTGACAACGTATGATATTCGTCATGATGATCTTGATTTATATATTGGTGCCAGTTACTTTTTGCAGGCACTCAAGACGAATAAGCTCCGAAGCCTAGAATACCACGAAAAGAAAGGCAAGGATGATTTTGAGGTTTCTAACGTCGATCTCTTTGCACTCTTTGATGCGGTTTTGTCCCCTTTGAACATTACGTCTTTTTTAGAAGATGGCGGACAGGAGATGAAGGATCAACCGGCAGTTCATTATCCCGTAGAAGCACTTGTTTTCGCTACTGTCTTGCTGACCAACACTGATGGTCCAATAGCGGAGACAGAGAGAAGGGCATATCTTCTTGGAAAAGGTTACAAACATTCTTATAATTGCAGTGAGCAGAGTGTTGAAGCGAGCTTGATCAAGCATTTTGATAACCTGATGTGGAGTGTTTCCCGTGAAGGGATTGCCAATATTAGTGTTTTGGGCGAGGATTCTACGACGAATACATTTTTGGAAAACAGCTTTGCAGCTTCCAACCCGCTGGGCATCGCCAATCTCTATTTTTATATTTACTTGATGATTTTAAACCAGCGGTTTACCCTGATTCATATCGGCGCAGAGATTAATAACAAAATGAGGGGACGGGATTTTCAAAAACATAAGCAGGAAATTCGGGCAAACCTCATTAAAATCCGAAGTGATATCGCAGCGTTAATGCTTACAGGCGTTTACATGGATATTTCAAACAATAGTCTGTATCATCGCTTTTACTTAGAAGTGCAAAAGACGCTGGGGATTGATGCACTGCTAAAAGAACTGGAATTAGAGATCACTGGCCTCGATGCCATTACAGATATTCTAAATCAGGAAGAGGACAAGGTAAAAGAGCAGCGAATCAAGCAGATCACAGAACTTGGCCCTTTTTTAGCAGTTTTACTTGGCGGCGGCGATCTGGCAGATCTGATTTGCAAACTATTAGATGAGCTTCATGTACCCTATGGCAATCTCCCCATAACGACGATTGTATTTGGGGCATTGCTTATTGGCGCATTTTTGGTCTATCGCAAGATAAAAGGAATTGAAAAGGATTAAATGCTGCGGATTAGAGAACTTAATAGAAAAAGCCCCAATTAAGGGGCTAAAACGACTCAAGTAAGAAATCAATGATATTGATCACTTTAATGCCTGCGAAATCATTGAATGGTGTTTGGTCCATGGTGAGTATGAATTTTGGGTAGTTATCAGAGATGGATTCTAGAGGTCTAAGCTCCCTAACTCTCGTTTTCTCATCCATAATTGTAGCTGAAACTTGATAGTAGATTTTTTCGTTAGTCTTTGAGGCAACAAAATCAACTTCCAAGGAAGCAATTTTTCCAATAGTCACCTCATAGCCACGTCTTAATAGTTCCAGATAAACGATATTTTCTAAAATATGGCCATAATCTGTGTTACGTAGGCCTGTCAGTCTATTACGGATACCCATATCCACGATGTAATACTTTTCAAGTGTCTTTAGAAACATCTTCCCTTTTAAGTCGTAGCGGTTTGCTTTGTAGATGATAAATGCATTTTCAAGCATCTTCAGATAATTATCAATCGTATCACTCGTTGTTTTTCTACCACTACTGGTTAGATAGTCGCTTATTTTTTTAGTGGAGACGATACTGCCGATATTGGCAGCAATAAATTTCAAAATACTTTCAAGAAGGGCGGCATCCCGGACACCATTTCTTTCAATAACGTCTTTCATAAGCACAGTATTGTAGATGCCTTCTAGGAAAGGACCGATTGTATCTGGACTATCTAATAGTTCAACGACAGTGGGAAGTCCACCGTACGTCAGGTATTGATTAAATTTCTCTTGGAGACTCATTTCTTTGTCTGATTCCAAGAAATCTAGATACTCTTTAAAGGATAAAGGCTGCATTTTAATCTCAACATACCTACCCGATAGCAATGTGGAAAGTTCTGAAGATAAAAGATATGCATTTGACCCGGTTATATAGATGTCGACATTGGCATCGACGAGGAAAGAATTAATAACCTTTTCCCATGAAGATACCTGTTGGACTTCATCAAGAAGAATATAATGTTTTTTATTTGTGTCATTAATGTGCTTTTTAATGTATGCATAGAGTTCCTTATAACTGGTAATTTCATCGAACTCAAATGACTCAAAGTTCATCCGGATAATATGTTTCCTGTCAACACCGCTAGCGATCAGATAATTTTCGAAAAGTGAAAGTAGGGTTGATTTACCTGAACGTCTTAAACCGGTGATTACCTTAATTAATTCTTTGTCCCTGAACTGAATGAGCTGATTAAGATAAAGATTTCTATTTTTCATAACACCACCTTGTATAATGAACTCGTAGTCAAGTTACGGTCATTATCCTTTCTTATACGATATAATTAACATAGTGTTGTGGATTGGTTTCATCACCTACAGCT
>JASUSA010000111.1 GCA_030446305.1 Clostridiales bacterium | reverse complement strand
CTTTGGATAAAAATCGTAAATAAAAGGGTCACAGGCTATTGGCAGCTTATTGATGCGGATGCCATTTTCAATCATTAAATGCTTCATTGACAGAAAGGTGCTGAAAAAATGCTGCCGACGGAGTCCAAATTCTATGGTAATGCTAAAATGACTTCGATTATACTGATGTCTGTAAAGCCATCCTGTAAAATCACCGTCAATATCATACATCGCCCCTTCTCCAGTTCTCATTATACTTGGAAAACCAAGATCAATGCGCCACTGTAAAATAGACTTTGGTTCCAATTGATCCAAAATCATTGTCATTGCACCATAGTCGCCTATACCGGTATGAATGTCTAATAGCAGCATGTCGACCTTTGCTTCAATATAAGGCTTCAGCCAGTTAAGCAGCATAATGTTTTCAGGCGCCATTTCTCTTCCACCGTAAAAGGGATAAGACGGATCAATGTATTGACCGCGGAGCAGGCGATCAGTCGTCAAAAGCCAATATCGGCTGAAAAACAAAGGCATTACTTCTTTAAAAAAATGTCTGTCGTTATGCCGCTGATCTGCACTCACCCAATCGCCTCTAAAAAAAGGATGTGCTGTCTTGATGCCGGTCATTTGACTAAAGTCATCTATAAAATTTCGATTGAGATCAATGCCGTCAGCGTTGTTTCGCGTTAAATGCCGCATGCCCCAAGCATTGACAAAGTTAACCATTATGACGGCATTTTGATTAAGGTCTATACTGCTGAGAATGGTTTCGATAAAAAAACAGAACATCTCTGAGCCAACATAGCCTTCTATACCATGGATTCCCGCTGTTAAGACCATTATCTTATTGGGTTTTTCCGTATTGCTGCAATAACAAAAATGCATCCCGTTATAGGCTGTCTCATCGTGGACGCAGCTGTACATACGCTTTAATCCTTGAATATGCTTAATATAACGATTGCGTGTTTCCTCATAATTTGGCAGCATGCAGGCACCTCATAAAAAAAACATCGTTCGCTATCGGAACGATGTTTTATCTTAACGTGATTTAGTTAAATCAATAAGATTGAATACGATCCCATATATCTAAATATGCGCCGTAATCTGTATAGGACGGAATGGTGCCGAGTCGCCAGACAGAGAAATCAGAAACCCCCATGCGGAGTGCCATTTCGATTTTTGCTGCGACACTTCGTTCATCCTCATACCATACGACATTACGCGTTTCATCAATAGGATCCTGAAAGATGATAAATGCACTTTTCAGTTCACTTGAGTACTGAGGGGTCACATCCTGATTGATTCTGGAGAGAATAGCACTATACGATGGCCTGTAGGGCTTTTCATTGATAATTTTCCCGTCTTTCAATTTCCATTGTACGCTGTCTATTGAAAGCTGAAAAACTATTTTTGAATGATCCCTCACACCTGTAACGGGATCTAAAATACCTTTCAAGGCATAATAAACATCTTGTATTGGCGTTAGCGGCGTAATTGTGATCCCGGAAACCATATCTGACTGCGTCAGTTTTTTGGGATAAAAATCATGCGCCATTAAGATGATTTTATCGGCAATATCACCCAGTGCACGGTAGTCATAACCATCATAATAAGCAATGCCATCTTTTCGAATTGGATGTACAGCAACTGCAATACTGTACTGCTTATCCAGTGCATTTCGCAGTGTTCTTACAAAAGCAGTCAGAGCCGCTGCATTTTCGCTTCCTTTTAATCCTTCAAAGTCGACGAGAACACCGGTGAATCCCATGGTGCTGTCGTCTTTAACCATTTCATCCACAATTGCCTTAATGGTCTGATCGCGATACCCCGGATGATTAATAATCGATTCGACAACCGTACTGGAATCAATGTAATCATCTATTACCGTAAGCATCAGCAACCGTTCTGTCCCTGCATACTTTGCGCGTTCAATTGGCTCCTCGTATCCGGATGGTATTCTGTACTCATTGTTATTTCTCGTACTCGTGTTTAACTGAATACGATTTAAATCGCTGTTGTACTCCAGTCTGGACCAGCCAAAAATTGTCGTGTCAAGGTCTTTAATATTGCCGATTTGACTGTAGGAACTAATGGCGTAATAACTCGAAAGCGATGTCATGTTAAGGGTCATTAAACGGTCTATATGATAGAGGATGGCAATCGCCTCTTCTGTCATTAACGCATCATTAGGTCTAAATGCTCGGGCATCATTCTCTGAAATAATGCCAAAATCAAGACCGAGACGAAGATAGCCAATATCCGTGTAAACGTCGTCAAACGGAACGTCTGTCTGGTTTAACTGGTTTGCCAGGTAGCCATAGCCCAGATGATCGATAACGTGCTTAACGGCATCAATCCTGGAGATATCGCCGCTTAAATCAACCGTCTCTTCAGAAGTGCCGAGATTGAAGCGATTTAGGATTTTTTCAAAATCGCTTTTGCTGATAGGCGTGCCAACTTTAAGCGTATCACTTGACAGAACATAGCCATCTGTTTTTAACTGTTCTCTAAGCGCATCTGACCAATGCGCTGTATCTGCAAAATTTGGCAGCGATGCTGCCAGCAACATAACACCAAGAAACAGTGCTATCATTTTTTTGATCATGGCGTCTCACCTTTCAATATTTCTTAGCATCATTATATACCTAAAAGACTAGAAATATCGTGACAATTATATTAAATTCTGCATGTAGGGTTTTTAGCCAGCTAAACGATCAATGCGTACGGTTACATTTAAATAGGTGCTAATTGGACAATAAGTCTACCAAATAATTGCCATTGTCGTTCACAACAGTCCAATTCTTAAAAAAGTGTTCTTGAAAGGCTTTGTTCTCAACATTTTTAAGGAATTTCACATAGACGACCCAATGGTCTGAATAAGTTTTAGTAAAATACATATCCCGAGTGAATCCAGACGTTTCGTCACCAATGCTGTTGGCAAATTTCACAAAATCATTGAAATCATATATCTGTTTTGTATTCTCGGACAAGAGTTCGTAGGCGAGATCATAACGCGTTGACGTGATATTGTCGATAAATTCTACAATGACATCTGACGGCATCCGCTCTTTTTCATAATTCAGGCTTTCAAGTCTGGCAAGCGGTGCATTTAGGTTATAACCGAGAATAGCGCGATTAATCCGTTCGCCGTCAATGAGAAACTGTACCTGAAACACGCGCTTAATCTCAGTTAGCGAATTGACAACGCTCCAAAGATAAAGATCAAGTCGCTCATCCTGCCACCTGTCTGTTTCCAAAATGGATTTTGAAAGGTTTAGGTAACAAGTATTATTGGCGTATTCAACAGATATTACTTCACTTTCGTCCACTAGTAGACTCTGATAGGCAATATTTTTGGGGCCGACGATAATGGCGTTAATCATGGCGCTTTCATAATCGTTGTTTTTAACTTCAATTTTACGATTTTCTGTTCGCAGTGAATTGCCATAGACAAAATAAATTTTTGTATGAAAACTTATCGCCTCTTTATTTGGCGAGATATAGGCGTTGCTTTCAAGTTCGGGAAAATCAATTGTCATGTTGAGACCAAGCGCCAATAATGAAAATCCCATTATTAAAACAATGAATATTCTTTTCAATTTCCCCCCTAAATCTTTGGTAAAATAATGGATATAATGGTGCCGCGGCCAACTTCACTGGTGACTTCAATACTGCCTTGATGCAGTTGGACAATTTGCTGAGCGATAGAAAGCCCCAGCCCTGTTCCGCCAGTTTTTCGAGCGCGTGCTTCATCCACTCGATAGAATCTGTCAAAGACATATGGCAAATCTTTTTCAGGGATGCCAATGCCGTTGTCTGTGACATTGATGACGATTTCATCTTTTCGCTCAATTAAGGAGAGTACGACTAGTCCGCCTTCCGGTGTATATTTAACAGCATTGCCGACAATATTCAAGAGGCATTGCTGAATTTTTTCCTGATCCAAATTGATTTGAATCTTGCTTTGAGAATTGAATGTCAGCTCAATGTTTTTCTTTGTCGCAATGGGCTTGATCGTCTTGATGACTTTTTCAATGAGATAATTGACATACGTGACGCTGAGGTCCAGCTCCAATTCGTCTTTTTCTATTTTTGCCAGGTATAAAAGACTGTCGATAATTTTGTTCAATCGATCAACTTCCATGTTGATATCACCTAAGAATTCACGATAAATGGGCTCTTCCCAATGTTCCTGCGACAAAAGTGTATCGGCAACGATCTTCATGCTGGTCATAGGCGTTCGCAGCTCATGAGAGACGTTTGAAACAAATTTCTTGCGCCTGTCGTCAACTTGAAAGAGCTTTGTCGACATGAGATTAAATGCATTTCCCAGTGCACTGATTTCATCATTTCCCTTTACAGCGACTTTGGTATCATAATTGCCCGTTGTAATTTTTTTGACGGAATCGGTCAAATTCTCAATAGGCAGTGCTATGATTTCGGAGAAAAATAAACTGACAAACAGTGAAATGAGAACAGATGTCGTGAAAATAATGAGCAGCTTGTCTATGATAAAGTTTATATTATCAAAACCGTCGTTAATGTCGGATGACATAAACGAGACGCCGATAATTTCGTTTTCATCAATAATGGGCACTGCCGCATACATAATATAATCCCTGTCATACTGATAAATATTTGCCGTGCTGTTTCCCTTCAGTGCATTGACCACTTCCGTATTCGTCAGTGTTCGGCCGTTATATTCATCATAGGCGTCCATAACGACAGTGCCGGCAGTATTGATAATCAGTGTTCTGGAATCATAGTCAAATGTATGCTGTTTTATAATATCTTCAATGTACTGATACGTATAGGTGTTGTCGGCATTTCTTAAATAAGGGGCAATCTGACTTGAAATGATATTGTTTTGCACCAAAAGACTTGTCTTCGCTTCCTCGACATTCGATTTAATGAGAAAGTCTTTGATGAAGATTGTCGTCATAAACAATATTAAGGATATCAATATTAAATAGGTGGAAACAAGTTTCCACCTAATGCTTTTAAAGAACTCTTTTTTTCTTATTTTTAAAATAGTAACCCACTCCCCATTTGGTTAAAATGTAATCAGGCTGTGATGAGTTCTCTTCAATCTTTTCTCTCAGACGTCGTATGTGCACATCCACGGTTCTGACATCACCAAAGTATTCGTAACCCCAGATGGTTTCCAGCAGCTCTTCTCTGGAATAGACGCGTTCTTCGTTGAGCATTAAAAGCAGCAGCAGATCAAATTCTTTAGCGGTTAAATTGACATTTTGGCCGTTGACGGCAACTTTTCTGCCAAGGGTGTTAATGGTAAAATCACCAACGCTCATCACATTGGAAGCGATAGCCTGATCGGCAACTTGAACGCGTCGCAGAATAGCTTTAATCCTCGCTTTTAACTCGAGCATATTGAATGGTTTTGTAATATAGTCATCTGCGCCGTATTCTAAACCGAGCACTTTGCTGGAGTCGTCATCCTTAGCCGTTAACATTAAAATAGGAACCATTGATTTCTCTCTAACCTTTTTGCAAATCTCAAGGCCATCCATGCCTGGAAGCATTAAATCCAAGATGACGGCATCATAGGTGTTTTCAAGGATCTTCGAATAGGCATCCTTTCCTTCATCCGCCGTTTCTACAACATAACCCTCCTGTTCCAAACTAAACTTGAGGCCTTTTAGTAAAATCGGCTCATCGTCAACAACTAATATTTTTTCTGACATGTTTTCACTCCAATCTCATTTGATAAGCATTCTTTTATTTTCAATCCGTTTTGTTAACCCTATTTCATCAAAGTGTTCCAATAGCATGACGCTGTTTTTCCGCGAAGTTCCAAGAAGATCACGATAGGCGGCAACGTCCGTAAATTCATTTGTTTCAAAGTACACGAGCATTGCATTTTTCGCGGTTTCATAAGCCTCTTTCAACATATATCGATCTTCATTTATTTTAACAATAATTTCGCGATATTTCAAATAGCTAAAAATGTCGGCGTGGTTTGCAGACTTACCGGCCAGCTTTGTTAAATCTGATGTACTCGCCATTTTTAATGGATCTGCATCAAAAATCTTGTCAAATTCATTTTTTAATTTTTGAAATGCCGCATCTTCGGTTGGTTTAAAATCATAAGTATGTACCCATTGCGCCGTTACACCCAGTGTCTCATCCATATAAAGCTGTACTAAAAAACGGTCAAAAACCTGTTTTACATAATTTGAAAAACATTTTGATTTCAGTTCTGCACGATTGACGCCAAAACGATAGGGGTGTTCTTCATGATAGGCTTCAACAAATTGATAAACAGCATCCCGTTTTGTTTCATAAGCAGTGACAGTCACAAACATGGTATCCGATAAAGCAATGATATGCCCCGCGCGTATGCTCTGCTTAACCTGCTTCGCCAATGCTTCTTTAGAGATTGACAGGCTCTCAAAGCGTTCATTGTTTAGATCAAAGGGTTCCTGCAGTGATTTCAATTGTTCGATAAAATAAGAATCTTCGGATACAGCAGTGATATCGGTTATATGATGTTTTTTTGCATTGACATTTGAGATTAAACCGCCGCCAATCGTTTGTACAGGCGAAAAACGTCTCA
>JASUSA010000048.1 GCA_030446305.1 Clostridiales bacterium | reverse complement strand
TTCGTACTTTTCAATGGCTTGGTTCATTGCGCTCTTTTTCCAAAATCATTTCTTTCATGATTTTTTCAAAATACTACTTGACTATTATTAGCTGGTCTTGAAATCTATGTCATCATTTTACCCAAATAATATTAAGATTAAATAAAAAAAGGATTAGATTTCAGTGCCGAATGCATTGGAATCCAATCCTCTATGCTCATCCTTTATCGTTAACCCCTTATCGTTGATTCTTTATCGTTGATTCTTTATCGTTGATTCTTTATCGCCGTACAACAATTCACGAGGCCATTAGCGATAGATGACAATCTCATCAAGACTTCCCAAATGCTCAAAATCCTGATCGGATAGCAGCATCCGCGTGTATCCACCCATTCGCTCTGTGAAGAGCAGCGGAATCAGCCCTTTTCGCTGGGCAATCTGGCATGCATCCAAAATAATCTGTTTTCCGATTTTCTGACCTCTCGCGGGTTTCAAAAGAAAGATATCACTGATCTTTGCATAGTCGCCAAGCGAAACATCCATACTAACGGTGCCGCGTACCTGTCCGTTTACCATGTAAACGTATAGTTCGTCCTGACTGATAACGGGAAGATCCGCATTGAGATACAACCGCTTAAATATTTGTGAACGATTTTCCGGCGGTACATTCTGAACCACTTGCATCAGTGTTTCATTATCAAGTTCATGCAGTTTAAAAAGCTTATTGGCACACGGATACGCCAACATATTGCGCGTTATTTTAAACGCTTCAAATTTTAAGCCAATATGCCAGCTGAGATTTTTCATCTTGGAAAAATAAGTGGCAATATAAGCACCAACCTGCGGCCGTGTAATCAAGGTCACCGAATCACGATGCGCAAAATTTGCATAAAATGATTTTGATATCGCTTCACAGAGGTTCTGGTCTGTCATTGCCTCAGTGAGAATCCACACGGGAGACGCCTCGTCATATTGAATGAAACTATAACGCCTTGACGCATCTGCTTTAATGATGGCATAGGGATTCTCAATGAGTTTCCCCACACCGCAGTACAGTGCCGCCTGAGCTGCATACCATTCTGATTGAAAACATAAATCACTGCGCTGAATAACTTCCATCATGACGCCACCTCGATTTCCAGCGTCGCAAAACGAAGTGCATACTGTACGTTTAAACAATTTGCCGATTCATCGATTTCAACTGCCTTCTGATAGCGTACATTAGCAAAATGCACCGTGCCATTGAGTCTTAATCGTGTAGAAGCTTTCACGAGGAGGCGAATTTTCGCATAGTCGCCATGAACTGTCAGCAATATATCTTCCGTTAAATCCACATCCGTTAAATCGATGACCAATTCAGAATAGGCAATGCCGATGCATTCGGATTTCAGCTCGCCTGTTCCCAATCGGATAACCTGTCTACTCATCCATATCATACGATCTAGCTGTTGTGCCATTGCCCGATACTTACGATACGTTTTGTACACATAGGCACTGTCTGCAACAATACCGGCTACGATCAGATTGCGCATACATTTGAATGCCGTTTTCATAACTTGCCTCCTCTCAATTGATTTCCATGCCCATTAGAATACCGTCATAAAAAATCCCATTTACCAATAAGTCACGTGTTCGTTTTCCTTCATACTGAAAACCACTTTTTTTATAGAGACTGATCGCGCGTTCGTTGTCTGACCGCACCGTTAAATTAATCTTACGTATAATTCCGGAAATCTTTGCCCATTCAATCAATGTCGTCAGCATCGCCTCACCGACGCCAAGTCCCCAATGCGATTTTAAAACCGTGATGCCAAACTCGCCGGTGTGTTTCGTCCGTTCCCTTTGTTCGCAAGTAAAACTAAGTGCGGATACCAGTTCTTCTTCAATAAACCCCAGCAGGTAAATCGCATTTTCACTTCTTCGAATATTGTCGAGATACTGCCGTTCTTCATCAAAGGTAAGTCCAAATTCACCTGCACCGAAATTCAAATTATCGGTTTCACCGCTGACGCTGTTAATATAAGTCAGCAGCATTTCAGTATCCTCAACTGTAACTTCTCTGATTTTTAATTCACGCCCATCTTTTAGTCTATAATATACCCAGTTATAATCTGTTGGTTCCATTTTTCAATCTCCTCGCCCATGTTAACACTATTATAATCAATTTTAACGGCCGATGCATTATAAAACCACTATTCAGACTGATAATTCTCCTAATTCATTATGAAAGCCGTCAAAAAAAGCGCTATAATGATGATAGGGTATATGTTCCCTACAGCAGTTTTATACCATTTAATCGATCTTCAGAGAGGACACATTATGATTCAATATCATGCCCCAAAACAATTTCAGTCGTTTAAGCAAAATACGTATGCCCAAAACGGCATGGTAGCAACTTCTTCACCGCTTGCGGCTCAGGCTGGCATTCAAATGCTAAAACAAGGCGGCAATGCAATTGATGCCGCAATTGCCACTGCGATTACACTTACTGTCGTCGAACCGACATCAAACGGTATTGGCGGAGATGCCTTTGCCATTATTTATAAAGATGGCGAACTCCACGGCCTCAACAGTAGCGGCGACGCCCCCGATGCGATCAGTATAGATGCTGTAAAAGCCAAGGGATTTGAATCGCTCCCTTCTCACGGCGCCGTGCCTGTCACTGTTCCCGGCGCACCTGCTGCATGGATTGCACTGTCAAAACGCTTTGGCAAACTGCCTTTTGAAAAGTTGTTTGAACCCGCTATACAACACGCAGAAAGCGGTTTTATTGTTTCCGATTACGTCGCTCACCATTGGCATATCGCCTATCAAAACTATAAAGCAATGCATGTTCCCGGTCTTGAACATTGGTTTGATGCGTTTGCACCAAATGGCCGTGCACCAAGTGCCGGCGAACGATGGCTGCAGCTGGATCAGGCACATACTTTAAGAGAGATTGCAGACAGTCAGACTGCCTCTTTTTACAGCGGTGCACTTGCATCAAAAATCGTCGATACACTCCAGCATTATGACGGCTTTATGACCAATGACGACTTGGCACAATATCTGCCGGAGTGGGTCAGACCCATTCGATTAAATTATCGAGGATATGAGATCTGTGAAATACCGCCGAACGGACAAGGCGTCACAGCTCTGATGGCACTCAATGCACTGCGGCAGTTCAATCTTTCATCAATGCCTCGCGAACTGGCGATGCACCGTCAAATCGAGGCCATTAAACAGGCTTTTGTCGATGTTGCCGCTACGGTTGCCGATCAGCGATTTAATCCATTTGATCTCGAATACTATCTTTCTTCAGCATATAGTGAACTCAGCGCATCCAAACAGTCTGAAACTGCACAGCAGCCGACGCACATTCCAGCTCCGACAGGGGGAACCGTCTATCTATGCACCGCTGATTCAGAAGGCAATATGGTATCCTTTATTCAAAGCAACTATATGGGGTTCGGCTCGGGCATCGTCGTTCCCGGAACCGGTATCGCCCTTCACAACCGCGGGTATAATTTCTCATTCGATCCGAAACATCCAAATGCCCTTGCCGGCGGTAAGCGCCCATATCATACCATTATTCCGGGTTTTATAATGAAAGATAATGAAGCCATCGGACCATTTGGCGTCATGGGTGGTTTTATGCAGCCTCAAGGTCACTTACAGGTTATTTCAAACCTCATTGATTTTGGCATGTCGCCCCAAGATGCGCTTGACGCACCGCGCTGGCAGTGGATGAAGGAAAAATCCGTCAATGTCGAACGCAGTATGCCTGAATATCTCATCAAAGCACTTTCACAGCGCGCGCACGATCTTTCATTGCCTCTTGACAATGCAACCTTTGGCCGTGGCCAAATGATCTTACGCCTCCCGGGCGGCGGCTATATCGGTGGCACTGAAATGCGGTGCGACGGTTATATTGCCGTCTGTTAGTGTATCACGTCTATTAAAAATAAAATGACTTCAAAAACAACAAAAAACCGATTGTATCCGTCACGCGATGAGGGCTGCAATCGGTTTTTATTATTCAACTATTTTTTTGACGCAATTCACAAGGTGCTTATTTCAATCTGCAAGACGCTCCAACATAAACAAAACCATATGATTTGAATTAATGGCCGCATCTTTGGCAAATTCATCAAAGTTTACATGTGCCTCGCCATTCGCCTGATCTGAAATCGCACGTATAATCACAAATGGACGATGATTCAGTACACAGGTATGCGCAATCGCAGCGCCTTCCATTTCAGTTGTCGCCGCATTGAAAACATCTACGAGCATCTGCTTTTTCTCCTGCGATGAAATAAACTGATCGCCAGACACAACGCGTCCTTTTAAAATTTGATGTCCTTTTACAGATGCCATGCCCGCTTCGTACGCAATATTCACTAATTTTTCATCAGCTTTATAGACAGATGTAGCCTGCCTTGGCACAACACCCAATTCATAACCAAATACAGTTACATCAAAGTCATGCTCCATACAATCGGTTGATATAACAATGTCGCCAATTTTAAGCCGTTCGTCCAATGCGCCTGAAACACCTGTATTAATAACAGACTGTACGCCGAACTCGTTAATGAGTACCTGTGTACAAACAGCTGCGTTGACTTTCCCAACGCCACAAGTAACCACAACGACTTCAACATCCTTCAATTTGCCGGCATAAAATGACATGCCTGCCATTTCCAACACGTTGTCGATGGCCATTTCTGCTTTTAGTTTTTCAGTTTCCAGATCCATCGCACCAATAATGCCAATCATAAAAACCTCCTATGACGGATAATTAAGCTGATCTTTAGAGATATGCTTTAAAACATCCAAATAATCTGACGCCTCCTGTTTGGCGCCATTCAGATCATGCAGTTTATAATTGCCGCATTCAATGGCACTGACGCCTGGAATATCACCTGAATACTCAGCGACAAATTCAAAACCGCCGATTAATAGCGGCAATACGTCTTCAGATGCCAACGTCCCTTCGACAATTAGATACATGCCGGTTAAGCAGCCCATTGGCCCAAAATAGACAATGCGTTTGCCAAAAGTTTCATCGTTTCTGAAATAAGTTGCCAACAAGTGTTCCAGTGTGTGAATCGCACCATTTTCAAGTGCTTCTGCATTGGGCAATTTCATGCGCACGTCAAACGTCGTCAAGACAACATCTTTAAACTGATCGCGTCGTGATACATAAACACCTTTCAGCAGTCGATTGTGATCCACTTCGAAACTTGCTATTTTTTTCATTTTTTGTACTCCTTTATTGCCATGCTTTACATTTTATCCTAACCAATGCCATTCATCAAGTTAATATATTCACTGGAGCTGGTGTTTTTATGTCATTTTGAAAAACTTGAATCTTCCTGCTCTCATTCTTTTTGACAATGGCCACAATTTCGTTGAAAATTGACATTATCTTATCTGCACAAACGGTACTTTCCTGATAGTATTTTCGCGCTTCATCGGTTTGATGATTTTTGACGGCAGCAATTACCTTGCCGCCATTGGCATGAAGCGTTTTATGAATGCCGTCAATTTGACCCCATAAATCTGAGAGTTCAACATTGTAGACATCTATGCTCTTATAAAAATGACCAAAACCACAGCGATTGCCATCTGTCTGCAGCGGCGTTACCGTCATTGTCTCTGTTATTTGAGCCAATTTTTTCATCCATTGCTTATGGGATGCTATGGCGTTTTCAATAATCGTAACAAATTCTTCATTGCTGAGTGCGTTGCGTCCGCCGTTTAAAGCATCCATCATCGTCTTAACGTTGCCAGACAGCTTATCATCAATTGCTTTAATGTTTTCAGCAAAAACTTGACTTTCCTTGGCACTGTCAAAGATACTTTCCGTCATATAACGCAGTTTTTGTGCATCTTCACTGGATGCATTCATGGCTTGATTGATTTCTTCAGTCGAGATTTGAATGCCTGACATTGCCGCATTGATTTCATGGATACCGTTAATGGCATCGCGCATTAAATCCATATTGCCGTTTAATGTATCCGAAACATTGGTGATCTGCTCACTCATGTTTGCCGTTGATTCAAGCGTCGTCTTCATGCTTGTCTCACCTTCAGCAGCCGTTTTCTTGATACTGGCGACAAAATTGTTCATGCCTTCCAAACTTTGTTTGGTGCTATCGGCTAATTTTCTGATTTCTTCTGCAACAACGGCAAATCCTCTGCCGCTTTCGCCTGCTCTTGCAGCTTCTATTGAGGCATTAAGCGCCAAGAGATTCGTTTGATCTGCAATATCACCGACGCTTTTGACAATTTCATTGACTTTATCCGTCATGTCGATGAGATGCTGGATATGTCGATGCATGATTTCAGCTTCTTCAATGACATTGTCTTTCAGTTGCATAACATTGTTGAGCTGAACGAGTCCTTCTTCATTTTGATTAAGCAGTTCAGCTGAAGACGCCGATAAGTGCTCAAGCGTTTCTGACGCCTCTGTCACGGTTGTACTAACCTGTGTCATACTCGCATTGGTTTCTTCGACAATTGCCAGATTTGACTCACTAAGTTCTGCCATTTCCTCAGCAAAATGTACGAGTTTTTCAGATGTATATGCCATGTTAACATCAAATTCGCTAAGCGAAACGGCTACACTTAAAACATCTTTTGATACTTCTGATAATTTCTTTTCACTGTTGAACAACCGCTTAAAAAAGTACAACAGATTCCTGTGAATCGGATATTCAACTTTTGGTTCAACGGTATCTTCACCTAAAATATGCGATTCCACATGTTGTAAGATACATTCTGCCTCTTCACATGGTGCCTTTCTAAAAAATGCCCTCTTTCGTTTCATCGTCTCCTCCAAAATGTGTCCTTGCTATATCGACGCCATAGATTATAAAAATTGTATCATTATAAATTCATTTTGAAAAGTAAAGATTGCGCAAAAAAGCTTCCGATTGCCGCTAAATTGCAACAGCACTGGAAGCTAGTCGCGCAGAGGTGTCTGCTCGATAAATTTACGCCTATGCTTTGATATATCGCCTAACAGCACTGACTAAAAAATCGGTGCCGCCTTTACCGATTTGCTCATAATAGGCTTTGAAGCGTTCATCTGCCAAGTACATCTCTGCTAAATTTCTGTGCGCTTCGCTTGAATAGTCAACCCAGTAAATGGTCAGCCATGCCCGATGTGTCTCTGCAAGCCTTTTAGCAATAATGCCTTCCGGATCACCGCTTTCAAGCCCTTCTACAATAAGTTTTTCAATATCAGCTGACAATCGCTCTGCTTCCAGCGCTTTATCAGGTGTCATTTTGAGAAACTTTGCATTGGCAGCATCTATAGCATCATCACCATACCGCCGCCTTATTTCTTCACCGTAAAGCGCCTCATTTTTTGCGACGCGTTCAGCCTTTATCCCTTCAAATTTTTCATGATCTTGCAAAGCAATACCCCTTTCTTTTGACGCAATGGTCTTTTCCACTGTTGCAATAATGCGCTTCAACCGCTTTTCCTCTTTTTTTAATGCATCCAAATGAGATTTAAGCTGAGCTATTTCGTCTTTCGGCTTATTGAGAACAAATGCGATATCTTTTAACGGCATTGCAAGCGCTCTTAAAATAAGAATTTGCTGCAATTGGTCAACAGCAGTCCCATCATACAGCCTATAGCCGGATTCAGCATCACGGCCAGCCTTTATTAGGCCTATGGACTCATAGTACCTAAGGGTTCGCGTGGTAACGCCTGAAAGCTTTGACAGCTCTGTGATCGAATACATTTATACCTCCAGTGTTCACTTGGTAACTTCAGTATAAAGGATGACGTAACGTCAAGGTCAAGGTATTTATAAAAATTTATAACATGCTAAAGTTTCAGCTAAATTTATCGCCTCTATTTCTATATTTCAGTACGGTGCAACGCAACTGTTCTATTTTACAGCCTATTTTTCAACCTATTTTGCGCTTCTATTTTAAATTGCTATTTAACAGCTACATGCACTTCAGAATCAGCAGGTATTTTAACCACAATGGCGACAACTAGATTTACAACAGAAAGTCCCGCCGCCAGAAAGAAAATATATTGCGGTCCCCACGACATCCATACAATGCCGCCGAGATAGGCACAGAGAATGGAGACAAAATGATCCATACTTTGCCCCAATGTCAGTGTTGGCGTTATATCAGAAGCACTGAGCGCGATTGTCTTAAGATAGACAGTTCGAACAATGCTCATCTGTGTTGACATTCGATCTATGATAAACAAGCCATATGCCAGCAGGACGCCAATCCCCACTTTAGGCAACGTATCGCTGACGTATCCGGCGCTGAGCAGTCCATAAAGCATATAAACACCAATAAATGACAACGCATCTGCATAGAGCAGTTTTTTCACACCATAGCGATCCAGCCATCGCCCAATCGCCGGGATAAAGAAAATGCCAATAAACGATGAGATGATGGTCAGTATCGCCAACGTATCCGCTTGCTTATTGAGCAGTTCAATTAAAACCCATGGTCCGTAAACCATCATAATTTGCTTTTGAACGCCAAACATGACAACCAGAATATAGTACAAACTGTATTCCTTGCGAAAGACAACTTTAAGCTTCGGCTGATGGTGTGAAGACTGCATATGACGATCAAGCTTCAGCATCAGGTAGAATACAATAATTGCTGCTATACCCGCCAGCAGAAAAAGCCATTTTACAGGTGCTGTAAAACTTAGAAACCCTGTTTTAAATCCAATGAAGACAAAAACCGAAGCCAGCATCTGAAAGCCTGTGAAAATGCCTTTATACTGACCCATTCGAACACCCATTTTGTCTTTTTCAGCCAGTGATAAGCCAATGCTGTCCTGAAGTGGAAAGAACAAATGCATCCCCATTGAATTGATAAATATAAACAGGAGCATTATATTAAAACTCGGCGTCGTAACACCAAGTATAAAAATGCCAATCGCACTCAAAATCTGTGCAATCATCGAAATGCGAAGATCTGACAAAAAAGACAATCCCGCAATGACAAAAATTGAAATGATCCCGGGAATCTCTCTCGGAAATTCAATGAGCCCACGCTGATAGGCATCTACCTGATAGGCATCTTTAAAATAGTTTGAGACGACGTTATTGCTAAACGCCAAACCAATTGCCGTAAAAATCAAAATACTGATATAGAGTTTCATCGACGTGTCCATACCACGCATTTGAGCAGTTTGCCGCTGGCCCCATTGTCTTATCTTCTGCATGTGCTTCTCCTCTGAACACTTAAAATCCAGTATTTTGCACCTAAGGCACAAAACACTGGATTTTGTTTATCATCTACCGTTAATCTTTATTGAGACAACAGAACTTGTGTCGCTTTTGTAATTCTGAAAATAATGTTTATATTTCTGCCCTAACGCTTATAATAGAAAAAAGTCTTGCTCGTTTCAAAATTATAGCGCTGCGGCTGTATAATCTGTTCTGTACTGCCGACAAAAAAATAGCCATCATGATTTAAAGAATCATAGAAATTGCGGTACATTTCATCTTTTGCTTCTTCTGTAAAATAAATCATGACATTTCGGCACACGACGAGGTCAAATCCCTTTGGATAAGAATCACGCAACAGATTCATTTTTTTAAACTCGACACACTGTTTAATTTCATCTTTGACGCGATAGCTCTTGCCAATGAGTTCAAAATATTTTCGCTGATAAGCTTCCGGTACATTTTTTATCGCTTTATCAGAATAGACACCCATCTTTGCTTTTGCAATTGCTTCATCGTCAAAGTCAACTGCATGAATTTTTATTTCATTCAGCGGTAAAAACTCACTAAGGCACATCACCAAAGAATAAGGTTCTTCACCAGTAGAACAGGCAGCCGACCAAATTTTTGGCTTTTTCGTACGCTTCAAAATCGCAGGAAAGATATCGGCCCTTAACGTCTCCCATTGGGTAGGATTGCGGTAAAACTCAGAAACGTTTATGGTCAAATAGTTGACAAATTCATCAAAGGCATTTTTATTGCTGTCAATCAATGCGTAGTAAGCTTCAAAACTTGATAAACCATGTCTTGTAATCAGTGATTCAATACGTCTTTTCATCTGACGTTCTTTGTAAAGTGATAAGTCTAGCTTTGTCTTCTGAAAGACGCGTTCTTTAAACTTCTCATATCCTTCCATAAATGATTATCTCCCGTTTGCAAATTTTAGAGTTATTAATTCCATTATACCCTAAAATGAAAACATCTAAGCAGTAAGTGTTGTCTCAAACACTTAAAAAACCACTATTGCTAGTGGTTTTCAAGTATTCATGTTATAGGGAAACCCTACGATAAATGTTGAATGTACTTCCGGTAAGACCTGCCTGCCATTTCACTGGTCATTCTTTACGATTTCATCGGAAGTGCCTATTTCAGACTAAACTTACATGTCTTCTTCAACAAAATCTTCAGATTCTTCAACAACATCCATATCGTCTACCGCTTTCATTGAAAGTTTTACTTTCTTTTCATCCACATTGTATTCGAGGATTTTCACTGTTACGATTTGATTGATGTTTAAGACGTCTTCCGGTTTCTCAACATGCTCTTTTGCAATATGAGAAACGTGAACCAATCCTTCAATCCCTGGTTCGAGCTCAACAAAAGCACCGAAATCAGTTAAATTGACAATTTTGCCGTCGTAAATGCCATCGACATAGTATTTGTCTTCAAAAGTCGCCCAAGGTTCTTCTGTTAATTGCTTGATACTGAGCGAAATTTTATTGTCATCCTTATTGGCATCGATAATCTTGACATCAATTTTGTCGCCAACTTTTACAAATTCTGATGCAGGTTTAATTCTGCCCCAGCTCATTTCAGTTACGTGTACGAGACCGTCCATGCCACCGATATCAACGAAGGCACCAAAGTTTGTAAGGCGTTTAACTTCACCTTGCACAACTTTGCCAATCTCAATTGTCTGCCAGAATGCTTCTCTTTGAACAGCTTTCTCACGGATTGCAAATTCTTTGTGTGAGAAGACAGCACGTCTTTTTTGCTTGTTAATTTCGACGATCTTAACTTTTAAGTCTTGACCGACATATGGTTTAAGATTTTTCACAAAACGGTCAGAAAGTTGTGACGCAGGGACAAAACCTCTGATTTCTTTGTAGAAAGCAATTAAACCACCGTTAACGGATTCAGTGATTTTCACTGTAATTTCCGCATCTTCTTCATTGAGCTTATCAAGCTCTTCCCAATCTTTGTCGACATTTACCTTTCTTAATGAGAGAAGGATATTGCCTTCGCCGTTGTCGTGGCTGACGACATAGACATCGAGCTCATCACCTTCGTGAAAGTGTTTAAAATTGTCGAAGTTAGGATCAGACGATATTTCGTTCTTAGGGATTACGCCGTCAGATTTATATCCAACGTTAACGATGACAACGTCTTCGTTAACCTGAATTACGCTTCCTTTCACTATTGACCCTCTTCTTGGGATTTTTAATGATTCTTCGATTTGTTCCATCATTTCAGCCATTGAACTATGATTTTCCATCAAAAAATACCTCGCCTTCATTTTCTATTTTAAGAATGACGGATTGGATAATCCAATCAGGTGTCGATGCACCAGCAGTAACGCCAATTTTTACATTACCAATCAACTTAGACACATTTAAGTCATCCTTAGTTTCAATATGAATGGTTTTAACGATATCGGAACACACTTCAACCAGCTTCTTTGTATTTGAACTGTGCCTGTCACCCACGACAATCATTAAATCCACATTAGCTGCCAGAGTCTTACACGCATCCTGGCGTTGCGTTGTTGCTAAACAAATTGTATTCTTTACAATACTATTTAACAAAATTTTAGATAGTTCGTCAACAATCTTTTCCCAAAGACCAATGTTAAACGTCGTTTGAGCGACAATACATGTCGGTTTTGCCGTTTCTTCAATCTTTTGTATATCGGATAAAGTCTTGATGATTGTTGCCTGATCGTCACACCAGCCATTAATGCCTATGACTTCCGGATGTGATGAATCGCCCACAACAATAATATTATAACCTTTTAGGTGATAAGATGAAACCGTATTTTGAATTTTTTTGACATATGGACAAGTCGCATCAATCAGCGGGATGCCGTATTGCGCTGCCATATCATAGACGCGTTTTGGCGCACCGTGAGAACGGATAATCAATTTTTCACTATCCCTTCTATTATCTATGAAATCTTGAATATTTTCAATGACTTTTATGCCTTTTTTCTCATAATATTGTGTAACATGTTGATTATGGATAATCGGTCCCAGTGTATAAGCGAGAATTTGCTCGCTATTCACAGGTTTCGGTGTCGTTTCAATGACCTCATCCAATATTTGAATGGCGCGTTTGACACCATAGCAGAATCCTGCATACTCTGCAACTTGTATTTGCAATTGTTTTGCCTCCTGATTTCTAAACAAACGATGGCGAAATGCGCACAATTATGTTGATTTCACCGGTATAGCTATCACTTTGCTCTATAATATACCATATTTTCGTATAGCTGATTGACAATTTCTTGAGATTTGGCTTCAAGTGTCGGCGCATCAATTTTTTTTCCATAGAAATCTTCAAGGTAAATAGGATCATGGTAGACAATGCGAATGGGACCAAAAAATTTATAAGTTGAATCAATCGTAATTGGCAAAATTGGCGTTTCCGTTCGATAAGCCATCATGGCAACCCCGCCTTTCACCGGCAGTGGTGCATCGGTTCGGTTACGCGTCCCCTCGGGAAACAACCCGAGGTTTTCATTGCTTCTCAACAGTTTTAAAGCCTTTTTAATGGCATGGATATCATTGCTCTCGCGGTCAACCGGAAAAACATAGACCATATCAAGCACTTTTGCCACAATGCGATATTTAAACAATTCCTTTTTTGCCATAAAATGTGCCTGTAGCGGCATAAAGCCGCCAAGTAAAAAAGGATCGTGATTACTTAGGTGATTGGCACAAATAACGTACTGCTTTGAAAAATCAATGCGGTCTGCACCAACGATTTCCACTTTAAAAAAGACGTTGTAAAACAGACGCGCCAAGCGACTGCAAAAATCGTAAAATTTATTCACGCGTTTGAAACCACCTTCCGATTTTGAATAATCTCAAGCAATGCATTGACGACTTCATCAATGTTAGCAGTTGTCGTATCAATGCAAATAGCATCTGGAGCCTGTGCAAGCGGTGCACAGGCACGTTCCGAATCCAGCTTATCTCTTAATTCGATTTCCTTAATCAGCGTTTTCAAATCTGTATCAAAACCTTTGGCAGACAACTCTCTCAGCCGCCTTCCGGCACGTTCTTCCGTGCTTGCAACCAAGAAAAATTTATAGTCTGCATTCGGCAGTACATGTGTACCAATATCGCGCCCATCCATAATCACATTTTTATCGGCGGCGATTTGCTGTTGCTGCTTCACCATAACGTCTCGCACATGTGCATCCATTGCAACCTTCGAAACGTTTCTCGAAACTTCCGGCAGGCGGATCGCTTCTGTACAATCCTCCCGATCCATTAAAACCCGGTCTTTGTCAAAATCAATTGCAATGGTATCGACAATGCGCCACAACGCCTGCGAATCGTCAAGATCAATCTGTGATCTTAGTGCTTTTAGTGTCACCGTCCGGTACATGGCACCCGTGTCCAAGTAAATAAATCCCAGAACCTGTGCCAGTTTTTTTGCAACCGTGCTTTTACCAGACCCAGCTGGGCCATCAATGGCAATCTGTATCAAATTTTCGTCCACTCCCATTTTATACCGTGATGCTGCCGCTTCTCATCAATGTGCTCATATGATTTTGAAAGTCTCAATGAAGCCACACATCTCATTTAAAAAGATTCGTAAAAATAAATACCACCATGTTGGTGGTATTTCACTTTAGATTATATCGCAAATCAAGGGGTAAAGCAATTCCTTATACCTATTTGATATTGTAAACACCATATTCATCCCAAATGCGTTCCAATTTTTCAAGATTGCGTTCTACGCCTTCTTTGCGCATGCTAACGCCGATAATTAAAGCGTTTATCAAACTCATTGGTGCCACGAGGGAATCGATAAAAGTGTTCATATTATACTTTGCGATTAAACAGTATTTAACTTTTTCGTAGAGCGGTGAATTAAGCCCATCCGTAATACCGATAATGGTTGCATTGTTTTTAATGGCATAATTCACGCAATCGTATGTCCGTTTCGAGTAGCGCGGAAAAGACAGCGCAATCATCAAATCATCCTTTGATAAGTTTAGGAGCTGGTCGTAAACATCCTGTGCACTCTCTTGGATAATATGAATCTCCGGCAAAATGAAATTTAAATAAAATCCCAAATAATGTGCCAGTACCGAAGAACTCCGAAGTCCCAGTATATAGACCTTTCTCGCTCTGATAATTTCATCCACCACATGGGACATCATCTCGAAGTCGAATTGATCAATGGTAAAGCGAATGTTATCAATATCATTGATCATAATCTTTGTCAAATATTCTGTTTCCGTATGCTCTTTTGAAAATTCAAACCGTTGTACAGTTGTCAATTTTGTCTTTATAGATTCTTGAAGTTCTTTTTGAAGCTGCGGATAGCCGTCATAATCAATGGCATTTGCAAATCTTACGACAGTCGATTCACTGATATCAACATTTTTACCAAGTGTCGAAGCTGTCATAAAGGCAACTTTGTCATAATTTTCCAGAATGTAATCCGCTATTTTTTTATGGCTTTTACTCAGCGACAAATATTTTTGTCGAATGCGTCCTAACAAATCAGAACTACTCATCAAATCACCTATTTAGATTGATTTGCCAGTTCATACCCTTTCTGTAAAGCCATTTGATTCAAGGTTTCAGTACCTTTTGGAATCCGCGCCATGATGGCTGCTTCAAGGCTTTCCTTTGTTACAATCTTTGTCAGTTCAACGATGACGCCAAGTGCTATAATGTTGGCAACAATTTCTTTGCCGACATCATTGCGCGCCGCTTCAATAATTGGCAGTTTATAGATATGCTTTGCAACGATCCCTTCGGGAAGTTCAATGCTGTCATCCACAATCACTGTGCCATCTTTTGAAACATCGCTGATATACTTATTTGCAGCAACTTGCGTCAGCGCAAATGTCATGTTCGGAATGGTAACTTTCGGAAAATCTATGGCTTCATTACTGATGATAACCTCAGCTTTACTTGCACCGCCCCTTGCCTCAGGACCGTAGCTTTGAGTTTGAATGGCATTTTTTTGATCACGTATCGCGGCCTCCGCCAGGATGATGCCCGCTGTGATAAGACCTTGACCGCCTGAACCGGACAATCTAAGTTCTAATTGATCACTCATGATTTCATCTCCTTTATTATACACTATTTTTGTAATAGGTTAACCCCTTATTTTAATTCGAAAACAGTTCTATCGTTTAAGGCGTTCAATCACTTGATCGTAGAGCTCTGTATACTCCGGTTCAACCTTATTGACATATTCACCCATGATAAATTTGCCAACTGCTTTTTCAGGCATTTTTTCTGCAATCTTCATATCGACAAAACTGTCTTTCAGCCAGTTCATCATGTCAACTGCAGAACCCTTTTTGTTCTTTCTGCCATAGTATGTCGGACAGACAGAAACAGCTTCCACCATTGAAAAGCCTTTGTGGTCAATTGCCGCTTCAATGTATTTTTGTAGCTGATTAACATGGTATACAGTTGCTTTAGCTGCATAAGTCGCACCTGCACCTGCTGCAAGCTGTGTAATGTCAAATGGTCTGTCGATGTTGCCGTATGGCGCTGTTGTTCCCTTGTCGCCAGTTGCTGTCGTCGGGGAATATTGTCCGCCGGTCATGCCATAAATATTATTATTGAAACAAATCGTTGTAAGGTTGATATTGCGTCTTGCTGCATGAATGAGGTGATTGCCGCCAATAGCGGATAAGTCGCCGTCGCCTGCAATAACGATTACTTCGAGTTCAGGGTTAGCGAGTTTAACACCTGTTGCAAAGGCAAGCGCACGGCCATGTGTCGTATGCAGTGTGTTAAAGTCCATGTAGCCAGGCGCTCTGGAAGAACAGCCAATGCCGGATACGATACAGACTTTGTCTTTATCAAGTCCACTTTTTTCAATGGCTCTTGCAATTGCCGACATAATAATGCCGTGTCCGCAGCCTGGGCACCAGATATGCGGTAATTTATCCATTCTAAAATAATTTTCTACTAAAGGATTATTCATTATAGGACCTCCTTAAAAGCTTTAATGAGCTCTTCAGGTGTTAAAATTTCACCATTTGCTTTACCGCACAGTCTAACGTTTGCATTGCCTTTAACAACGCGTTCAACTTCGAGTTTAATTTGTCCGAAGTTCAGTTCAGCGACGAGAATATCTTTAACTTGTTCACTGAGTGCACGTACTTGTTCTTCAGGAAAAGGCCAAACTGTAATCAGTCTGAAAAGGCCAACTTTAATGCCTTCTGCTCTGAGTTTTTTCACAGCTGCCTTTGCCGTTCTCGCCGTTCCGCCATAGGACAAAATCAAATATTCAGCATCTTCTGTTTCATAGGCTTCATAGGTAATAATGTCTTCTTTGTTGTCTTCTATTTTCCCCATCAGTCGTTTAATCAGAACATCTGCATTTTGTGTACTGTTGCTTGGAAAACCCGTTTCATCATGCATAAGACCCGTTACATGATAGCGGAATCCACCGCCAAAAGGCGCCATTTTAGGAACGATGTCACCGTCATCGACGTGATATGCTTTATAATCATCGCCGGCTTCAGGGACGATGCGATTGTATATTTCAAGTTCCGATACATCCGGAATCTCTATTTTCTCTCTCATGTGTCCAGTAATCTCGTCGGTAAGCAAGATAACTGGCGTTCTGTATTTTTCGGCTAAGTTGAAAGCCCTTATTGTTAAATCAAATGTTTCTTTAACAGAATCCGGTGTAAGGCAAATCACTGGGTGATCGCCGTGTGTACCCCATTTTGCCTGCATGACATCGCCTTGACCAGGTGATGTTGGCAGACCTGTACTCGGACCGCCTCTTTGGACGTTGACAACGACAAGTGGTATTTCTGCAATCGTAGCATAGCCGATATTTTCTTGTTTAAGTGAAAAGCCAGGTCCGGATGTTGCCGTCATTGCTTTTTTGCCTGTCAGCGAAGCGCCGATAGCCGCTGCAATCCCTGCGATTTCATCTTCCATTTGTATAAACTTGCCGCCGACTTTTGGCAGCTTTTCAGAAGAAAGTTCTGCAATTTCAGTTGAAGGCGTTATTGGGTAGCCGGAATAAAATCTCATGCCCGCCATGAGCGCGCCTTCGACACAAGCTTCATTTCCCTGTAGAAACTTTATGACTTTAGACATTTTCCTTACCTCCTAAAAAAATTGCAAAATCAGGGCATCTCATTTCGCACATGCCGCACTTTATACAATTATCTCTATCCAACATGGATACTTTCCCGTGTTCATTGAAACCTAAAACTTTTTTTGGACAGTAGGCAATACAAATGCCACAACCCTTACACCATTCTTCCTTGATGTGAACCATCAAATCATCCTTGGAAACAGCCATTGAAAATACCTCCTTTGCTCTTAAGTCAATTATAGCATCTCACAACGTTTTTGCAAGAGATATTTCATTTTTATGCTAAAAATATATCAATTTGCAATATGTCTTTCAAATTGTATATTTGACTTCATGGATAGGTGTATACAATTATACTCGGGGATTGTATACGCACGTCGTGTTTAGCCAGTCATTTTCGATATTTTTCAAAGTCTATCACCTACAAAAAAATGCATATTGCAATAAAAAAGATCCCTAAAAGGGATCTCGTGATTTATTAAGCTGCAAATGATTATTTAGCAATCCTTACTTTTTTTCAATAACCCACATAATAGGGGGCTTGCCGCTTTGATTAATAAAATCAACCATCATAACGTCAAATGCACTTTGCGGCAGCAAACGGAGTTTAGTGCTCAGACATTGGTATTCTTCCTCGCCATTTGGATGGCCGATATAACAAAGCACATACATCAAACCGCCTCTTTTTAGACATTTGAGCGTTTGGTCAATCGCCGCGAGCGTTGATTCTGCTTTTGTGGTAATCGTCTTATCGCCTCCGGGCAAATAGCCAAGATTAAAGACGGCTGCATCCAAGACTTCACTGTCAAGATACTGTTTGAGGTGCGCATGACTGTCACAAATCAATTTCAGATTAGAAGGCGTATGCCCATTGCAGCTGCATCGCTCAGCTGTCGCTTTAATGGCGGCTTCCTGAAAATCCATTGCAAACACGTACCCGCTCTTGCCAATGAGATCCAGCAGAAAACGCGTATCGTATCCATTGCCACTCGTCGCATCCAGTACAGTCATGCCTTCAGTTATATGCGTCTTCAACAAGGCGCGAAATACGTTTACGACATTGCCAAATGTCTTCATGCCTGTGGCTCACGATGCTTACAGCCGCGCTCAAAAAAAGCAGGGAGATCTACCCTGAACGTCAGCAAATCAGAATTATTAGGATCGACAGCAACGATTTCAAGTCCTTCTGCTACAAAAAAACCGTTTGCAATGCGGTTGCCTACAATAAAGACCGTGGTAACTTTTCGCATATTTAGATGATTCAAGATGGCGCGAAATAAACCGTCACCCAACTTTGAGCCTCTTTCATTTCGCTTGACATAGAGGCAGTCAATGGTCGCCGTTTTATCATCTTTTAATTTGTAACTTGCAATGCCCGATATTTTTCCCTGGTCTTCAATGACATAACTCTGATTAATAATGAGTTTCTGTTTGTTGAAAAACATGGGTGCTTCACGAAATAGTGGTTTTGCCCGTTCTGTATCTTCAAGTTTCATCATTCTGATCTGGAGCATCGTCCGCCTCCTTTTCTGTTTCAAATGCTCGAAATGTTTCAAAGGCATCCAGTGTCGGCAATTCTGAAATCGTTTTTAAGCCAAATGTCTTTAAAAAAAGCTGTGTTGTGCCGTAGAGATGAGGCCGGCCAATGCGTTCAAGACGTCCGACGATATCGACGAGGCCGCGTTCTGTTAAACTTTGAAGCGCTGCATCTGAATTGACACCGCGCACTTGTTCAATATCGAGTTTGGTAATGGGCTGCTTATAGGCAACAATGGTGAGTACTTCAAGCGCAGAATTGGAAAGGCCTCTGCTTTTAGATGTCTGGCAAAGCGTTTCTATATAAGCATAGTTTTCTTTGCGCGTACACAACTGGTAATGCTTATCAACCTCTAAAATTTGAATGCCGCGCCCTTCTGCTTCGCTGGCGCGCATCATCTCTTCAAGCAAGCGTTCTGCATGTGTCGGCTTGATGTCAAGTATTTTTGCAATACGGCTGAGGCCAAGCGGTTCTCCCCATACAAACAGCATCGATTCTATCGCAGACATCATTTCACGATCATCTGATGCTGTTTCCGTCGTTTTGTCAATTTCAATCTGCATACTTTGTTTCCTCTGTCGTTCGTTCAATATAAATCGGTTCAAATAACCCCGCCTGCGTAATGCGAATTCTTCCGAGTTTCAGCAGTTCGAGCAATGCTAAAAACGTAACGACAACCTCCTCCTTAATCCTAGTCTCCGATAAAAGCGCATCAAAACAGATCTTAGCTGCATAGGTCGCGCGTTCAATCTGCTCTATTTTTTCTTCAACTGTAAAATGGTCTCTTCTTATTTTACCAAAAAAATCTGCACGCTGTTCATCAAACCGCTTCATTTTTAAAACAACACGTGAAAGTGCCTCTTTTAAAAGCGCCTGATCCAGCGACAATGTATCGTCAACCCCCTGTGGATGGATATACTTTGATAATTCTTCCTGTTCTTTAAATACCACTTCATCAAGCGTTCCTTCAAGCGTCTGAAGCCGTTGGGCTGCCTCTTTATATCGCTTGTAATTAACCAAACGCCGCACCAGTTCTTCCCTGGGGTCAGAATCCTCCATTTCAAACTGCAGTGCTTCTCGATCGTGATTTGGCAGGAGCATCTTAGATTTTATTTCCAGAAGGGTTGCCGCCATCACAAGAAATTCACTGGTACGATCCAAATCGAGGTCACTGTTTTCAATAATGGTCATATACTGCGTCGTGATGCTGACAATTGGAATATCGTAAATATCAATTTCATCGCGCGTAATAAGGTGCAGCAGCAAATCCAGCGGCCCTTCAAACGCCTCTAATTGTACTTCTATTTTCATTGATTACCTCTATACGTCTTCAAGCTCAGCTCATGCAAGTGCGGCCGGCTATTGAGGGCGTGTTTTTAATAGCGCTATTTAAACATAGGCCAATTTTATCGTTCAGCGATGATTTGTTCAATTTCTTCTGCTGTCAAAGTTTGGTGATACAAATAAAGCTTTGCCAGTTGAGCGGCCATCAATACCGATTTTGCCTCTCGAATATTTAGAATCCCCCGCATTTTGAGTTGATTGCCGTCAATTGGCGCCTCGGCAGCCAGTCCCTTTGAAACGATGAAATCATAGGGCGACAACAGCGCCGGATGCTGAAAGGCAACACGGTATCCCAGTGCTGCACATACGTCTAGCGGCAGATTCTTCACTTGACAATAAAGTGCATATAACAGCCCATCAATTGGTATGTCTTCACTTGACAGTTTTTTTAGAGCCGCTGCTGCGTTTAGGTATTGTATGACGCGTTTGCCAAACTGAGCAGCAAAACAGGTTACCCCATCCCCTAACAGAACAGCAAAACGATAAAAGGCATTATCCGGCGCCATTTTCAGCCATCTCTTTGCACAGGCAGCATCAACAGATGGCAATGTGCTGTCAAAATAACCCGACAGCACTTCATGTTCCGTTATAAATGCTGCCGCTTCAAGCCATTCCGGCAAACGCATTACTTTTAATAATGCGCCGTAAAGTCTGGATGCGGGAAGTCTATTGATGGCACCCGCTTCAACACTCGACTGATAGAAACGCCGTGTTTTGCGGTCCATCTTAAAGCCGTGTACAACGGTATATTTAACAACGCGTATCAGCCGTGTGGGGTCTTCTTCAAATGACAAGGGGTGAAGCACTGCCAAGGCGCGATTATTCAAATCGCGCAGAAAATGCTCATGTGCATAAGCAATTTCAAGTCCCATGGGACGCAGTGCCGTCAAATGCCGGCAGACAGCATCAATGTTCTCTTCACAAATGAGCGCGTAGGCCGTATTAACCGTAAAATCCCGCCGCTTCATATCAACCTTGACCGATGCGGGTTCAATAATTGGAAAACCATCTGCATTTGGATAGACCTCTTGCCGCATCATGGCAAGATCAATGGCATAACCCCCAATTGCAAGCTGCATCGTTGAGACCCTTGAAGCCGTCACTGCATATGTTTTTGACAGCTGCCGATACACCCTATCAAAATCACCTTCAAATGCAATATCAATATCGTTTGTCTGACGATGCACCAATAGATCTCTTATCAGGCCGCCTACAAAAAAAAATTTAACCGTTTCTATTTCAAGCAACTGCATCAGCAGTTCACGAAGTCGCAGGATATCTCCCATTTCACAGCTCCCGTCCATCTTGGCGTTTCATACCATTATAACATTTATCCAGCTGTGTTGACACCAAAAAAACCTGCAACCATCAGGCTGCAGGTAACTGTCAATCGGTTCATAGATCATATAGATCATTTAGAAAATTGCATTGTTCAAAGCTTAATCTTTGCTGCATGAATGTTTTTCATGAGATAAAAATATAACCGCTTGTCATAAAGGCACAGTAAAGACGCCATATGCCATTGACTTCACTAGCTAATAATGTCAATAACGTAGTCAAGCGCTTCCGGCGGCTGCACCGAAAAGCGATAGGCCGATCGGATCTGTTTTTCCGCTTCTAGGACATCGACAACATTGGTATGCAGCTGACACAGCACATCGCCCAAATTGACATAGTCACCAATTTTTTTACTGAGCGTAATGCCTGCGGCATAGTCAATCGGGTCTTCTTTCGTCTTTCTGCCAGCACCCAGCAACATCGCTGCCAGTCCAATCTTTTCAGCATCAAGTCCGGCGACATAACCTTCAATATCTGCTTTTACTTCAATGTGCTTCGATGCTGTCGGCAGTTTTTCAGGGTGATCGACAACATCGGAATCCCCACCTTGGATGCGAATAAACGTCTTGAGGTATTGAAGCGCTTCACCGCTGGCAATAACCGTTTCCAAATGACTGTATGCATCAGTCACTGCTTTAAACGCACCGCCGAGTACGCACATATGTGATGCAATGGTCAGGGCAACATGTCGCTCGTCAGCATCACCTTTACCGCTGAGCACCGCAATGGCCTCTGTGACTTCGTTGGCATTGCCGACTTCATGTCCAAGCGGCTGATCCATATTTGTAATCACTGCCACTGTCTTGCGATTCAGCGACTTGCCAATGGCGACCATGGTTTCAGCAAGCGCTCTGGCATCTTCAAGTTTTTTCATGAATGCGCCGGAACCCACCTTAACATCGAGTACAATGGCATCGGCGCCTGACGCAATTTTTTTGCTCATGATGGAACTGGCAATGAGTGGTATGCTGTCAATCGTTCCCGTAACGTCACGGAGTGCATAGATTTTCTTGTCTGCCGGTGTAAGATTACCCGATTGTCCGACAATTGCCATTTTATAGCGATTGACATTTTCAATAAACGCTTCTGGTGTTAACTCTATTTTAAACCCGCTGATTGACTCAAGTTTATCAACTGTTCCGCCAGTATGGCCAAGTCCCCTCCCGGACATCTTAGCGACGGGTATGCCAACAGATGCCACAAGCGGTATGACGATCAGACTGATTTTGTCGCCGACACCGCCGGTTGAGTGTTTATCGACTTTTATGCCGTTAATCGCAGATAAATCGACTTCGTCACCAGATTTGACCATTGCCATGGTTAAATCTGCAATTTCCCTGCTGTCCATACTTTGAAAATAAATGGCCATGCACAGGGCGGACATTTGATAATCTGGAATTTCACCTTTTGTATAGCCGTCGACGATGAAGCAAATTTCTTCATTCGTCAGCGCATTGCCGTATTTTTTCTTATTAATAATATCGACTGCCCGCATGTCTGCCTCCTAACCGGTAATTTCAATCATTTTCTTAACGAGCTTGCTGAAGTTTGCTTTAACGCGATTGGCCGTTTCAACAACTTCATGATGATTCAGCGCCGTTTTTTGAATGCCTGCCGCCATATTGGTGATACACGAAATGCCTGTGACTTTAAGCCCTGTATGCGCTGCAACAATTGCTTCGGGCACAGTGGACATGCCCACGGCATCCGCACCGAGCATTGCTGCCATTTTTATCTCTGCAGGGGTTTCATACTGCGGTCCGGTACTGTAAAAATAGACCCCCTGCTGCAATTCCAGCTGCAGTGCTTTCGCTAAACCAATGACGCGGTCATTGAAATCGCGGTCATATAAATTAGAGCAGTCAGGAAATCTTGGCCCGAGCGTCGGGTCGTTTCTGCCAATAAGCGGACTGTGGCCGCTAATATTGATTTGATCTGTAATCAGCATCAAATCTCCCGGTTTAAACTTACGGTTAACGCCGCCGGCAGCATTGGTAAGGATGATGTGCTTAACACCTATGGCCTTCATGACGCGAATCGGAAATGTGATGTCGCGCATGCTGTAACCCTCATAAAAATGAAAACGGCCTTGCATGGCAATCACTTTTTTCCCCATAAAATCGCCGTATACAAATCGCCCCATGTGTCCTTCTACCGTTGAGATCGGAAAATATGGAATGAGATTGTAGGGAATGTATACAGGTGATTCAATTTCTTCAGCCAAATCGCCTAACCCCGAACCCAGAATAAGGCCAACTGTCGGCGCTTCATCAATATACTGCGATACAAACTGCTTTGCCTCAATTAAATTAACCGCCATCGTCTCCATCATTACCCCCTGTTTATAGAATCATCGTTTTAAAACTCTCGCCGTTTGGTGTTGCCGCAATGCCTAAAATATCGGATACAGTCGCTGCTACATCTGAAAAAGTCTTACGCGTACCAATATTGACGCCTGCTTTTACAGCATCACCGTAAATCAGGAGTGGAATGTACTCCCGCGTATGGTCCGTTCCCTTATAGGTTGGGTCATTGCCGTGATCTGCTAAAAAGATGATCAAATCGTCTGGGCGCATTGCATCCTTAATCTCTGGAATGCGTGCATCAAGCGCTTCAATGGCGGCTCTATAGCCGTCAACATTGCGTCTGTGTCCAAATTTTGCATCAAAATCAACGAGATTCGTAAAAATAATGCCTTCAAAATCTTCTTTTAAAAAGCGAATGGTTTGATCGACACCATCCATATTGTCTTTTGTATGAATCTCGTCCGTGATGCCTTCTCCATCAAATATATCGTATATCTTGCCGACAGATTTTACACGAAGACCTGCCTCTTTTGCATAATCCAGTACTGTCTTGCCAAAGGGTTTAACAGAATAATCCCTGCGATTTGACGTTCTGGTAAAATTGCCGGGCGTCCCGATAAACGGCCTGGCAATAACACGCGCCACTTGATCTTTGCCCATTAAAAGTTCTCTGGCAATCTGACAATATGCATAGAGCTGTTCAAGCGGTACAATTGCTTCGTGGGCTGCAATCTGAAAGACACTGTCTGCCGAAGTATAAACGATTAAATCTCCCGTGTTCATGTGCTGTTCCCCGAGTTCGGCAATAATTTCCGTACCGGATGCTGGCGCGTTGCACAATACGTTGCGACCGGTCTTTGCTTCAAATGCCTTAATGATATAATCGGGAAAACCGTTTGGATATGTTTTAAAAGGCGTATCAATGCGAAGTCCTGCAATCTCCCAATGACCGGTTGTCGTATCTTTCCCGTTGGACGCTTCCATGGATCGTCCATATGCCCCAATTGGCTCAGCAGCCGGTTCTATATAGTCAATGCCGTCAATATTGCCGACGCCAAGTGCTTTCAAATTGGGAATATTAAAGTCCCCGGACTTTGCAATATGGCCTAATGTACTGACGTCGATATCGCCAAAACTCTTCGAATCAGGCATTGCACCAATGCCAACACTGTCCATTACAAATAAAATAACGCGTTTTACCATGTTGATTCCTCCTTAAAAAAAAGAGCCCGTCTAGGCTCTTGGATGTGCTTTCGAATAAATCTCCTTAATTTTTGCATTGGACATTTCAAGATAGATTTGAGTCGTGGATACATCTGAGTGACCCAACATTTCCTGAACCGATTTTAAATCGGCACCATTCTGAATAAGGTGCAACGCAAATGAATGTCTCAGGGTGTGCGGTGTAATCTCGTGGGCTACATCCAGCGTTTCAGTATACTGCTTGATGATTTTCCAAAATCCCTGCCTCGATATGCGCTTGCCATAATAATTGACGAATAGTGCCTCTTCATCTTCGCTGACGAGCTTGCATCTTCCTTGGTGAATATACTGATCCAACGCCTTAGACGCCATGGTTCCCATTGGCACAACACGCGATTTTTGAGTTGATCGGCAGCGTATATAGCCCATGTTAATATTCACATCTGAAAGACCCAATGATACGAGCTCTGATACGCGAATGCCCGTTGCATAAAGTAATTCGATCATCGCTTTGTCCCGTTTGCCTATTGCCGTGCGATTGTCCGGCATTTCAATAAGTTCTTCCACTTGTGCAAGCGTCAGTACATTTGGCATCTTTCGCTCTGCCTTTGGCGCTTCCAATTCCACAGTGGGATTGCTCTTTATATACCCATTATGGTGTAAAAAACCATAAAAAGTTCTCAGTGATGCGATTTTGCGTGAGATCGTCGCATTAGCCATGCCCTCTTTCTTCAAGGCAATTGTGTAAGCCAGAAGATCAATTTGCGATGCCACCATGTAATCTTCAATGCCATTTGCCGTCAAATACTGACCAAAAATTTTTAAATCCCGTTGATAACTGTCTACCGTATTTTTTGATAGCTTTCTCACGTCTGTCAAATAAACGCTAAACGCTTCCTGTAACGCTTTCATCCCCAAATGCTCCCTTACATTATTTTATATGATTGATGTGCATCGAAAAAGACTTTCTGCCATCTTTTGTGGTGATTTACCAATAACTTTCATCGTTAATTGCGCTTGTACTTTGTCGAGAATCTATTTTTTGACGACTTCTTTTGACTGTACATCTCCCCGTCAGCTTCATGTAGCAATGCGCTTACCGACCTATGCTTTGCCGCATCAAATTGTGTAAATCCTACACTTGCACTGATCCCATATGGCAGTGTACCATTTCGATTGATTTGTGCAAATTCATCTTTTATGCGTCGCCAGACTTTTTCAGCCTGTACTGGCCCGCATTTTGTAAAGACAATCATGAATTCATCTCCGCCCAATCTGGCGATCATGTCGAGCTCTCGCAAATTTCCCTGAATAATTTCCGTTATTTGCTTCAGTAGCCGATCCCCTTCGTTATGTCCATATTTATCGTTGACAAATTTCAAATCATTGACATCAATATAGGCAATGGTCAGTTCTGTCGCCATTCTCGCCGCATTTTTCATTTCTTCTCTCAGCACGTTGATGCCGGCATCTCTGCTGAGTACACCCGTAAGCGGATCAACCTCTGCTTTAAACTTGTACTTGGCCAGATTATTGTCAATAATCAGCTGTCGATTGACCATCAATATTAAAAACATGGCAATTGCCGTCAGTGCCAAGTACGAATAGAGCATGTAGCTTTTTACCGAATCCATTAAGACAACACCATCCGTATGGACAATGGATGCGAGATTGGCAAGGGTATAACGCTGATAAATAATGAAAAGTGAAAAGATAACCAAATCGCTGATCACGATAATGCGCTGGTGATGTCGATCCAGTGCAACAATATTTTTAAAAAGTTTCATCATCCACTGGTAATATTTAATAACAAAAATATAAACACCTGCAAATATCAGTAGCACCAACCAGTCGTGATAGCGAAAGAGTATCCTGAAATCATAAATGCGATTTAGGACAAAAATGCTGATATTGGTCGTAATCAGCGCTGAAAATATTTGAGCAATAAAGAGCAGCACCGCTGTTACAGCCGCTATAAAAGAACTGGTTCTGTAAGCGAGCATCATCCACAGCATGAGAATCATATAATAGATCAGCACTTGCGGCAGCGTATCTCCCCTCAGGAAAAAATGCATGCATCCCATAACGAAAAGCGATGCCATATGGAGATAATAAGATTTTGTTTTCAAGCCCGGTGCGATTTCAATCAATCCCCATTGTACTGAGATTGCACTCAAAAACGCAAAAACAAAGTTCAACATATGGTGCCCCTCACATTATTGCCTATGATTTTGCTTTCGCTTTACAGCGTTTGTCAACATTTCCGATGCATGAGCGACTGTGTTCTTCGTCATCTCGACGCCACCGACAAGACGCCCAATTTCTTCAACCACCGCGTCCCCTTCAATGGCCTCCACCATGGTCTTCGCTCCTGATTCCTCAGAAGACTTGATAATTCTATAGTGATGGTCTGCAAAAACAGCAATTTGCGGCAAATGCGTAATACAGATAATTTGATTATCCCGTGCGAGCTCATGCAGCTTTTCACCGACAACGTTGGCTGTTGTGCCGCTGATCCCCGCATCTATTTCATCAAAAATCTGTGCGACGTCATGATCTGAAACGCCAAGGATAATCTTAATTGCCAGCATCAGTCTTGACAGTTCCCCGCCGGATAACACCCGCTTAAGCGGTTTTAACGGCTGTCCGGCATTCGTTGCAATGACAAAGACAACGTCATCGCGCCCTGATGCCGTGCGTTCCTGAAGCGGTTCAATCACGATATCAAAAGTAGCCGCTTTCATATTCAGTGCCGTCAATTCTGACGTAACAGCATCCTTGAATGGCTTTAAAGCCTTCGATCGCATCTCGGTCACGTCTTCAGCCAGCACATCGTATGCCTTTTTGAGCGCATCAATCTGCTTTTCATGTGCTGCAATACGTGCATCCAGCTGCTCATAAGCCTCCAATTGTTCTGCAATTGTCTGGCGATAGCTGAGGATGGCTTCTACCGTTTTGCCGTACTTTGACTTAAGGCGGTTAATATCATCCAATCGCTTTTCAAGACGCTCATACTGTTCTGGATCCGCAGACAGCGTTTCTGAAAAGTGATTTAGATCTCTTGAAAGGTCTTCCAGCAAATAGAACTGTTCAGACAGGCGCTTTGAAAAAGACAAGACCTTTTCATCAAAGGATTCAACTTTGTGAAAGGCAGCGACTAATTTTGAAAGCGCGGAGAGAATACCGTCGCCGAATTCACCTTCAAATACGGCGCCCGCTGATTCAAATGCCGCTGCTATGCGCTCCAGATTAGCATAGTAAGCAAACGATGTCTCAATCGTCTCATCTTCCCCGACTTTAAGTGCCGCATCATCAATCTCTCTGCATTGAAAATTCAAAAAATCAACTTGTTTTTCTTTATTTTCATCAGCATTTAACAGTTCATCTCTCAGCACTGTCTCGGTATGTAAATTTTCATATATATCCGCCAATTGCTTGCGCTTTGCAATAAGTGCTGCACCGCCATACGCATCGATGAGTGCCAGCTGGTACGCCTTATTGAATAGCGCCTGATTATCAAATTGACCATGAATGTCCAATAGATATTGTGTCACGTCCTTAATGACGTTGAGGGTAGCCGTTTCGCCATTTACGCGGGAAATCCGTCTGCCTTTGCGATTGATTTCCCTTGAAATGACAATGAGATCCGGATCGACCGCTATTCCCGCAGTCTTCAATACTGCGTTGGCTTGTTCATTGGCAAAAAAACTGCACTGCACCTGTGCAGAATCAGCCCCCAAGCGAACGACATCATTACTTGCAGGGGCACCAAGCACTAGGTTAATCGCCCCGAGAATCATTGATTTCCCGGCCCCTGTTTCACCTGTGATAATATTCAAACCATCTTTAAAAAGAATTGTTTCGGATTCGATCAGGATAAAATCTTTTATTTTAAGTTCAAATATCATAACATGTCCCCCAATGCGCCAGCGGCATTAAATTAAGAGTGATTTAAACTGATTCATAATACCTTCGACGCGACTGGCATCCTTGATTACCAAAAAAATCGTATCATCACCTGCAATTGATCCCACAATATCTTTGATATTCAATGCATCAATTGAAACTGCAGCAGCATTGGCTGACCCCACCAGTGTTTTAATAACGATAATATTGCCCGCATAATCAAGCGAAATGACAGAATTGCGATAAATTTTCAAGAACCGATCGTTAACGGCACCTTCCTTTTCACGAATAGCTGCATATTTATACCGCCCCTCTTTCGTGAGAACCTTGATGAGCCGCATCTCCTTGATATCTCTTGAAACCGTTGCCTGCGTTACTTGAAACCCAGCTGTCCTCAATTGATTTGCAAGCTCATCCTGTGTCTCAATGTCCTTTGTTTCAATGATTTCAAGAATTTTTGATTGTCTCGAATACTTCATAAAGCCTCCCCTTATGTTTACATAATTGCTTAACGACATAGGTGCTTCGCTAGTCTGTGTGGGTAGATACTTAGGCCTCTTGCAAGTTTTCAAGTGGGAGCTTGCCACCCAACAGGTAGATCATCGTAATGAAATTGT
>JASUSA010000047.1 GCA_030446305.1 Clostridiales bacterium | reverse complement strand
AATTCACAAGAGATCATTTCTGATTTCATTTAAAAGCACCGTATTTCATCGGTGCTAATGATTTGACATTTTGGGGACATTTTCAAAAGTGATTGACATTAATACTTCATTAAATATTCTTAATTTGGTTCAATAATCACAACATACTGTCGGTCTTCCGTCCGTTCAGCCTTATACTGGTATCCCATGTTTTGAAGCTCTCTTTCAAACCACGGCGGCACATGGCTGCACTGCAGCTTTAAATTTTTAAAATTACCTGCTTTCAAAAATGGGTACAGTACTTGCTTCGAAGTGTAATGCATCTTTGCCTTTTCGAGATCCAGAAAATAACTGCCCGTTTCAGGCAGTGCTTCAGGTGTCGGAAGTGGTATCGCCGCAACATTCGTCTCTGTTTCCATGCGTTCAATTTCCTGCTCCCTGATTTGATTTAAAAATAGATCCGGTTTTCCGGCAATTTCCCACAACTGAAATCCCATGACTTCGTATGTTGTATAGGCAAGACCATTCAGCTTTGCAGCGACGAGATTCCTGCAAGGTGTTATTGCCTCACCAAGTGCTCTAAGCTGTTCACGCATGTCATTCATGCCTTCTGTCTCAGTGATATCATAGTCGATTTCACGAATGCTATCCCAGTGGTCGCCCAAGTATTCAAAGACGACGAGCTTACCTGATTCCCCAAATGTACTCGTTTGTTCCTGTTCATTCATCAATACTGCAATCTGCATTTGATCCTCCCTTCTCTTACACATCTTTATCTTTTGCCGTCCAATGTCAGAATAGCGCCGTAATGAACAGGTCTTCTATCCCTAAAAACGCCCCATTCTGCACGCTGGAAGGCTAAAGCATCTAAATCAAATGTTTCTACGAGCACCGTCTCCGATGTGCGATCTGCTTCCTGAAGCAGCACCCCAGTTGGCCCAGCGATAAATGAAGAACCATAAAACGTAATCTGCGAATCTTCAATCGTCTCTGCACCAATGCGATTCGAAGCAATAACGGGCACTAAATTGCTCGCCGCATGTCCCAGCATACAGCACTGCCAATGCGCCTTGGAGTCGATATTGGCATACTCGGGCTCCGAGCCTATTGCCGTTGGATAAAGGATGAGTTCTGCGCCCATAAGCGCCATACACCTTGCCGACTCTGGAAACCATTGATCCCAGCATATACCGACACCAATCTTACCATATTTCGTATCCCAAACTTTAAACCCCGTATCGCCTGGCGAAAAATAATATTTTTCCTCATAACCCGGACCATCCGGAATATGGGTTTTTCTGTAAACCCCCATAACATTGCCCAGATGGTCAATCATGGCGACACTATTGTAAAAGACGTTATTGGCCTTTTCGTAAAAACTCACCGGCAGGATGACGCCCAGCTCTTTAGCAAGCGCCTTAAACCTTATAACAGCAAGGTTTTCAGTTACTGAGGTCGCTTCAAGGTAATAATTTGGATTTTCTTTCTGACAGAAGTAGAGCGTTTCAAAGAGTTCTTGTATGAGAATAACCTGAGCACCCATGCCAGCGGCTTTGCGTACCATTGCCTCTGCTTTGTCAAGATTTTCTAAACGATTGCCCGTACAGCTCATCTGCGTTGCCGCGACACATACGTTGCGCATATCTTCGCTCCTTTCAATCCCTGTATTATAAATACCCAAGCGGCATCTGCTGTGTAATACAATGCACATTGCCGCCTTCTTTTATAAGCGGCATACCATCTACGGCAACAATTCTCCGGTCTGGAAAAATTGCCTGTAATTTATTGATTGCCGCATAATCATAAGCCTCTGCATCGCCGCCAAATACCGGGACAATGAGTCCGCCGTTTACAAAATAGAAATTAAGGTAACTGAGCGTTAGGCGCTTTCCTCGATAATACCGTGCCGGCGGCTGTAGAATTTCAACGATTTCAGGCAGTCGTCCGTTAACATCTTCTGTACTCCTCAATCGCATAAGGTTTTCCATTGTAATTTCACAATTTGGATCATCGGGATCAAAACAAACCTGCATGGCAATCGTACCGGGGCGGGCAAAACAAGCAATATTATCGACATGCCCATCTGTTTCATCACCATAAAGCCCTTTGTTCAACCATATGATCTTGTCCACCCCTACAAAAGCTTTGACAAGCGCTTCGATCTCAAAGCGCGTCAGCTCCGGATTGCGGTTGTCATTTAACAGGCATTCTTCCGTCGCAAGCAAAGTGCCCTCACCATCAACATGGATGGAACCACCTTCCAGTACAATTGGCGCATCCCATGAAAACGTACGCGTCATTTCCAGTATTTTGGGCGCCAATGCATTATCCAGATCATAAGGGGTGTATTTTTCACCCCATGCGTTAAAGCGCCAGTTAATGCCTTTAAGCTTCTTATTTGCATTCCAGATAAAAGTGGGCCCATTGTCTCTAATCCATGCATCGTCATGGCTTATTTCAAAAAACTCGACATTGGCACCACACATTGCGCTGGCCTTCTCCAGCTGTTCGGGATTTACGATAACCGTTACGGGTTCAAAAGCCGCTATGGCGCGAATAACTTCAGCATAGCCGCCACAGAGTTCATCATAATTTTCCGGCCATACCATTGAATCTTTTACCGGCCATGACACAAATGTCCGTTCATGCGTTTCCCATTCAGCCGGCATCATATATCGATCGAGTGTCTCGTTAATTTGCATTTACTTAATTTTCCTTTCAAAAGTATACGATAATAATTTCATATTATATCGACTGAGAACAATACTTTCAACAAAAAAACCAATTTTGTATACAAAAACGTCAAACGGCAACCATGTTATGCTAAAAATACCGATAACACCTTAACGATGTCATCGGTATTTCATTTTTATAAACATGGCCCGGCAAAACGACTTGGCTTTTGTCAATGCGATTTAAACCCTTCCACGCACCTGTCTTTGCATGCTTTCTTTCGTGTGTGCAGATGGGTATTGACTGTTTTCCGCAACTACCGTGGTATTAATTGATATGCTTGATAATTTTGCTTTTTATTTCCTCAAAATTAATGGGTTTGCTCACATAATCATCCATGCCGGCATTTAAGCATCTCTCGCGATCGCCGGAAAGTGCATATGCCGTCATCGCAATAATTGGCACTTTTGAAAGTTTTAAATTCGTTCTGATTTCGCGCGTGGCGGAAAATCCGTCAAGTTCTGGCATTTGAATATCCATTAGAATAATGTCAACCGGATTGCTTCTCGCAATTTCAATTGCCTGAATGCCATTTTGGGCAACGAGGATATCATAATGTTGCTTTTTAAGAAATGTCACAATCGCCTGGCGACTGATTTCATCATCTTCCACAACGAGAATACGCGTTTTCATATCCATTGGTTCCGGAATGCTCTCAATAACATTTCGAATGGCATTCATTTGCTGAATCATGCCCTTATCCTGCCCCAGCTGTATGGTAAAGCAAAAGGTGCTGCCTTCATCAGAAGAATTTGACAGCCAAATATCACCGCCCATGAGTTCAACGAGCTTCTTGGAAATAGCAAGTCCAAGTCCCGTTCCTTGGAACGGTTTTGCGTAACTGCTGTCAATTTGTGAAAATCTTTCAAACAGTAAAGACCGCTTATCTTTCGGAATGCCAATCCCCGTGTCTTCTACAATAAATTTCAGCTTAACAAATAAATTCGTCTGCGCTTCCATCTTGACTTTAATATGAATATGACCGTGATCCGTAAATTTAATGGCATTGCCGATTAAATTGCCAAGCACCTGTTTAATCCGAAGTGAATCGCCATAGAGCGATTCTGGAATCTCCTTCGCAATCATCGTTTGGATGTTAAGGTGTTTCTGATCGGCATTTACTGAAAACAGCGAAACCGTCTCATCAACAATGTCATTGAGTGAAAATGCATTGTGTTCAATATTGATTCGACCGACTTCAATTTTCGTGTAATCCAGCACATCGTTGATAATTCTCAACAGTGAATTAGCAGATTTTTTAACCATCAATAAATAATTTTTCTGCTCATCATCAAGGGCTGTCATCAATGCCAATTCGGTCATGCCAATAATGCCATTCATCGGTGTTCTAATTTCATGACTCATGTTGGCGAGGAAATTGCTTTTGGCTGCATTGGCATTTTCCGCATCTTCTTTTGCTAAAATCAGTGCTTCCTGCGTCCTGTTTTTCTCTGCAATTTCTTCTTCAAGCATGGCGTTGCTCTCTTCAAGTTCTGCGTTGCTGTCTTCAAGCATATCATTGGTCTGCATCAATTGCACATTAAGCATTTGTATGTGCTCTTCAAACGCTTTTCGCTCACTGATATCCGTCAATGACAGCAGAACCGAACTCACATTGCCGTGAATATCTCTCACCGGTGCACTAAACATTTCGAGATAAATATCTTCGCCATTGCTTCTTCGCATCATCATATCTTCAACGTGGCTCGTGTTGCCTTCAATAGCCTGTGCAAACGGCATGTCTTCACGTGCATATGGTTCACCATCAGCATTGACAAGCGCCTTCAAAAAACCTTCAAATTGAATTTCTGCAAGCTGCGCATGCGCTGTGATACCCATAATATCGCGCGCAGGCTCATTTATAAACTGTAAATATCCAGTCTTGATATCGATCATCATAACCCCAACATTAATCATATTGATCAATGTGTCCAGCAGATCATTTTGCCGGTTAAGGTGACTTTCTATTCTTGAACGCTCTTCAATTTCCTCCTCAAGTATGGCGTTAATCGATTCCAAGTGTTCTGTTCTCTCAAGAACTGTTTCTTCAAGCGTTTCATTCAATTTTTTTAAAGAGTTTTCCGCATCTTTTCGCTTAGAAATATCAAAAAGAGTCGAGCGGCTCAAGATAAAACGGCCATCATCGTCATAAACCGCAGTGCCACTGCCTATAACTGGGAAGCTGGAACCGTCTTTCCGCTGCATAACCAGCTCTAGATCGCTAAATTCACCGGTCTGAACAAACTGCTTGTAATGCACTTCATAGTTCGCTCTGCTCTCTGGGGCAAGTAATGTTGTAAAGTGCATTTTAGACACAACTTCTGTACGGTTATAGCCAAGCCACTTTAACGCCGCATCATTTATGCGTACGACGATTCCATCAGCATTGGTTGAATGGTAACCGCAGGGCGCATTGTTGTAAAGATCGCTCATCTCGTCATAGAGCTGATTCAAAATTTCCTGAGACCGCTTTTCATCAAAGAGTCTGCTTTCTAAGGCATCATTTGTTTCAGTGAGCTGCTGATTGATTTTTTCGAGTTCCTTCGTTCGTTTGGCGACAAGGAGTTCTAACTTCTGATTGAGCTCTATGATTTGCAGTTCATTTTTTCGCCTCTCCGTAACATCCTGAATAATGGAATATAGAAATGATTCACCATCTATCTGAAGCGGATTGGTATAGACCTCCACCCATCTCATTTCACCATTAGCCAGCTTGTGTTTAAAGCGAAAATGACTGCGTTTTTCATGAACTGCTAATGCCATTTCATGTTTAACCTCTTCCTCGGAAAGCAAATTAATTTCCGTAATTTTCATCCTTTGCATCGTTTCTTTTGAATACTGATAAAATGCACATGCAGCTTCATTTGCGTCAATAATTTCACCGTTTACCGGATTGATAATCAGCATAACAGAGGGATTTTTGTGAAACAGGCTGTCATAAATATTTTTAGGCGGTTGATTATGTAACATGATGCCCTCCTTCTTTGAATCTTATTTCTCGTATGATTGCTACCCGATTTCATGATTTTATAACGCCAAAAAACAATTTGTCCAATTTAACAAAAGATGCTTATTGGCATGAAAAATTTATTTTACAGCAATTATTTGGGGTATAATTGAACGGAAAAGGAGGTATTTATGGGGTCATTTGCACTTGCTAACAACATTTATCACATTGGGGGAACCGCGCTTCACAAAGGTCTTGAATGCAATCCATATCTTCTGATCGACAGCGATATCGGCGTGCTCTTTGACCCAGGCTCTTCGTTAGATTTTGATATTGTCTATCAAAATCTCATTGAAATCATCCCCTTATCTCATATAAAATACATTGTCCTGCATCATCAGGATCCTGACTTATGCAGTGCCTTACCACTATTTGAACAAAAGGGATTGTCCGCTGAGATCGTCACATCATGGCGTGCCATGTCTTTAATACAATACTACAATATTACGTCACCCTTTTACCTTATCAACGAACATCGTTACCAACTCAAATTGCCGTCAGGTCGCGTCTTGAATTTTTTACCAACGCCATATCTTCATTTTGCTGGCGCTTTTACAACCTATGACCATCAGTCGAAATGTCTATTCAGCAGTGATCTTTTTGGCGCATTCAGTTATAATCACACGTTCTTTGCCGACGATGACTATCTCGATAAAATGCTGACTTTTCACGAGCACTACATGCCGTCGAATGCCATTCTCAGGCCCGTTATGGATATGTTTGAACGCTTGGATATCCGCATGATTTTACCGCAGCACGGTGCTATCATAAAAGAACGTATCGATACGTATATTGATGCCCTTCGCAATCTGGAATGCGGCGCACTTTTAAAACCAATCAAAAAACACATTATGGATTCGGGCGGTTATCTCATGCTGTTTAAAGAAATCTACCACCGCTACAAAGCGCTGTTTGACGTTTCAGAAGTTGAGGCACTGTTTTCATCGTGTGGCTGTTTTTCCTTTGATGCCATGCACGAACTGACGGATTACACCGGTTCGCCAGATGTTATGTGGAACCACGTTTTCGATAGAATTTACGAGCTTAAGGGCGTCAATTGGCTCATCGTCATCGATCCCCTTGTTAAACGCATTTCAATTCAATATGATATTGCTGCCCCTAAAATATTTCAGACACTCCTTACGACGATCTCTGAGGAAAATCAGCGTCTGTCAGATGAAATGGTTCATTTGGAAAATACGATTCGCGTCGTCAATGAACGTCTGATTAAATGCCCCGTTACCGGTCTCTACAACGAGCGTTTTTTTAAAACGCTGATGCTGGAAGAGCTTGAAAATGAAGACTGGCGAGATATCGGTGCTTATGTGTGCATTGATATAGACGATTTTTCAAAATACAAGATACAGCATGGCGCTGAACAAGGCAAAGATGCGTTGAGCAGTATGATCTACATGATCGGTGAAACGTTTGGCTCACAAAGTGTTTTTAAAATGGATCAGTCAGATTTTGGGCTTTACATCCGCGGCACTGAGAAACAGGCGCTTATTCGCAAACTAGACACGCTTAGAGTCACCATTGCGCAAAGCGATGCCTTTCTCTCGCCGTTGACGGTTTCTATGGGCATTGCCTTTCCAAACGAACTCATTTTGGATGCACCAACTTTTGATACCGTCGCCGATTCCTATATTACACTTGCTTATGATCGTATGCGACGTGCCAAACAGCTGGGAAAAAATATTATTTGTTTTGAAGGCGATCATGCTGTCAGTGAAAATGACGTCTTCAAAATCCTTCTTGTCGACAGTGACGAAACCAATCTTGAGCTCATTAAAGTATTTCTAAAAGAGATGCATATTGAAGTACTAACTGCAAAAGACGGTATCACGGCTCGGGAAGTTGCTTTTACAGAACGTCCCTCACTGGTCGTATCTGAAATAAATCTGCCAAGGCTCGACGGCTTTCTCCTGCGCGAATCACTTCTTGAAAATTCCCAGACAAAGCATATTCCAATGATCTTTCTCTCTTTTCAGAAAGATGAAGCTTCTGTAACGAGAGCGCAGCAGTTAGGCATTTCCCATTACTTTAAAAAACCGTACATGCTTTATGAACTGCTCGGTATTGTAAAATACTACATTAAAGGATAACCGAAATGGCCTGTCGTATACTGAAATATATTATCACCACAGTATTAAAAATGGCTGCTGTCACAATTTCTTGCAGCAAATCAAAGCAGATGAGGGCATACCTATGACTTTAAGCATCAATACACTATTAATAATTGCAATTGGCTTATTCTATATCGCGTTTTTCCTGACGACACGAACGACAATGAATAAGTTCACATCACTGGATGAAATTTATTCGCGAAATAATCGACGGCTTTCTTTTGTGTTGTCGCTGTTGGACAATAAATTTGAAGGCAGTGTTGAATCCCTGCGCGAGCTTAAAAATATCAAGCAGAATCTCATCATTGATGATCGAAAAACGCTGGAATCAACGAAACCTTTAAAAAAAGTCGCAAAGCGTGAAATAAAAAAGCTCCGCAATGCATCCCGCATTAGACGAAAGGAAGCGAGTATCCTCCTTGGGCTCATCGGCACGCAAACCAGCCGGCAAGCGCTTGAAAATGCCCTAATACAAGAAAAAGATTACGCGACAAAAATCTATATTTCAAATGCGCTTACCGATATTCACGACCCGGCTTCTATTCCCGTTATGATTAAAGCCCTTATGGGAACACACAAGTGGTATCGTGAAAAAGCGATTTCAAATATCTTAGATTTTGGGTATGCCTTTCAAACCTACTTTGACAGCAATAGTGAGGTGCTGGATATTGAGCTCATCGAACTTCAAATTGCCTATGCCGGCGAAAACTTCAATCAATCCACCAAAGCCTATCTCTTTGATTTTGTCAATCATTACGAAGCGCGCTACCAATTGAGCTACGATTATTATCTTGAGAAAGAAAAGTCTGCCTACAAAGCCTCCTATCTCAAAGAAGATTTTAAGAAGCTGCTTTCACAGACTTGCCGCGTTCTCAGTAATTATTACTATATGGATTTTATTGATCAAAAGTATTATCAGTCTGCCAACCCAATTATTCAGACAAATGCTTTTTGGGCACTTTCAAAGCATAATGCAACTGACAATTTTAAAATACTGCTGCATTATGCCGGCGATCAAAAAAACCAGAAGGCCATAACGGCAACCCTGACGAAAATGATAGAGGCCAATCCCCTCTTCCTATACTTGTTGGAAGACACCTTCGAACAAACGGTAGACGAAACTGCTAAACACACCTTGTCACAAGTTTTATCAAACCGCATTGAATATTACATTTTAAAACTTAATACCAAGAATGATTCAAGGGCAGAACGCATTATTGCCAGGGTTATTCAAAGCGGTCGCGTCAACGAGCTGATTGGCTTTATCAATATCAACAGCAATGAAGATATTGAACATCGCCTCGCCAGCCTCGTCAGTGATTACATCGCGGCAGACAGCAATGTCGGCATTGAAATCCGAACGTATTCAGCAAAGCGTTTTCTCTCACGTTGTCACATGTCGTTTACGCCGATCGAACCGCCGGTGCAAGTGAAAAAAGGCAAGCGTGAACCGAAACTCATTTTGTCAGTTGCCATAATGACGCTCCTGTCACTCATTATTTTTCCTGCCATCTTCATTGTGATGAACAGAACGGCATTTGGAAGTGTCTTAAACACACGCCTACTCACCGCTTACGTCATTAATTTCAATTATGTACTCGCGTATTATTCCATTGCCATCAACCTCGTTTACATTACACTCATGCTGCTTTCCTATTCAAATGTCAGACGGCAGGCAAGGCTGTGGAATTTAAAAAATATTTCAATGCTGTTCCGCAATAAAATGCTGCCGAGCATATCCATAATTGCACCGGCATATAACGAAGAAAAAACAATTATTGACAGCACCAAGTCCATGTTAAATTTGCAATACCCGGATTATGAACTGCTCATTGTAAACGACGGGAGCCAAGATCTCACACTGAGAAAGCTCATTGAAGCTTTTAAACTCGTTCGCGTCGACTATCAGTATAATGAGAGCCTTAAGACTGCGCCAATTCGCGGTATTTATCGCAATCCTTCTTTTCCGAGACTCGTTGTAATCGACAAGAGCAATGGCGGTAAAGCAGATGCCCTTAATGCGGGAATCAACGTTGCCAACAAAACGTATTTTTGTGGTATCGATGCCGATTCACTTCTCGAACCTGAGGCGCTCCTAAGGCTGGCATCCTTGACGCTCGACGAAAGCATTGAAACGCCTGCGCTCGGCGGGAATGTTCTGCCAATCAACGGCTGCCTCGTCGCCGATGGTCATATCCGGCAGATTCGCATTCCAAAGAACAGGCTGGCACGCTTTCAAACAATTGAATACATTCGCGCTTTTATGACAGGCCGCATGGGCTGGCAGCGCATTAACAGCCTGTTGATTATTTCCGGCGCCTTCGGCCTATTTAGAAAAGACCGAATCATTAACATCGGCGGCTACCTCACAGAGAAGGAACGTTTTAAAAAGGATACTGTGGGCGAAGACATGGAACTTGTGGTTCGAATCAGCCGGCTTATGCACGAAATCAAACATCCGCATAAAATTCTCTATGCCTTTAATGCAAATTGTTGGACAGAAGTACCAGAAGATGTTAAAAGCCTTAAATCACAACGTTATCGATGGCATCGTGGCCTTTTGGATATTCTCTTCTTTCATCGAAAAATGCTGTTTAACGTCAAATACGGCCGCATAGGGCTATTGGTAATGCCCTATTTTCTCGTCTTTGAAGCCATTGGACCAATGATTGAGTTTCAAGGCTATATAATGGTGGTACTGGCTTTTATTCTCGGTATATTGGATACGCGTATTGCACTGCTGCTCTTTGCATCAACCATCTTGCTCGGCATCATCGTCTCACTGACCTCTCTGCTTATTGCCGAACGCGAAACACACTATTTTACCTTTAAAGATTTAATGCGTTTGCTAAGCCTTGCAATTATTGAAAACTTCGGACCGCGTCAACGCTTTAGTTTCTGGCGTATTGAAGGTCAGCTGCGCGTCATTTTCGGCAAGAGCAATTGGGGTAAAATCAAACGGAGGGGGATGCTGAATGAATAAATATAAATTCATGGTATGGTTGATTCGCTTCATTAATTTGGCGGTACTCCTTTTAACGCTTTCCGTTATTTTCATCCCGATTATACGCTATTACCAAAAACCGGACAGCACCACCCGTTTTTCACTCCTCACAGACGACACTGTTCAAATGGATTGGTTCATTGCACATGAAAAAGTTAACCTCACACAGATCGAGAATGCCGATTTCATCGTTATCAATGATCAAAATGCATTTGACCAGACGTTTACAGAATCAATCAAACACGAGATTATTCTCTACGATCATTTATTTAGCGCGCTTGATGAAATGCCCTACAAGCAGACACTGCTTTCTGATGCCACAAATATCGACTATTCCGGCTATAGCGGCAAAGCCTATCCGGATCTCGGCAACCTTAGTGACATTCCAGAGAAAATTATATCAAATTATGAAACGGATACCGGCAATCAATGGCATTTTAACGGCGAGGGGATCATCCTCCACAAACTTGAAAAGACCATCGTCCTCGTTAAGGGAATCGACTATGAAAAAAACATTACACTGCATGCCAATGGGCGCAGTATTCCCTTTTGGGGAAATTTTGAAATTACAACTGCAGATGCAATGGCAGCGGTTGGCGCTACTTTTGAATTTCATCTGACTGGCGTCGGTAAAAACAGGCTGAATGCCTATGGTCTCCCAGCTTCTTTTCCGGCATTTTATGAAATTAAGAGCCCACTTTACACTGCCTATTACGCTGCTGGCGACTTTACTTCATTTAATGCAACCGTTCCTTATTTTCACGAGTGGCTTCCTGATATTTTAAGCCATAAAGGGCTTTATGAACGCTATTCTCTGGAACAGACTTACTGGCAGTGGTTTTATCCAACACTGGCAAATCTCATTGATCAATACGACCGACACTTAACCGCATCAGCGGAATCGACAAATCAATTTTATATTGACGGCCTGCAGATTTATAAGCGCGATACCAATAAGCCTTTTTTTATCAAAGGCATGAACATCGGTGCTGCAATGCCGAATAAAGCTTTTACAGAATTTCCAATGGACAAGGCAATCTATCTAGAGTGGCTTCAACAGATAAGAGAGATGGGCATCAATACAGTTCGGGTTTACACACTGCTCCCACCGGCCTTCTACGAAGCACTTTATACCATCAACTTAAATCAAAGCGAACCGCTTTACCTGCTTCAAGAAATATGGCCTGAAGAAAATCCGCCGGATGACGACTATTTAGCCGATACCTATAATTCAATTTTTCATCAGGAAATTACGTATGCTGTCAATGCCGTACACGGCAATGAAAATATCCCCGCAAGGAATTATCGGGCATACGGACTCTACCAATACGATGTCTCGCCCTATCTCATTGGGTATCTCGTCGGTAGAGAACTGGAGCCGGATGAAGTTACCGTTAACAATGCGTTGAACGATGGCTATCATTTTGAAGGCAATTACCTTTATGGTGAGCCCAATGCCTCTCCAACCGAGAATTGGCTTGCTGCCGCCTGTGACTACACCCTTGAAACTGAGGCGCAATACAGCAATACGCCACTGGTGGGCATCGTCAACTGGCCAACGCTCGATCCGCTTGAACACGACAGTGAATGGAATGCCGAAGGCGATAAATCAAAACTGTATAACGATTCAACGGTTGTCGATATCAATAACATCGGGATACGCAGAGACAAAGTTTCAGGCTTTTTTGGCGCCTATCATATCTACCCGAACTATCCCGATTTCATGAATAACGATCCTCAGTACAATCAATATTACGATGCCGAAGGACGTTTCCGATATGGCGGTTATCTAAACGCCTTTATACGACTTCAAAAGCGTTATCCGGCACTTGTCGCAGAGTATGGCCTCTCCACAAGTGCTGCAACTGCCCATGTCAGTCCCGATGGATACCATCACGGCGGTTTATCTGAAACCGAACAGGCTGAAGGGATTATTCGAATGACAAAAGCCATCAAAAGAGAAGGCTATGCCGGTGCTGTCATCTTCGAATGGATGGACGAATGGGCAAAGAAAACATGGACGACCGAACCCTATATGATTCCATATGCCAGCAATGCCTTTTGGCACAATTTACTTGATCCCGAACAAAATTACGGCTTATTGAAGTACAGCTCAGACGGTCGCCTAGATATTCGGACGGCTTATAGGCCTGAGTCAGAATCGGCATTGTTTAACAGGATTACTACCGCTCAGGATGCATCCGCTATTTATCTCTACATTGATACTGATATGGAAAATATGCCATTCAACTTGTTAATCAGCACGCCTTCTGAAACAAATCCTGAAAACGATTACTGGGAATTCAACTTAGCCGTTCCATCCTCCGGTTCAGAAGAGGGCAATGAGCATGCAATTCTTACTGTCAATCCCGGTTATAATTGGCCGGCTGGTCATTACAGTGCCACTGCCGCTCCAACCGATTTGTTTGAGCCATTACTTCAATTAGTAAACGGTGAAAATACGACGCGCCAAGGCATTTATACCCCAACGATCTATACTGACTTGGGACAATTGGCAATCGGTGACATTACAGAAAACGGCAATGCGGTGGAAAGAGCGGATCATCACATAGGCATTAAACTGCCTTATGGCCTTATCGGAATCTCTGATCCGACGACCTGTCAGATTCTTTCCGACAGTCAAACGCTGCTGCCCGTGCTTCAGGATCAAATTCAAACCAAAACCTGTACCGCCATTTCCTTTGAGCTCCAAGTGGGGGAAAACAGCTATCCGTTTAAGATGTCATTGAAGCCATGGAATGAAGCACAGACGACACCGGAACTGAAAACCAGTTATGCCATGCTGCAGACTTATTTTAAATCATTGGAATAATGCACCATAAGCCATCGTGGCAACCCGGCAGATACACCTGTTCATTTAACACGTCGTTCAAAAATAAAAAGCACCTATCAGACATTTTCGCCGTGTGTCTACACGAACAAGCGCATGCTCTGATAAGGTGCTTTTATAATGCGGTTAAATTCTAAATATAGTTACTGCAATTCATTTAAACCTTTATAGGTTTCAATGATTTCAGCCTTGATACTTCGAAGGCTTTCGCCATGGTACGGCATTGCATGCTCTAGGTCAGAACCATTTAGTTCACCCAGGATATAGAGATGACTGTACGCCGTCCGATAAAGACTTAACAACTGCATATGCCGTGCAATGTCAATGTGATAGCGTTCTCGATTTCGCTCTTTATGAAACAATTGGATCAGCAAACGCATTTCATGGATTTTTACACGAAAAGCTTCTATATTCCTAACGCGTTTAATATCGCCTTCATCCGGTATATGTGCCTCTAACAGCATCAGCATCGACTTATGCATCTGCTCAAGCGCCACGAATGGATTTGGCGGTTTAATAAAGCGATTCACTAAAATGGCAATTGAAATTCCCAAAAAAGTTTCCGCCACGCGCATCAGTACATAATTAAGCGGCTCAAATCCCTCTGTCCCGTTGACATTAAAGGATATCACCAAAAAGACGACGCCGGCCATTGGTATAAAATCATTGCGGTGAATACCGTTGCACACCAAAATAATCAGTAGAATACCAAGCGGTATAAAGGCCAAGTGATTGGGCACTACGGTTAAATAAATTAATGAAAACAAACCGCCGACAATGGTGCCGCCACCGCGTTTTATTGCCATTTCCGATGTTTCGACAATGGTGCTCTGCAGACAGAAAAAAGCTGTCAACGTCGCAATAAATGGCGCTTCTACATTCAGCAATGTACAGACGGCGATGGTCAGGGCAATGGCGATAACTGTTTTGATCGTTCGCATGCCGATGTTTAAGGAAAGCATAAGCCAATCCCCCTTTCAGCACTATTTTACCATTTGTGCTGCCGGGTGACCATCTGAATAATCCATAAAACACGTAATATTTCTGCGTTCAAAATAATTAATCGTCTTTTGTAAAATAGCTGTCGTCGGTGCTTTAAAACAAGGCGATGGCTTTGGAAGTCCTAATTTTTCGTATTTTCCTTCTCCAAAACGATGATATGGCAATAGTTCAACGCTGCACTTAATCTCGTTTTTAATTATAAAATCAGCCATGGCCTCAATATTTTCCGGCATGTCATTAACCGGATGGATAAATGGCAGTCTGACGACCAGTTCTTTACCCAATTGAGATAAGTGAATCAAATTCTCCAGAATCACCGTATTTTGACGGCCGCAGAAGATCTTATGCTGCTGTGGCGACATGTGTTTCAAATCGTAATAGATTAAATCCATCATTGACATCGTCTTTGACAGTTTTCGCCAGTCAAAAACACCACAGGTTTCAATCGTCATGTGAATGCCGCGCTCATAGAGCTGACTTGCAACGGCTTCCAAAAATACCGGCTGACAAGTTGCTTCACCGCCGGAGAAAGTGACGCCGCCATCTGTATTGCGAAAGTAGATTATCTGTGACATCAGCTGATCTACCAGTTCGTCCACTGTGTAGAGAACGGGACGAAGTGGTTCTTTTGCCAGACAGTCAGAGGCCTCTGCCATTTTCAGCGCTTCAAAATCAAACCATGTTTCAGGATTTGCGCACCACTTGCAGCGCAAGGGGCAACCGTAAAAAAAGACAGTTGTCCTCACGCCAGGCCCATCGTGAATGGAAAAATGCTGTATATTTGAAATTTTACCGTTCAGCACCTTACTGGTGTTCATTTCTGGCAATGATTGCCTCCTGCACTTCAGTAGAAAGGTTGACAAATTGTGTACTGTAACCTGCAACGCGAACGAGCAGGTCTTTATAGGCACTTGGATCTTTCTGCGCCGCACGAAGCACTTCTGTCTTGACGACATTGAACTGCACGTGGAAGGCACCCATTGCAAAGAAACTTTGAAGAATTGCACCAAACTGCGCTCTGTGCTTTGGCGTATCCAGTACCGATTTTGCAATTCTTAAATTGAGCAGCGTACCGCCGGTATGAACATCGTGATTGAGTTTTGCCGCTGATTTCATTGCTGCCAGCGGTGTTGAAGTATCACTGCCCACATATGGCGAAACACCTTCCGAAAGCGGCATCGTCGCTTTACGCCCACACGGCGTCGCACCGACAATCTTGCCTGCAGGGATATAATTGGAAATACCCATGAAGGCAGAGTTAAAAGTTGATCCAAAAATATCACGGTAACACGTTGTTTCCTGGAAGTAGAAGTTTGAAAGTTCAATGGCGATATCATCGACATACGCAATGTCATTGCCGTATTTCGGCACGGCAATTGCCTGCTCTCTCAATTGATCATAACCTTCCCAGTTGGCATCAAGCGCCTTGCAAAGTGTCGCCATATCCGTTACTTGTTCTTCAAAGACGAGTTTTTTGATAACAGCCAGCGCATTTGCGACAACGCCGATACCAATCCCCGTTAGGACTGGTCCTATATTGTATTTAGCGCCACCTTTACTGAGGTCTTTTCCCTTTGTCATACAACCGTCAATACAAGTTGAAAGGAAGGGTCTTGGCACCATTTCAGCATGCAGCTTTTGTGCTGCAATGGTGCCGACAACAGATTGCTCTATTAAATAGCCAAGCTGATCCTTGAACGCTTCTTTGACAGCCTCGTAGGATGTATAATCTGACATCGGAATCGCATCCAGTCCGTACTTAATGTCCGTTAAACGGCTTTTGCCTTCATTTAATGCATATTCAAGTGCTGCGCCAAAATTGACATTGACAGCCGCCGTCCACTGTCCGGTTTTTCTAAAATGCGGTACAACACAGCCGCAATTGCTCCAGTCTCTTGCATCTTCTGGGTCATAACCAGCTCTTAGTAGCATTTGACCACCTGTCACATCGCTGTGAATTGCCGGAAAACCAGTGCCTTCTTTAACGAGGTCGAGCACGGCGTTGACAAAATCTTCTGAACTGAGTGGATGGATGCGTACCGATAATCCCGGTTGATGCGTTTTAACGCGCTTTGTCGCTTCAAGACACATAAAGGATATGGCATTGGAACCATCACTGCCGTCACGCTTTCTCCCACCTACCGTCAAGTTTTGGAATTGATTGTAACCGGCAAAGAAATCGGCTGTATTGGCTGAAATCGTCCAAACCCATTCTGAAAGTTTAAGCCAAAGTGAATCAACGAGTTCTTGTGCGAAATCCGGTGTAATGCGTCCTGCCTTTAAATCCGCTTCATAATAAGGATACATAAACTGATCGAATCGCCCTAAATTAAGCGCCAATGGGTTTTCAGATAGCACGCCGCCTAACTGCACAAACCAAACAAACTGAATGGCTTCATAAAATGTCTCCGGCGGATTTTCAGGAACTTTTCGGCAAATTCTCGCTGATTCAATTAATTCTGCTTTTCGAACAGCATCTGCTGTCGTCGTACTCATTTGTTCCAAAGCATCTGCATATCGGTTAGCCAATGTCACAATCCCTTCAGATACGAGGATAACCGATTCATAAAATGTTCTGGATTCAATCGCCTCCGGATCACTTGGCGATAACGTTTTTAAATGATCTTTTGCCGATTGGATAATACCGCGATAGCCCTGCGGAAAGAGGACATCCTGATAGTCAGGTGTCACTTCACCAACGGCTTGACGCCATTTTGAATCATTGTCGATAATGCCCGTATCAATCAAGATGTGTTTTGTCTCTTCCGGCAATCGACTGAGATAAGCTTCTTCCAGTGATTTGCCTTTCCAGTAAGGGAAAATTTCACTTCTGATAAATGCCTTTTGATCTTCTCTGATTTCATAAGGATCTTGTTTGCGCGTTTTAAACGTATCCATTTCCTTGTCAACCCACTGCCAAGAAAACTCAGGGGTTAAAATACCGGATCTTCTTGCCTCGCCAATAGCACCAACAATGAGTTCGCCATCGAAAACACGGACGGGCAGTGTCTCGCAAACGGCTTTAAATGCTTTGGCGCGTCTGATTTGATAGGATTCGCCCTCTGTCGCCTTGTGTGATTCTGTCCAAATTGCTGCCCGCTCATAGCATATCGACGGTTTCGTGTCGATATAAGCGTCCTTTGCGCGCTGAATGCGTTCTGTCATCATGATTGGATGCCTCCTTTTAAGTTAATCTGTTCAATCAAAGCTGTCATTGCAGTCTCCATATGCGTTGCCATCAATGCCTTTGCCGCATCAAAATCCTGCTTCTGTACGGCCTCTAAGATTTCGCGGTGAATAACTTGAGAGTAAACATTATTCTCTGTATCAACGAGATAGAGGCGCATATATCGGTCAATATTCTGAAAATTCGTATCAATCAGTTCTAAAAGCCTTAAGTTGCCACAGGCACCATAAAGACATTCATGAAACTCTTTATTTAAATCGCTGAGCTTCGCGACGTCTGACATAATATCCATCTCATCCAAGATCTCTGCCGCTAGACTAAAACAGGCTTCATCATGTTTAGACATTGCCAGTTCTAATGCACCGGTTTCAATGATTTTACGGATTTCAAATATTTGTCTGACCTCATCAGCTGAAATAGCACGAACCTCTGCCCCTCGATTTGCAGAAAGTGTTACCAAGCCTTCCCGTTCAAGTGTTCGAAGCGCTTCCCTAACTGGAATAAGACTCGTGGTAAAGGCTTTTGCCAGCTCTTGCTGCTTTAATCGCGTTCCCGGTGTTAACTCACCTTTTAAAATTGCTGTTTTGAGCTGTTCAGCGATGACGTCCGATAAGTTTTCTCTCGTCACATGGGCTTCGCTCATATCATCACCCTTTCTGTTTTTTATATTGTATACATTATATCATCTTGTTTTTGCTTTGTCATGTGTTTTCCTATGTATACATGAAAGTATACATAATACTTTTAGCAACAAAAAAACAGCACTTGCACCGTTGAAGCGGCAAATGCTGTTTTGGCTATTTTCAATCGTTTCCATCAGAAACAATCGTCATGATTAGATTTATAGTGTCCGGCACCTATTAACGATACGATTCTGCCAGCTTTGCAAATGCAGGCAAAGATTTTTCAATCTGTGCTGTACTGACACAGTACGAGATGCGAACGTATCCCTTTACGCCAAAATCATCACTTGGCACAATCAGGAGATCGTAGTCGCGTGCACGTTCACTGAACTTGTTCGCATCTTCCTCCAGCGCTTTTACAAATAAGTAAAACGCGCCTTGCGGCATCACGCAGTCATAACCGAGCGCCGTCAGTCCCTGATAAATCAAATCGCGATTTTTTTCGTAAATACTAATATCGGAAGTTTGACCAAGGCATTTCATGACAACTTTCTGAAACATGCTCGGCGCACAGACATACCCCAGCGCACGGCCTGCACCACAGATTGCGGCATAGATTTTTTTGGAATCAGCCATGGCATCCGGTACGAGTACATAGCCAATACGTTCCCCCGGCAGCGACAACGTTTTACTATAAGAATAGCAGACAAACGTATTGTCATAGTATTTGGTTAAAAACGGCACTTCAAGGTCTCCATAAACAATTTCTCTGTATGGTTCATCGGCAATAAGGTAAATCGGGTGACCATACGCTTCAGATTTTTCTTTAAGTATTTCACAAAGCTTCACAATTGTCGCTTCACTGTAGACAACACCTGACGGATTGTTCGGTGAATTGACAATGACGCCCTTCGTCTGAGGTGACAGCATGGCTTCAAATTTTTCAAAATCAATTTGGAAAGTCTCTAAGTTTGCCGGTACTACTTTAAGTTTTGCACCCGCTGCTTCCGTCCAGACTTTATACTCTGTAAAGAATGGCGCAAAGGTAATAAATTCATCTGTCGCCGCTGTGACGGTCGCCTTGATGCAGAGGCTGATTGAAGCGGCTGCACCCATGGTCATATAAAGATTTGTCGCCTTGAATTGCGTGTCAAATCGTTCATTCAGCGATGCGGCAATTGCCTCTCTTACTTTCATATCGCCCTGAGCTGACGTATAGCCGTGAACATAGGTTGACGTTTCATTTTCCAAAAGTGAAACAATCGCTTCTTTTACACAATCTGGTGCAGGTACATTGGGATTGCCAATGCTAAAGTCGTAAACGTTTTCATCGCCAATTTCCGCTTTGCGTTTGAGTCCAAATTCAAAAATTTCTCTGATCACAGAGCTCTTGCTGCCAAGTTCGTACATTTTATCCGAATACATTGATTATCCTCCATGCAAATAATATAAATATTACAATTTTTTTATGTTTATACACAGTTTATCCTAAATCCATCGGGATGACAATATAAGGTACTATTTTCTCCATCCGGTTTCGCGATAAAAAGACAATTGTCTTTTAAAACAGCACTTACATTTTTCGCATTGCTTGATTCATTACATTCGTTAAGGTTCGGCGTGTTTCGATTCTTTGCCGTATTTGATGACATCAACTTCTGTCGTCAAGATCAGGCCTTCGTTAACCATATTTTCAAGTACGGGTATCGCCTGTTCGATTTTGCTGACAGTATCAATGATTTCAACGATCACCGGCAATTTCAATGAGAGTTCCAATACTCTGGCACTGTGAATTCGCTTTCCTTGGCCATAGCCTTCAATCCCGCGCGTTACGGTGACGCCTGCCATATCCATCTCGTGCATTTTTTCAACGATTGCATGGTATAAATTATGGCCTTGGTATTTTGAATCTTCACTGATGTACACTTTTAATATTCTGCACTTTTCATTAAAATCCATTTCCGCTCGACCCCCTTTCCCGCTTATCATATGTTTGTGATTCTGACCGCTAGTGCGTCATAATCCAATAACCCAGATGGTAACTGATAACACCTAAAATAACCGTCAAAAGTATATAAGCAACTGCATTGAGCAGTTCATTGTCTTCAAATAAGTTAAAGCCGTCAAACATAAACGTCGAAAACGTCGTAAAAGCGCCGAGAAACCCATCACCTAACAGTGCATATGCCGTGCCGCCAAAATCTGCATTGCTGACGATCCCCAATAAAAAAGCGCCTAAAATATTCACACAAAACGTACCGAACGGAAAGCGGTCTGTGGTCTTTTCTGCAATCATTTTTCCCATTTGGAAGCGGCTGATACTGCCAAATGCACCGCCGACTGCCACCCATATTAGACTCATCGTCTCACCTCTCGATGAACGATCCAACGCCTTGCGACAGTGGTTCCCGCCAGTGCACAGAGCAATCCTAAACCAATGGAACCGATTAAATAACTTAAGGCAATCTGAGGATTCATGGTCATAAAAAGCAAATTACTCTCTTTGCAAAGTGTCGAAAAAGTCGTTAAACCACCCATAAAACCCGTACCAATTCCCATACGCAGCTCTGCGTCCAAATTGAGTACTTCCAGTGCCAGCCCCAAAAAGAGCGCCAGTGCAAAACTGCCAATGAGGTTTACAAGCAGTGTGTTAAAGATGGCAATGCCGCTTGGCGCTGCAAAGGGAATACCTTTGGCGGTAACTCTGATAACGGCGCCAGCCGCACCGCCGACGGCAATGTACATGTATTTTTTAATTGACGCCACCTCCAAAATTAAATATTATTCTGGCATTAGTCTACCATCTTTAGCATTAAATTTCATCAATTTCATTGATTTTTCATTGATTTTTTCTGCATTGGCATATAAAATACTTGTTGTAGTCGAATATTTTATGGAATTTTATAATAATCGTTCATTTATATAATTTGGCAATATGGGTCAAGAGTTTCTACCTAACACCGTAAATGTTAGACTATAAATGGGGCGCATCCTTTATTGACGGAGGTTAAACATGAGTCATTTTGATATCCTGATTGTAGGTGCCGGACCATCGGGCATTTTTACGGCTTTTGAGCTGATTAGAAAACAGTATCCAGGTAAAATCGGCATTTTGGAAATGGGCGCACGCATGGAAAAGCGGCATTGTCCAAAAGATCAGACAGGTATTTGCGTTAACTGCAAACCTTATTGTCACATTACAACCGGTTTTTCAGGTGCCGGCGCATTTTCCGACGGCAAGCTCTCATTGAATACCGATGTCGGCGGCGACCTCCCTGAACTCGTTGGCGCCTCACGCGTTCAACGCTATATTGATTATACTGACGGTATCTATCTTGAATTTGGCGCCGATGAAAAAGTAGAAGGCGTTGAGGATACTGAAGCCATAAAAGAGATTCGCCGCAAAGCCATTATCGCCGATCTAAAACTGGTAGACTGCCCTATTCGTCACCTCGGGACAGAAAAAGCACAGGCCATCTATTTGAAGATACAAAACTACCTCGTGGAAAACGGCGTTGCCATTCATTTTCATACAGTTGTCGACGATCTTATCATCGAAGATAATACCATAAAGGGCGTTATCACGTCCGACGCTTTCAAAAAAAATTCTGAAATTGCGTATACAGCAGACAAAGTCGTCATTGCCGGTGGCCGAAAGGGATCAGACTGGCTTTTCGAAATGTGCAAAAAACATCATATCAGCCAGCGATCCGGCTATATTGACCTCGGCGTACGCGTTGAAGTGCGCAATGAAGTCATGGAGAGCATCAACGAAGTCTTATATGAATCAAAACTTATTGGCTATCCAAAACCCTATAAAGATAAAGTCCGCACTTTTTGCCAAAATCCAGGCGGCTATGTTTCACAGGAAAACTATGATGAGGGAATCGCCATTGTCAACGGTCACTCATATAAAGATAAAAAATCGAACAACACAAACCTTGCCATTCTGAGCTCACATCATTTTTCGGAACCCTTTAATGAACCTACCAAGTACGGCAAGATGGTATCACACCTCATGAATATGCTCGGCGACGGACAGATTATCGTTCAGCGTTATGAAGACATCCTCAACGGCAAAAGGACATGGCAAAAAGAACTGGAACGCTCCAATGTCGTGCCAACGTTAAAAGATGCCATCGCTGGCGATCTGACATCAGCGATGCCGTACCGCACGATGACTAATATTCTCAATTTTATTGAAGCACTCGATAAAGTCGTCCCAGGATTTGCCTCCGGCGAAACACTTTTATACGGACCGGAAATCAAATTTTATTCAAATAAGCTGACACTAACAGAGCAATTCGAAACGAGTGTAAGCGGCCTGTATGCTCTGGGTGATGCCAGCGGCTGGACTAGAGGGCTAATGATGGCAAGCGCCATGGGCATTATGATGGGCGAATGCCTCGCTGACCATTCTAAATAAAAGACTTCTGAACCATGCTCTATATTGCTTGACAGCTTTATTTGACATTAGCTTTTTTATCGGTTCTTGTCATTTTATTGACGAATACAAAAGTCCTGTTCAAACCACGATGCATGACACCATTGATTGTCACCGCCGATGTTACAACAGAGTAGAATACCTGATAAATCGCCATCAAAGAAGGACGCGTCATTCTGACTTTACCTGGCCCAATGATATGTTTCTTATCCTGTTTCAACCCGCGGCGCACAACAAAATCAGCCACACTGAGCATCAACATCAAGATCAGCATCATATAGGCCAATGCTTCGAAGCGGCGTGATGAAGCAAGATAGATAGCATTGACAAACTGAGGTGATTTCAAGAATTAAAACTTTCTTTCAACAGCGCTTTATGTCTGATACTCCTTTTTGTATCTTTGCTGGGTCTGCCGCGTCGACGCGTTTGAATAGGTTCAATTGTCAATGAGGTGTCATGATATTTCAGTTTCGATAATGATTTGTGGTTAAGGCTCTCTATTTCACAGTTTGCATTTTCTTTGCAAGCGAATAAGCGCTTACCAAGGGAGTTGAGGCTGTTGGTATTTCAATAGTTTCTAGGTTGTTGAACTGTTCCAGTGCCTTTTTGAATGCAGCTTTTACCAGCAGTATGTTGCCTAGCATACGCGTGATGACGTGAATCTCCATATCAATAACCTTCTTCAAAAATGCCTTTGTAAAAGCAGCACTGTCTGCGATATAAAAGAATGTATCAGTTGAAGCAAATCGTTTTCTGAGTTCATGCACGCAATTAAGGTTGCCAAAGTTGTAGGTTTTGTCATCCGTATTCCCTGACATCAGCATGCCATCGACACAAAAACGTTTATTGTATGTCGATCCTTTAAAGATGTCAACGCAAGGAATAGCCAGCATTTCAATACAATATAAGTGAACGAAGATCCTTTATTAAATGCTCAGCTCCGATTGAAATGCAATCACAGCACTGCCTGCGATTTTGACTTCAACAGGTACACCTGCTTCGATTTTAACCATTACCTCTATACACCCCGACCTGCGAATGGCTTCGCCCTGTATAACTTTATCCAAGGAATGCTGCCTCAGAGTTATTCAGTTACAAAGTAGTATGATGGCATCCTGCAAAACATTTTTAGGTAAGTGTCTTTACGTGTTAATAGTAAATATTTTGATATCACAAAATAATCAACAAACTTTTTCTAGCATTGACCTTCATCCTACTTCTTGTTTACCTCATAGACTTTAGGCTTTAATTATTTTAAGTCCCTTTTTAATTTTTCTTTTTTCTTCATACATCTTTTCATCGGCTTTATTGATAACTATATCTATATAATTTTTCGCACTGTACTCAATTTCTTCTACACCGTGACTTACACTAATCAAATAGCGTCTACCCTCTTGATGATTGATCCTATCAAATTCACTTACAATTTTGTACCAAATCATTTCTGTCTCATCCAAATCTGAATCGACAAAAATAATTAGAAATTCATCTCCACCCAATCTTGCGATAAAATCTTTCTCGCTAATGTTATCCTTGATGACCTTTACGACACTTCGAATAAGCTCATCACCTGCTTCATGTCCTAAATTATCATTAACTTCCTTCAATCCATTGATATCTGTAAAACACAGACTGCTTTTTAAATTATCTTTTGAATGCTTTTCAAAAATCGTGCCAATTTTTTCAAAGCCAGCCCTTCGATTGTATACACCCGTCATAGAATCATATTCAGAAAAGTATCGATAATGCTCTTTCTCACTCTTATTCATAACATATATTAACGCAATCAAAATCGCAAAGATAAAGGCGACAACGTAGATATAAAAATATTTCTCAATTACGTTATCGAGCAATGCCAGTGGCGAATCCATAAATATACAGTCCTTTGATTGACTGTCAAGTACACATACCAAAATCCAGTCTGTTACTCCCATAACCAAAGTGTAGTCTGCATTGTCTATTGAAAAGCTCTGTCTGTTTATTACTTTACTATACACAAAAAAACCCTCATCATTTGAAATAAAACCACTGTTAGAATTTCCAATTGTCGCCCATGTCTTGGGATAGATGTTCGGAAATTTATCATCTTCTCTTTCCTCAAACATAAAACTCCATTCTAAATTAGAATCTGTATGATTATAAAGCCAATATCCCTCACTGTTTAGCAACGATATGCTGCCACTGCTTAATGTTGCAATGCTAGCAACCTGCTTGAGAACATCATTTGCGGCGTAGTTGATAATAATGATGCCTTTTAGCGTTCCTGCATCATTAAAATATGGCTTTGCAATCCTCAACATCGGCATTAAAGGTATCTCAATAGTATTTCCTTCAACATTGAGATCCAAAGGTGAAATATATATTTCATCATTCTTCATCCCAATTGTATCAATAAAATAGTACCGATCGCTCTTGTCCTGCAATGCATCTTTTGGCACAACGACTGCCGTATTACCGTCATAATCAACCCTAATTTTTTCGTATCCGTTTTCGTCAATATAGCGAATTTGATCGTATATTTTTTTCCTGTTGGAGAATGCCACCCAATCATCCTCTATCTCTGAAAAGTCATCTAATCCATTATCATGCATCTTCAAGTTATCAGAAATATAAAGCAAATCCGATGTAATTTTATTAAGCTTATTATGAATCGCCGATTTTTCAGCATCAATTGTAATCTCTTCTTTGTCGATTATACTTTCTTTTTCTTTTTCATTAAGCTGATACTCAAAAGCTAATGCGACTACGCTGTTGATTAAACAAAATATTAAAAACAATACCACTGAAATTTTGAAAAATTCATGATAGTTCTCATAAATGACTTTTTTCACGATACCCCTCCATTCTTAATGCATTGATTGGTTTATCAGTGCTTCAATATCGCTAAGCGATAGTGGCTTAGCACCATAGTAGCCTTGATACAAATCACATCCCGAATTTCTTATCCACTCGTATTGTTCAACTGTTTCAATTCCCTCTACAACAAGCGAAAGCTTCATTTCTTTCCCCATACTAATAACCGCTCTAATCAGTTTACCATCGTCTCTTTCCGGAAAATCTCTTATAAACATGCGATCGATCTTCAGTTCATCAGCATACATTTCCTTTAAATAGCCCAATGATGAATATCCGGTGCCAAAGTCGTCAATGGCTACTTCAAACCCTTTATTTTGAAGCCACTGAATTCTATCTTTAATATGCTCCATATTTTCTACAAGTGTCGTTTCTGTAATTTCGATACACAACTTTACACCGAGATCGTCGAAATGAGTTTTTTGTCTGAATAGATACTCTAAAACAGCATTATTCGCAAATTCTTTTGAGGATAAATTTATGGACAGTCTCAATCCAGATATGTTATTTTGAAGACTCTTAAATTCTTCTAATGCTCTATCAATGACATACATTCCAAGCCGATAGATATCTTCTGTTTCTTCTAAAATGGGAATAAAGCGATCCGGTGTTACATTCCCTAATTGATCATTATGCCACCTCACCAAAGCCTCAAATCCATAAAGTTGATCATCTTTAAGGCTAAATTGAGGTTGATAGACAAGCTTGAGTTCGTTTTTCTCAAATGCGGTTCTCAACCCTTCCCTTATGATAAGGTCCTCTCTTATATAATCGTAATAAGCCTCGTTGTATATCAGCATATTTTCTTTTTTAAATTTTGTAAGGACCTCAAGAGCCACCAATGAATTTTTCAAAACTTCATTCGTTGTGCTGCCATGCTTTTCAAAAATCGCTACGCCAATATTGAATTTGATTTCTAATTGTTCTAATCCGAGCGTTATTTGAATCCTCTTCAGCACATATTCCAATCGTTTGACAATATCTTTTATACCAGTTTCTTCTGTGGGCGTTAAGTTACCTTCCACATTGTGGCTATCATCAATGGCCAGAATAATAATATCTGTACGTGGTATCGCCAAAATGCTTAGTTCAGCATCTTCCTTTAAGCCATTATTAGCGATTGTCAAGAATTTTCCATGCATACGCTGATTTGCCTCAAAAAGCTTTCTAAGCCCACCCAAAAATTGGAGAGACATAATTGCAAAACGCTTTTGATCGCCATATTGTTCTTCGATTCTGCCAGAAATTATTTCAATCTCCTGTTTTGAAATAAGAAATGCATCTTCATCGTCAAATCGCTCACCATTAAAAGGCATATATGCTGCATCTGGATTGCTATAAATGCCAATATAGTATACCGGCTTATTTTGGGCATTCGTAATAACCTTTATCGTTAAGTTTTTACATATCAAATTACCATATACCCCTTTATTCCATACATTTCCATTCCATAATATGTTGTCTTCATCCACTGTATTCATGAGATTCAACTGGCCTTCAAAGATATCTTCCATCCTCTTGTTTAAAATTCTATTTTTTTGTATGAATATATCTCCTCAAAAACTTGATTGCAATATACAATAACTTTTCTACTATTTAATATAATAATACCATCCTGTGAACTGTCAGATATGTATGAAGAAACCATTAACAAAAGGTTATCGTTTGCTTTAACCTGAAGCAATATCATAATTGTATAGCTTATTAAAATGCCAATAATACATAGTATGACTGAAATCGGCAAAATATTGCGCAAGATAAACTGTTTATCTTTTGCCAGCAGTGCCATATTATAATGGCCTACGATATACCAAGGGCATTCTCCATCTTCTATTTGAAACATTGTTTCATTCGATAATTGCAATTTTTTATATAAATAATTATTATTATCTAAAACAAATTCTCCTGTCGCATTTCGTTCAACCATCGAAATGAAAGGGCTTTCATCAGTACCCTCCATTGTCAATACAACCTGATCAAGATCATTTTCATTTGTATCGCTTAGCGACCAGTAATTATTGCAATCCATAATGCCAATCTCTTTATATTCCGCATTAACCAGTTCGTACTCACTAATTGTTTTAAAGAATTCGTATCCGTCAACATTTATTATCATCAATCCAAATAAAGAGCCCTCTTCATCGAATAGCTTTGTCGCAAATCGAATTGTAGGCTCATAAGGTACAACAATCTGATCACCTTCAATGTTCAGATCAAAGTCTGATACGTAAATTTGATCATTTCCAATCTCCATGGCATCTTTAAAGTAATATCGATTCGACTTATTCTGCAGTTCACCATCATCAACGACTTCCAACTGATCTCTATTTTTATTAATCCTAATGCGTTCTTGACCCTCACTATCAATTATTCTTATCTGAGTAATGTCATTTAGATCGTCAATATTTTCAATTATTTTTTTCTGACTGTTATATTTCACAGTGCCATCTTGAGGGCTGTTAATAAAATCATTAATTTCAGAAGCCGAAGCTAATATTTTTAGCTTGCTTGCGAGAGAATCGATTCTTTGGCTTACAAAAACCTCTGTAATGTTTACTGCGGTTTGTATCTCTGTATGATAATTAGTCTCAACTTCACCATATTGAAATCTATAAATGGTAATCATGAGAATAGCGATCAGTAAAGCCGTAAAAAGCGATATGACTGCCGCATATCTCAAGTTTTTATAGGTTAGTTTTGTATTTTCGAAAAATGTTTTCATTCAGTCCCTCCAATACACATTGTACTTTAAAAATTAGAACTTTCACGAACTTTCTTTTCCGCTAAAAATAACTCTGAATTGTTCATCCAGTTCATTCAAACGGCGCTTGGCGCCTCATAGAAGCACTGTTTTTGATTACTTTTCACTTATCAAATGAAATTTAAACAATAGAAGAAGAGTCTCAACTTTGTTAAAATGGAGCTACCATACAACTATTAAATACAAAGGAAAAACTCTTAATATCTAATTAGGGCTTGCTGAACGGATCAGAATCCAATTACAGCAGCCAGATTTTTGATTCGTAATGCAAAAATTAATTGAATCCAAAATTGAAACAAAAAGGACCTTAGCTTCCGATCCAAGTTCATTACCAGAAACTGCAGTATGATAACACTTTTCGCAGTGTCTTCAAGTTTGGATTTTATTAGATCGAGCCCAAATTTTCGCTTGCCAATACCGTAGGTGCCTTCAATTGCATTTCGTTCACCGTTATCAGCGCGTTCGATTCTCTTAGCCTCAGGATCAACTACCTTGGGCTTTCGACCTAGCTTTGGACCGCTGATTCGGATGCCTCTGAGTTTAAGCCACGCCAGGTTTTCACGGTTACGAAAAATTGAATCTGCGAGTACGGCCTCAGGATAGCATCCAAAACGTTTAAAGTAACGTTCGACCGCTTCCTGCATCAGGACACCTTCGTTAAAACTGTCAAAATCCAACTTCTCAATGAAGGTATACCCATTTACAACACTTGTCATGACCTTGCATCCAAACTCAACGTCTGAACCCGCTTTACCTCTGACAATAGGTCTGATGTAAGGCTGTGAGATGCTAACGATCCGGTTGTCTACAGAATGCGTTCTCGACTCATACATGTAGCGCTGCTGCTCGTATAGTTTTCGTATGACCTGCAATTCCCTCTGCTGGCGTCTCGTGAGAAGCTCAGCTCTCGAAGGATCTTCAAGATAAGTCTCTACATGTTCCAGATCCCGTTTGACATAACCAAGTTGTTTTCGGATCGCTTTTCGAATAGCTTTACTTCGTTTCTTGCGCTGCTTTTCGATTGAAAGATAATCCTTACGGGCGCGATTGCGATAGGTTCTTGGCTTTGCCATTGCAGAGAT
>JASUSA010000046.1 GCA_030446305.1 Clostridiales bacterium | reverse complement strand
AATTTGGATGCGCTATCAAAATCCATAAATGAGCTCAAGATGACAGCCGATGTTGAAGGCGTCGTCGTCGAGACGCTTTATGAAACGAACGAAGCTGTTCCCGCTGGCTATCCAGTGATTGTCGTTCGAAGCGAGGATTCTGTGTTTAAGACCAGCGTTGCACAAAGAGATTTGCAGTATCTCAGCATCGGACAACCGGTTATGATGTCGTTTACATCGGAAACATATGAAGGTGAAGTAACGGCAATTGGCAATACCCCGGATGCTTCAACACACACATATGAAATTGAGGTTTCCATTGACGGCGAAGTACCGCTGGGCAGCGTCGGTGAGGGCACCTTTATCATTGGCTCATATAAGGGGATTAAAATTCCGCTTGAAGCCGTTATCAAAGGTGATACAGACTATGTTTACATCATTCGTGATGGCATTGCCGTCAAGCAGGATATTTCAATCATAAAGCGTATTGAAAATGAGTTGATTGTTTCGGATCTTCAAGATGGCGATCAACTTGTGGTCAAGGGTTTCAACCGACTTAATGATGGCGACGATGTTAATGTGCTGAATGAGGAGGCAAAATGAACAAGCTTTTAGGTGGTGTGATTAACAACCGACGTATTCTCATTTTTATTATCGCACTGTTGTTCATCTATGGCATTTATAATTTTGGCCTTATTCCAAGGCAGGAATCGCCTGATGTCAGTGCGCCGGTGGTCATTGTCACATGTCAATATCCCGGCGCTTCACCAGATGAAGTAATGAGTCGTGTTACCAGTGTCATTGAAGATGAAATTAAAGAGATCCCAAGTGTTGAAGAGTACAATTCAACGGCGATGGAAAACGCTTCGGTAACGGTTGTCTATTTCGAGTTCAATGCCAATATGGATGAAGGGATTGCCACGCTGCGTACAAAAATGGAAGATATTCAAGTGGATCTCCCAGATGCCTGTGACAAGATTACCATAGACAGCGACCTCATGGAAACGGCGGGTATGCTCATTAGTATTTCTTCCGATGAATTCGATTATGATACCTTGGGTCAATTTGGTGAAGAACTTCGAGATATACTTTCAAAAGTAGACGGTATTTCACGTGTTGACTTGGTTGGCAAACGTGACTACAATCTTAAAATTACTTTGAAACCTGAAGATATCAACCAATACAATATTTCATACAGTGACGTAATCAATTTGCTGAAAGCACAGAATATTGATATTCCGTCCGGCAAACTAGACGGAATGCTCAATAAGATCAGTGTGACCACAAAAGGCAGCTTTGAAGATGTGGATGAAGTGGGGAATGTCATCGTTGCCGTTAGTGAAGAAACAGGTGCTGTCGTAAGGCTGAAAGATATTGCGACAGTGGCACTTGCATTGGATGACGATGCTGTTATGTACAAGCAGAATGGCGATAATGCCATTATTCTGGCTGGTTATTTCAAGCAGGATTTAAATGTTGTAACCATTGGAGAAGAAGTGAAAGCGCTTATTGACGACTATCAGGCATCACTGCCGTCAGCTGTCAGTTTTGATGAGATCATGTTTCAGCCACAGGATGTTCACAACCGCGTCAGCAGCTTTATGATGAGTTTGCTCCAAGGTATTTTATTTGTAATCGTCGTCGTCTTTATCGGGATGGGGCTTCGAAATGCGCTGGTGGTTTCCTTTGCCATTCCGCTGTCTGTAATGATAACGTTTACGTCCATGACGCTGTTCGACATAGATATTCATCAAATATCCATTGCGGCACTTATTATAGCGCTTGGGATGCTGGTGGACAATGCCATCGTCGTCTCGGATTCCATTCAGGCACATATTGATGATGATGAACCAAAATTAGAGGCCTGTATCAACGGCGTTAAGGAAGTAGCCATTCCCGTATTGACATCGACGCTGACGACAGTCGCGGTTTTCCTGCCGCTGATGATGCTCGATTCAACAGCGGGCGAGTTTGTAAAAAGCTTGCCGATTATTGTTATGGTGGCACTGTCTGCTTCATATCTGGTTGCAATTTTTGTCACGCCAACGCTGGGCTATATCTTTTTCAAGAAATCAAAAGAAACACAGTCAAAATTTAGAGTGCGTCATATTTTTGAAAGTATTTTAAAGTATGCACTGGGACATAAACTGGTGATATTGGTCATTGTCATTGTTGCTGTTGCGGGAGGGGTCAGGCTGGCATCAACGCTTGGGCTTCAGTTTTTCCCTTCTGCCGAATCAGATCTAGTCTATATTAATGTCACAAATGATGTGAACACGTCAATAGAAGATACGGAAAAGCTCGTTGAACATGTTGAGGCGGTTATTGCAGAACAGCCGCTGGTGGTATCGTACAGTGCGGCCATTGGCGAATCGTTTCCAAAATTTTATTACACGCTGCCTGTCAATGCAGCATCAACAGATTTTTCACAGATCATTGTGAAACTGGATACGACAAATAAAGCGTTTGTAAGCAATAAGGCATTTGTTGCAACGCTTCAAAAAGAGATGGACAGCCGTATATCAGGCGGCAAGGTACTCGTGAAAGAACTGGAACAGGCGGAGCCAATCGGATCGCCTGTGAAACTCAGGGTAACCGGCAGCAGTATTGATGAACTTAGGCATGTGAGCAATGAGCTCGTTGAAATCTTTAACAGCATCCCGGGGACGACAAATGTCGAAAGCAATCTCAAAGACAAGTCGTATGGCTATTATGTTGAGGTAGACGATGTCAAGGCTGGCTATTATGGCTTGACGAAGTATGATATTCAAAACGAAGTGAGTATTGCACTGAGAGGACGCGAGGCAACTGAGCTCAGAATGACAGATGATACGTATAATATCATGGTAGATGGCGGCATTGAAAGTCTGGATGAACTGGAAAACATCTATATCAAGTCATCGTTTACAGACAAAAAAATACCCCTAAAAGAAGTTGCAACAGTTCGATTAAAAGAAAAGAACAGTGTCATTAAAACGTATATGGGCGATGTTGAAATCCAAGTGACTTCCGATGTGCTCGGCGGTTACAGTTCGATTGATATTCAGCATGCAATCGGTGATAGGATCGTGCAGTCACCAAGTGAAAATGTTCATTATGTCTTCGATGGTGAGGAGCAGAGCATCAGCAAAAACTTTGGCAGCATTGGCGTATCAGCTGTTTTCGCGCTTTTCTTGATCTATTTAATTCTGCTGTTGCAGTTTAGATCATTCCTCTATCCATTTATCATCTTTGCCTCAATACCGCTGTCATCAATCGGTTCGATTATAGGGCTTTACTTGTTTAAGCAGCCGCTTTCATTCACAGCACTTTTTGGAATCGTAAGTTTGTTTGGCATCGTGGTGAACAATGCGATCGTCTTGCTTGATTTTATCAGCGCCGAGGTTAAGAGCGGCAGTGCGGTGGATGTTGCTGTCAGAGATGCAATGGCAAAGCGCTTTAGACCGATTATGCTCAGTTCCATTACGACGATTATGGGACTCGTGCCGCTGGTTGCAAGCAAATCACCGCTGTTTATGCCGATGTCAATTGCTTTGATGAGCGGATTGATTATTTCAACACTTTTGACACTGATTTTAATTCCGGTTATTTATGACACGCTGTTTAACCACAATAAGATGAATCGTAAAAAGAAAGCGCAAAAGGCATTCAATGAGTGATTGACATCTACGGCCGGTTTCTACGGTTTTCATAACACTGATGGATTCCTCTGCTTCTGAGAGCATTTTTGTAGCGCCTTCATTATGGATTTGACATTACGTAATGTTCTAATCAAATCTTATAATGCCGCACGCTATAAGTAAAATATGTAAATAGATATAATTATTATCATAAAAATTGATAATGAATAACTTAAAAAAACACAAATCTCACATCAAAAGATGTTGTGATTTGTGTTTTTTGTAAACAATAGGACTGAAACCGCATGAATGGATTCTTCCAATCAGTGTGAACCTAATTTATGCTTTATTGAAGACACACATTAAAATGGTTGGCGTTGCTGACGAGATCGTCCATATCATCACTGACGCGATCTGTTGCATTGACAATACGTCTGGATTCATCTGCAATGTCACTTATTTGCTGAACGGCGCTTTGAACTTCTTTTGCCGATTCGTTATTGGCAATGGCAATTTCACCAATGGCTTTTGTGAGAATTTGGATGGCTTCTGAGACTTGCTGTGCAGCCTTGTCGATACTGGCGGTCGTTTGCGATATTTCAACGGCGCTGCTGTTGAAACGATTGCCGAAATCGACCATATTATCGTAATCGGCCATGACTTCTTTATCAACGAAGGCATAGATGTGTTCCGATGCTGAACGCAAGTGATCGACTGAACCCGTAATTGTACCGGTGAGCTGCTGGATGGCATTGACCGCTTCGTGAGATTCGTTGGCAAGCTTGCGGATTTCTTCGGCGACCACGGCAAAGCCTTTGCCACTTTCGCCTGCACGTGCTGCTTCAATGGCGGCATTTAATGCCAGCAGATTTGTTTGCGCCGTGATCTGCATGATCGTGTCGGCGAAGACGTGGATTTCATCAACGGCCTTTACTTCCGTGAGCGCAGCGGTTAAATCCTTCTTTGCTTCTTCTAGGACTTGAGCCGCTCTATTTCTGGCACTGACGGCATTATCTGCTATGCCACCGGCACTTTTTGAAACATCAGTGGCGATTTGGTTGCCTTTTTTCGTATTGGCGGTAAGATTGATGATGGTATCTTCAAGCGATTCTGAAACGGCGTTCATCTCTTCCGCAGAGGCAGCTGTTTCTTCAGAAACACTTGAAAGAGATTCAAGCGTGTCGGATATCTTTTCAATGCTTTGATCTAATGCGAGGATGCTGTTATCCATGGTATCAAAAGCATTTTTTGTATTGGATGACGTTGCCGTGATTTTTGAAATAACACCTTTGACTTCAGAAGTCATTTTATTGATGTTCTGCACAATGTATTGAAGTTCGTCTCTGGTATTCAGATAAATTTCATAGCTAAGGTCACCGGCGGTAATTTTGCCAAGGCCGTTGTTAATGATTTTAACTGCGCCTGTAATAGAGACCATAAAAGCGCCATAAATATAGAGGAGGATTGGAATTGCAAGTGAAAGTGAGACCAGTACAATGTGTCCCTTTTCACGGTAGCCCTCTGTGCGGATAAAGCACAGCTGCCAAAGTTTATCGGCAAGTGTGTCAAAAAAACTCGAATTGAGGGCGATTGCATCTTTAAGCGTCAATCTCGTCGCTTCGAGATTGGAAACGGTGATGTCGGCATCCAGCTGCAGCAGCAGTTTATCAAATGTTTCGGCATAGGATGACGAATCGCCTTTGACGGCAGCGAGAATTGGGTCTGCTTTTGAATCGTTGAATGCAAATGCCGTTGTCATATCACCATTGACGTTATCGGCAAGCGTACTGATTTGCGTCGTCAAGATAATGACGGACTTTTTAATCTCATCGTCAATCGCGTTGGTACTGCTGACGCGATCGATAATGGCGTCAAGCGCATAAAGTTTTTCTGCAAGCAAGAGATTTCTAAACATGACGATGTCCATTAAATAGTAGGAATCGAGATCGGGGTCAAGCGTTAAATTAGAATTGTCTGAAATATTGGTATGCAGTGTGTGAATCGCCGCGAAAAAATCATTAAAGGCGGCGGATTTATCAGGTGCGCTTTGAATACCGTCAAAGATTAAGCGCAAATGCTTTATATTTTCTGAAACGAGAACACCGGAGGCGGTATTGTCAAGTGTTTGAGCATACTTGCTGTCAATGGCTTCCAATTCATTTAGATAATTGACAACATTTGAATCGGCATTGCTGATTGCGCCTGAATCGAAATGGCGGTGAGCTGCAAAGCTCTCTTCAGCTGCATAGAGCAATTTTTTTGACAGGATCGCATATTCAACGCCTATGTATTCCTTTTCGTTGAATTCGACACTGGCACTGTTACCGGAAAAAAATTGAAACAAGCTGATTCCAAGTAGAATAAACAGGATAAAACTCGTGATGAGAAACTTGGTTAACAGATTAAAACGATTGATTAAAGAAACCCCTGGGTGCAATATTTTGGCAAACATTATTGCGCCTCCTTTCCACGTTTAATAAGGCAAATGCCTAAAAATCTCTTTCTTCAATCATATGGTAAGTTTAGGAAATGGTCAATGCAATATGTTACAGAAATGAAAAAAATAATAGCATTCTTGAACAGATAGCGGAAAGCGGCTTCGGATCGGTGAGATGAGGCGCTGCGAGGACATGAAAGCAATGCGCAAAAAAGGAGACAATGCGCAAAGCGGAGGCAATCGGTACATTAATTCCGTGTTTGTTTGCAAATAAAAAATCATATAACAAATGTTATATGATTTATATGCGTTCGCTTAATGAAGTTGACAACTAAATTGCTCTTTCAACTTTGCCTGATCTTAAGCATCTGCTGCAAACCTTAATGCGTTTCGTCGAACCGTTGACGGAAGCTTTGACACTTCTAAGGTTTGGTGACCATGATCTTCTATTGTGGTTATTCGCATGGCTGACTGTGTTACCAGACATTTTTCCTTTACCGCATACATCACATACTTTTGCCATTTATGACACCTCCTTCGAGTGATTAACTCTTAACATAACAAACTAATTTTATCAGAGAAGATACGGTTTTTCAAGTGGAAAATAGCGGATTGGCGGGCTTTTTTATTACAAACGCTTAATAAAACGGGTTTAACTTGCTAAAAACAGGGGTTTACTATAAAATTAGAGTAAAATGATTTTTATGAATCGTTATCAGCTCTGATTATTTGAGGAGGCGTTTATGTCAATAAAGATAATGAATGAAATTGGAGAAATCAACATTGAACACGATGTGCTCGCAACCATTGCGGCAATGGCGGCGATGGAGTGCTACGGACTCGTTGGATTAACCTATAAATCTGCGCGCAGCGGTATTGCAAAAATGCTAAAAGGTGAGCATATGTCGAAAGGCGTGGAAATTCGCCCTGTGGAAGAAGGCGTGGAAATTGATCTCTATGTCATCATTCAATACGGTACGAGGATATCAGTGGTGGCTGAGAACATCATTGAAAAAGTGAAGTATCAAATTGAAACCCAGACCGGAATCGATGTCAAAGAGGTGAACCTCAATATTGAAGGCGTTCGCGTTCAGGAATAACAGGAGGAAATTGAAACGTGAAAATTATGACAATTAATGCAGAGATGCTTGCCAGCATGTTTCTGCAAGGGACTTATGAACTTTATCATCATAAGGAAATCGTTGATGCGCTAAATGTTTTTCCAGTACCGGATGGCGATACCGGCACCAATATGTCGTTGACGATGAACTCAGCAGTAGAAGGGCTGAAGAAAGGCTCGTTTCAATCGGTAGATGAAGTGGCAAAATTGGTTTCTCGGGGCTCGCTCATGGGTGCGCGCGGTAATTCCGGCGTTATTTTATCACAGATATTCCGAGGCTTTTCTAAAGGATGTAAGGATCTTGAAACACTTGATTCCATTCAATTTTGCAATGCGCTTAAACATGCGGCAGACACGGCATACAGCGCTGTGCTCAAACCCGTGGAAGGCACCATCTTAACCATTATTCGAAAAATTGCTGAAAAGGCAATGGAATATGCCGTTGAAGAAGTACCCATTGACGAACTGATACAAGTACTCATTAAACGCGGCGAAGAAACGCTTGAAGAGACACCTGAGTACCTTGAGGTATTAAAACAGGCAGGCGTGGTTGATGCCGGCGGCAAAGGCCTTATATACATTTTTAAAGGATTTGACAATGCTTTGCAGGGCAAGGGATACAAAGAGGTTCCTGAAAAAGAGACGGCACATGCAGCCGCCAAACCTGCGCAGGCTGTTATGCAAACAGAAGACATTCAGTTTGCCTACTGTACTGAATTTATTATCGAAGGCAATGCCATTGACGGCACTGCGTTGAAACAATATATTGAGACGCTTGGCGACAGCATGGTATTTGTTCAGGATGAAGAACTCGTCAAGGTGCATGTCCATACCAATAATCCGGGTTTGGCACTTGAAGCGGCACTGAAACAGGGTGAGCTGAAAAAAGTCAAAATCGAAAATATGAAGGATCAGCATCACAGCATTATTGACGAGCCCTCTGCCGAATACACGGAAAATACAGCTTCAATTGCAGAAGAAAGACCTCATGACGAAAAATATGGCTTTATAGCGGTTTCAATGGGTGATGGTTTTTCGAATATTTTTGAAGACCTTGGCATTCACGGTATTATCACAGGCGGACAGACGATGAATCCGAGTACGGAGGACTTTTTAAATGAGATTGAAAAGTGTCCGTCCGAAGCGATTTTCCTCTTTCCAAACAACAGCAACATTATCATGGCAGCTAATCAGGCCAAGGCAATTTCAAAGAAGAATGTCTTTGTCATCCCGACAAAGACAATGCCGCAGTGTATAACGGCAATGCTTGCATTTGACCACGATGTCGAAGCGGAAAACAATATGACGCAAATGACAGAAAGCCTTGAGTTTGTCAAAACGATACAAGTAACTTATGCGGTTCGCGATACGTCCATTGGCGGCATGGCCATTGAAAAAGATGATTACCTCGCCGTTGCAGATGGTACGATCAAGAGCGTTGGCAAAGATAGAGACGACGTCTTAATGGAAGCAATTGAAAAGACGATGGATTCAACGACTGAAATCTTATCCATTTATTATGGCAGTGACATCTCAGAAGCAATGGCAAAAGAAGTTGGGGAGATGATTGAGGCAAAATTCCCGCAGCTGGAAATAGAAGTTTATGAAGGTGCTCAGCCAATTTATTATTTTGTATTAGCACTTGAGTAATATGGATAAAGACCATAAAACCAGCTTTTCAAGCTGGTTTTTTTATAAAATGAATCAGGAGTATAAAAATGTCAATGAAACAAAGCAAAATGCATGATTTCAAAAGTCTGGACAACTTGAGGACATGGCTTGAACGCAGACAGTTTGGCTATCTGTTTTTTGCGGAATGCTTTTTATTAAAACCAACGGCAGCGTGGGCGGATCACTATCAAGGGCAGCCTTATCTAAAGGCACTATGCGATGTCGACAATATGCCAAAATCATATGCGGCCATCCACACGATGCTGAATACCATGACGACTTCGACCAAAGAAGCAGAGCAGCAGGCTGACTTGTTTGAAAAACTATATGATTCACCTTTTGAAGATGCAGCACCACCATGGGCGTCTGTTTATATTGGCGAAGGTGATACCTTGATGAACGCCATTACACTTTCAGTACTGGAATCCTATCATGCTTCGGGCTATCATTACCGATTTGACCAAAATAGACCGTGCGATCACATTGGCCTTGAATTACTCTTTATGTCACAGCTGGGACATGACGCAATCACAGCCGCATCAAAAGCTGATTTCGATTTGCTGTATGACTTGCTTGAAGAACAGAAAAGGTTTATAACAGCGCACCTTGATATTTTCGCTGAAGCATTTGCCAAGCGAACGGCTGAAGCGGCAGACGGTGCGTTCTATGCTGTGATTGCAGCGCTGATGGCAAAGTTTGTCATACATGACCGGCACCGGATAGATGAACAGCTTCGTTTTGATGAACTGGCAATGCAGTGTAAAGAGATAGTGGCAGAACCGCAGGTTTTAAAGATCAAATCCGCTCTGTCGGAGCGGGTTGATAAGGGTATTGTCGTGCCTTTTGACGGCATTGCGCGGTTTACTGTCTATCATCAATCTGAGGCGACGGCTTCAGAAAAAGAAACGGTTGTCGTTGCGGGTATTAACAATTGCGGCGGCGCTTGTAGCCTTAATGTCGATATTCAATTGGGAAAGGTATTGAATATTGCGCCTAATGAAGCACTTTCGGCAACACACACCAAGGCTTGTGTTCGAGGCAATGCCTATCGGAACAGTTTTCTTAACCACAAGCGGTTAAAATACCCGATGCTGCGTGTTGGCGACCGCGGTGATGGCAATTATAAACGCATTACATGGGATGAAGCGACTGCGCTGATTGCAGAAAAAATGACCGCCATAAAAGAAAAGTATGGGGCAGAATCGCGCTATGTCAACTACGCGACGGGTGTTTCAGCACTTATGCGCGGCAATGCGTTGGCGAAGCGGCTGCTCATTTTAGACGGCGGCTGTCTGAATTATCACAATTCGTACAGCACCGCCTGTATAGCCGGGGCAACGCCTTATACATTTGGCAATAAATTATCAGGGCACTCACCGGATGATTATATGCACTCTAAACTCATTATCTTATGGGGGCATAATCCCGCGGCGACGATTTTTGGTCACGAATCCATGGTGATGTTGCAGGCGGCAAAGGCAAAGGGCACAAAAATCATTGTGGTAGACCCACGGATGACTGAAACGGCCGTTGCCCTTGCCGATGAATGGGTGCCGATTAAACCAACGACAGATGGCGCACTGATTGACGCCATGGCCTATACAATGATTGAAGCAGGGCTGCACGATCAAGCCTTTTTAGACCGATACTGCATTGGATTTGATGCATCACATATGCCAAAAGGTGCAGAAAACGCTGAAAACTATCGCGATTACCTGTTTGGCGTTTATGACGGTCAACGCAAAACACCTGCTTGGGCTTCCGCTATTACGGGATTGGATGCAGACATGATCTATCAGCTTGCGATGGCTTATGCTAAAGCGAAACCGGCAGCGCTGATTCAAGGATACGGACCTCAGCGCAATGCGAACGGCGAACAAATCGTTAGAGGCTGCAATATGCTTGCATGCTTGACGGGAAATGTCGGCAAGTCGGGCGGTTCTTCCGGCGGCGGCCTTTATCTACGTTACAATTTGCCGATCATGATGCCGGATGTTGAGAATCCGGTTAAGGAATCCATTCCGTGTTTTTTATGGACGGATGCCATTGAGCGCGCGCAGGATATGACAGCGGCTTCTGACGGCGTCATGGGCGCGCAACAGCTAAAAGCCCCCATAAAAATGATCTTCAACCTGGCGGGTAATGTCTTAATCAATCAGCATTCCGATATTAATCGGACAATTAAATTATTGAAAGATCCAACAAAAGTTGAATTTATTGTCTGCTCTGATTTATTCATGACGCCGAGCACGCGGTTTGCAGATATCATTTTGCCGGGTACATCAATGTTTGAAGGTGAAAACATAAGGGCGCCTTGGGGCGGCGGCAATTATTTGCTATATGTCAACCAATGTATTGATCCCTTGTTTGAGTGCCGATTTGAATATGACTGGCTTAGTGATGTGGCAGAACGGCTTGGGTTAAAAGACGCTTTTACATTGGGTGCTGCCAATATGACAGAGCAGCTTCGCCGCGCTTATGATGTCCTTCGCGAGAAAGAAAGTGAACTGCCGCCATTTGATGATTTTCGCCGTAAAGGCGGATATGTTTATCAAAATGTTAAGCATGTCGTCGCTTACCGTGAGCAGATCGAATCGTTTGAGGCACATCCATTTGAAACACCTTCAGGTAAAATTGAACTGTATTCTCCAAGGCTTGATGTCGGCGGCGATGTGCCGGCCATTCCCAAATATACGCCTGCTTTTGAAGGGCCTGAAGATCCTCTGGCGGAAAAATATCCATTTCAGCTGGTGGGGTGGCACTCGAAACGCCGAACGCACTCGACGCACGATCACAATGAATGGCTGGACGGCGTTGAAGATCAGCAGTTGTGGATTCATCCGGAAGATGCCAAGCAGCTGCAGATCGGCGAAAATGAAATGGTAGAAGTATACAATGATCGAGGCTGTATAAACGTCCCCGTCTATGTGACAAAGAGAATTGCAAGGGGCGTTGTCGGCATGTCACAGGGTGGTTGGTACAGACCCGATTCTCAAGGGACAGATAGACGCGGTGCCATGAATGTGCTGACCACATCGAGACCGACACCGCTTGTCAAGGGCAATCCGCAGCACTCCAATCTCGTTGCCATCAGACGAAGCGGCACACGTGCGTAAATACATGCGTAAATACATGCACAAACAAATACGTAAACAATGATGTAAACAAATACGTCAAATAGATCACTTTCATATGACGGGCATTTATACGAAGTTGGTGAAGGCTTCACAAGAGGCTTCCCGTAGGCATAAAGTATTTTAATAGAAATTGAGAAGAGGCATGCAATTGAGAATTAAACATATAAGTGAAGGCTGTACAGGTTGCATGGCTTGTGTCATCGCCTGCAAAGAACAGCATTTTCTGACAGTTGGCGTCAACCGTTGTGCAATTGCATATCAGGAGGAAAACCAACGTTTTGTATGGCAGGGGTGCCGTCAATGTAAGAATGCGCTCTGCGAAAAAGCATGTGACAGCCAAGCTATTTACACGACGGCTGACGGGACGGTCATGATAGACCGTGAACGCTGCACAGGATGCGGCAAATGTGTCAAAGCGTGTCCATTTCATGCAATGACCTATGCTGCAAAGATGCATTTGGCAGTAAAATGCGATACATGCTATGCAAATCGCATGGGAGATGCCACTGCTACCGATGACGCTTCTAATTATCAAACGACGGCTTGTGTAAAGGCCTGTCCCTTTGACAGGCTTGAACTTGTGAGGTGAGAAAATGAAGCGATTTGGTACGGCGCTCATCCTCGCAGGTGGACAGAGTCGCAGAATGGGCTATGACAAGCAGAAAATTGTACTGAACGGACAGCCGCTGATGTACAGAAACCTTGAAGCAATCAGCGAAACTTTCGATCAAATATTGCTGTCGTGCAATCGACCGATCATGGATTACAATCGATTTCACAATTTGTCAATTGTTGCAGATGATGTCGCGGGCATCGGGCCGATGGCCGGCATTATGACAGGGCTGAGGCGGTCGACCAGTGATTATGTCTACATACTGGCATGTGATGCTGTTTATGATCGCCGAGCTGTGGACGTCTATGTTTCGGCAATTGAACAAATGATTCAAACGGGCGTCACGCCTTTAATGGCTGTCGCTGAAAAATCAGAGGACTATTATGAACCATTTAACGGTTTCTACCATGTCGACCTGTTAGGCGATATGATTCGATTAATCGGACAGTGTGAATATGCAATGCAGCCGCTGATCCGAAACTGCCAGCCCAAATGTGTTTTAAAACGCGAAACGGTAGATGCACTTGGGCTCGGCAAGCTTTATTTGAACTTTAACACACGGTGCGAACTAAAAGCCTACAAAGGATGATTTGAACATGGACTTCACACAATTCCAAGGCATTGGTGCAAAAAAAGACAAATTGCTGCATAAGATGGGACTGCATACACTTGAAGATGTCTGGCTGGATTTTCCCATGCGCTATGTGGATCGGCGCAGGGTGATGACTATCGCGGAATGCAACGACGAAATGCCTGTTGTCATAGAGGCAACTGTATTGAACGTAAAGAAAAAGGCGATGAAATTTAAGCGCAGCCAAATGGTGATCTGCGAAGTGCAAAGTCACATGTATCACGGTGAGATTGTTTTTTTTTCAAGCTATGTTTTCAATAAACTCATTGTAGGCAATACTTATTATTTCTTTGGCAAGCTGACGCGACAGGGCATTTTTTTCAAAATGCAGCATCCGGAATTTTCAGAGGCTTCTGATCGACGGTTTTTGCGAATTCAGCCCATTTATCGGCTGACAGCGGGATTGACGCAGATTGACATGCTGAAATTGCACGAGGGTGCTTTGCTGAGACTTGATTCGACACATACGGGACCGCTACCGTCATTTGTTGAACACATGGCGCGTGTCATTGACCGCGTCACGGCGATACGGCAAATGCATTTTCCAACCGATGAGAAGGGGTTAAAAGTTGCCAGATATCGCTTTATCTATGAAGAGCTCTTTACACTGCAGCTAAAACTAGTGCTCTTAAAACGGCATTACCACAGTAACGAAACGCATCTCTTGCCGTCGAGCCATGATATTGATGATTTTATCAATCAGCTTCCATTTGAACTCACGGCAGGTCAACGCAGTGCCGTAGAGGCTATTCGAACGGATTTGGTCAGTGGGTATGCGATGAATCGCCTTATTCAGGGGGATGTAGGGTCTGGTAAAACCATTGTGGCGCTGATTGCCATGCGCATTGCTGCCAACAACGGCAGTCAAAGTGTCTTGATGGCGCCGACGACGGTACTGGCAGAACAGCATTATCAGTCTCTGAAGCAGTATTTTGGCGATTCGTACACATCGGTACTGCTTACCTCCAATATGACGGCAAAGACAAAGAGGGAAATCAAAGAATCCATTGCAAATGGCCAAATTCAAATGATTGTCGGCACACAGGCCATTATTCAGGAAGATGTTGATTTTCAAAATTTATCACTCGTTATAACCGATGAACAGCATCGATTTGGCGTCAGACAGCGTTTTTTTGCAACGCAAAAGGGCATGCACCCCCATACGCTCGTCATGTCGGCAACGCCAATTCCGAGAACGCTTTCTATGATTTTATACGGCGATATGCACGTCTCTCAGATAAAGGAAATGCCGGTAGGGCGCAAGCCAATCAAGACTCACTTTGTCAATGAAAAGAAAAAGGAATCACTTTATGGCTTCATTGATGATTCGATTGAGGAAGGACGTCAGGCATACTTTGTATGCCCGCTTGTTGAAACCAATGAACAACTCGATCTCACGTCAGTAGAAGCACTTTACGAAGAATTGGCTGTCCGGTTTTCAAATCGATCAATTGGCATGGTGCACGGACGAATGAAAGCAGATGAAAAAGATGACGTCATGCATCGTTTTAAAAGCGGTGAATTAAAGATATTGGTTTCTACCACCGTGATTGAGGTCGGCGTCAATGTGCCGAATGCGACGGTAATGGTAATTGTCGACGCTGAGCGGTTTGGCCTTTCACAGCTTCATCAGTTGAGGGGACGCGTTGGCAGAGGTGCTGATCAGGCCTATTGTTTTATGATGAGCAGTAAAATGTCTCAGGATGCCAAAAAACGCATTGAAACCATGATTAACACCAATGACGGTTTTCAAATTGCAGAAATGGATTTGGCGATGCGCGGGCCGGGTGAGATGTTTGGTCTCAAGCAGCATGGATTGCCCGAGCTCCGCGTTGCGGACTTGGTGAAACATCAAAAAACGCTTGAAGTCGTGCAAAAGCATATTCAAACATTGCTGTCGGAATATGTGATGGGCAATGAAGAGGTCGTCAAATATTTTGATGCACTGGGGCAAACGCTTAATGAAGAAGCGGTTTTATAAATGCCGATTAGAGCCGTGATAACCGGTGAACGTTCGTTGATTAAGGAGAGGACATGCGTGTAATATCAGGAAAGGCAAGGGGAACAAAACTCATTACGATTGATGGCATGGCAACGCGACCAACCACGGATCGCGTCAAAGAGGCGATCTTTAGCATGGTACAGCATCACTTATATGATGCAGAAGGGCTTGATCTCTTTGCGGGTTCGGGCGCACTTGGCATTGAACTTCTGAGCCGTGGCGGCGCATCTGTCACATTTGTTGAATCTGGTGCAAAGGCGGTTAAATGCATAAGGGACAATTTGGAGAAGACACATTTAACCATGCAGGGAGAGATTTTACAGATGCCTGTGGAAAGAGCACTGACGACGCTGAGTGGTAAAACGTTTGATATTGTCTTTATGGACCCGCCCTATCACAACGGCATGATAAAAAGTACAATAGAAACAATCCTAAGGTATGAACTTTTGAGGATTAATGGTATAATAGTGCTTGAACATCATGTAGAGGATGTAGATTCGAAGATTGTTTCAGATGCCTTGGAAGTGTTGGCGCAAAAGCGATACGGCATAACAGGCGTCGGTGTATATAGGAGGATTAAATGAAAGTAGCGGTTTATCCGGGAAGCTTTGATCCGGTTACCAAGGGACACTTAGATGTTATTGAAAGGGCGAGCAAGATATTTGATAAGGTCATTGTTGCCGTTATGTATAACCAGAGTAAGAAGCCGCTGTTTACACCGGACGAACGGGTTGAATTATTAAAAATGACGACAGCTCAGTATGACAACGTTGAAATTGACAGGCATACAGGCCTTTTAATAGATTATTTAAAAGCACATGACATTCGCATTATCGTTAAGGGACTTCGCGCTATTTCTGATTTTGAAGCAGAATTTCAAATGGCAAGCGTTAATCAAAAGCTTTGCAAAGAAATAGAGAGTGTGTTTATTATGACGCGTACGGAATACATGTATTTGAGTTCCAGTATTGTGAAAGAAGTCGCAAGCCTCAATGGCGATATTACAGATTTTGTAACAGAGGATGTGAAAAGAGCCATTCTCAATAAAATCGGAGGGGTATAATGGCAGGCAATCAGAAAAATACACTGGATTTAAAGGTGCTGGAGCTCCTTGAAGAATTTGAAGATAAACTGGAAAGCTATCCTACGGTACCCCTAACGGGTAAAATTCTCATTGATCGTCAGGAATTTGTTACCATCATGAAGGATATTCAAATGCTTTTACCGGATGAATACCAGCAAGTCAGGTGGATGAAGGCGCAGCAGCAACAGATCATGGAAGAAGCTCAGGCTGAGGCAAGCGGTTTGGTTGAGCGTGCACATGCAGAGGAACAGGCGCTGCTTGAGACTGCACGTCACAGTGAACAGCAAATGCTTCAAGCAGCGGAAATGAAAGCGCGCGAACTCGTCAATGCGCACGAAGTGACGCGGCTTGCATCAAAACGCGCAAAGGAAATTGTGGCAGAAGCTGAAGCACAGGCGGCTGAAATCAGAAACGGCGCGTATGAATATGCAGAAGAAGTGATGAAAAAAGTGGAATACAATATGAGCAAGGTGCTTCAAACGGTTCAAGAGAACATTGAAGAGCTTGAAGAATACAAATAAAATGGATGTCATTTAGAAGTACATGTCAAAAGGCAACGATTAGCATACAATCCGTGTATGTCAATCGCTGCCTTTTTAAATGCTATGATGACACTGATCAGCAAAAAAAGTGCGTTCTTTGAGCTATTTTGAGATGTTTATAGAAAATTTACATTAATCACATGGCGATTGGGTAAAAAGGAAATGCAAATGATAATATGGAAAGGAAACAAAGCGATGAATGAAATGATCAAATTGTTAAAAAATCATAAATCTATTCGAAAATTTAAAGCGGGCACGATAACAGATGAGGCGCTTAGAGCGATTGTCGAAAGTGCGCAGGCTGCTTCTACATCAGGTTTTTTTCAGGCATACAGCATTATCCGTGTAACGGATTCCGGACTGCGAACGGCGATCGCGAAAGCTTCGGGCGATCAGCAATATGTCGAAACCGCTTCGGAATTTCTAGTTTTTTGTGCAGATTTAAAAAGGATGTATGATGCTTGTGACCGACATGGTATTCTTTATGAGAAGGGCATGACAGAGACCTTTATTATTGCAACAGTGGACGCGTCGCTTGCAGCCCAAAATGCACTGATTGCCGCAGAAGCACTGGGACTTGGCGGTGTCTATATTGGCGGACTTAGAAATAACATCGCCGATGTTTCAGCGCTGCTTGAATTGCCGGAAGATGTCTATCCGGTATTTGGCCTGTGTATTGGCTACCCAAATCACGATCCGGCGATTAAAGAACGTTTGCCGATGCATGTCGTTTTAAAGCAAAACCATTATACAGAAGATGACGTTAAAGCGATTGAGGCATATGATCAGCGGATCAAAGCGTATTATATTGAGCGTACAAAAGGGCGGAAAACGGATACTTGGACATCCAATGTCGCGGATAAGTTTGCTTCGGAACCAAGACCGCACATGCGCGACTTTTTGGAAACACAGGGTTTTAAATTAAAATAGCAGAATTTAAATTAAAATAGCAGGATTTAAATTAAAATAATAGGATTCAAATTAAAATAGCGGGTTTGATTAAAATGATAATGATGATCGATTGCTATTTAACCTGTATTGGCGGCTTGGTGAAATCCATGCCGCTTTTGGTTTGCCCTGCGGCCATGTGGTAGAGATCGGTGGCGAGCAGATCCAATTTCATATGCGGGTCATTGAGGACTTCTGCCGGGGACTTGCTGAGTGTTGTCACAATGGGACGAGATGCCTTTGATTTCATTTCCCTTAGGCAGGTTTGACCGGTTTCCGTAAAACCCAATACGCGCAGATAGGTCGGTGCTGCGGACAAAGGGTGGACATCGAGCAGCAAGTTAATTAAGATGCGGTTGAGTCTTGTTTCGGCATAGCGTTTTGATTTCAGCTGACGGATCAAGTCGCTGAGATCTGTAAATTGCCTTGAAATGGCAGCTAATTTGTATTCGAGGCCTTCATTAATACCGCGAATACCGGCTAACGTATTGGCGTCTGATAAAGCGAGACGATATCGGATATAAGGTTCGAATGCGCCCATGTCCATTTGACGATTGATGCCGTGCGCCATCATACAGTCGACGGCCGCTGCTGGCATAACAGCCGCCAATTGTTCTTTTGAAGGCGATGGCGTCGCTTTAATAAGCGATCGAATGGCGGTCGCACTGGCGAAATTGCCTTGAATGTCGGGGTTATGATAATCACTGCCAACTCGCTTAATCGGCAATGGCGTTAAAGTGAGCTTGTGGCGATAACATGCCTTTAAGTATTCAATAGCGAGGATCGCATTGGATTTGCGAACGGCTGAAAGCGCTTCGTCACCGAATTGTGGGAACGTATCTTGGAGCGCTTTTTCACGTGCCGTGGCAAAGGGAAGCCCTGATTTCAGAAGTTCTATGAGCCGAGCTTTAAAATGCGGCGGTTCTTCGGCATAAATGCGTGCGATTTCCGTCAGAACTTTAAGATCATCACATTCTGTACCAAATGCAAGATGGGTAACAATGCCTGTTGCCGCAAGTGCGCTGACAGCGCCTTCAGCAAACCCTTCTGCACTTGAGGTCGCTTCGTAAAAGGGCAGTTCAAGGACGAGGTCGACCCCACAGGCAAGTGCCATTTCAGTTCGCAGCCATTTGTCAAAAATAGCAGGCTGACCGCGCTGAACAAAATGCCCGCTCATGATGACGACAATACCGTCAGGATTGAAACGCTCACGAAGTAACTGTATTTGGTATAAATGTCCATTATGGAACGGATTATATTCCACGACGATGCCAATTATTTTCACGTATTCTCCTCCCATAACCCTTGAAAATTCATTTATTTACATTATAATATATATGAACGTGGAATATCAACATCACGACTGTTTCATATGCAACATCACGAGATCGCGGGATCTTTTGATAAATAGAGGAGGGTAACAAATGAACGTTTTAGTCATTAACTGTGGTAGTTCGTCGCTAAAATATCAGCTTTTTGATATGAGCGATGAAAGCGTATTAGCAAAAGGCTTAGTTGAAAGAATCGGTATTGATGGTTCAAAACTTAAGCAAGAAGTTGAAGGTAAAGAAGAACTTGTCATCCAAGTGCCGATGGCAAATCACAAAGAAGCATTAGGTCACGTTCTCGACGCTTTGCAAGATGATGCAAAAGGCGCTATTAAAACGCTTGATGAAATCAATGCGGTTGGTCACCGCGTCGTCCATGCAGGCGAAAAATACAGCGGTTCAGTTATCATTGACGACAGCGTCATGGCTGCACTGGAAGAATGTATTGAACTTGCACCGCTTCACAATCCGCCAAATATCATTGGTGTAAAAGCGATGCAGGAACTTTTACCGCATGCTCAAAATGTCGGTGTATTCGATACGGCGTTCCACCAAACGATGCCACAAAGCGCTTACGTTTACGCGTTGCCTTATGAATATTATGAAAAAGATCACGTGAGAAGATATGGTTTCCACGGAACGAGCCATAAATATGTTTCACAAAGAGCAGCAGCAATGCTCGGCAAAAAAATTGAAGATACGAAAATTATCACTTGCCACTTGGGCAACGGCGCTTCACTTGCAGCGGTTGACGGTGGTAAATCAGTGGATACATCAATGGGCTTTACACCGCTTGAAGGTTTGGTTATGGGTACGAGATGCGGCGATATTGACCCGCAAATCATCACGTACATCATGGCAAAAGAAGGCAAAACCATTGATGAAATGAATGATATCATGAATAAAAAATCAGGCGTTCTTGGCATCTCAGGTGTCAGCAGCGACTTTAGAGATATTGAAAATGCTGCAAAAGAAGGCAATGAAAGAGCAGCGCTTGCGCTGGATGTCTATCATGACAACGTACGTAAATACATTGCATCTTATGCAGCAGTTCTCGGCGGCGTCGATGGGATCGTCTTTACAGCAGGTTTAGGTGAGAACAGTATTTCAAGCCGTGCGACAATTTGTAAAAACCTTGAATTCATGGGTGTTGTACTCGATGCAGAGAAAAACAATGTCAGAGGCAAAGAAACATTCATCAATACAGATGATTCAAAAGTCAAAATTATGGTTATTCCAACAAATGAAGAGCTAATGATTGCAAGAGATACTGTTGAATTAGTTAAGTAGTTTCACTTGACAAACCTCTTGGTAATCATTATAATGTTAATGTTGCATTGAAGAGGTGATAAAATGTACCTTGAGCTTTCTAAGGTTATTACAGGGCTGCAGAGTCAACTTGACTTTCAGTTGAGGCTATCGCTTGACGATCGCTTCTTAAGCGAAGTAAATGCGGTCAAAGCTTCTGAATTCAACATTCAAGGGACCGTTAAGAAGGTCGATAAAGGATTGATGCTGTCGTTTGCATATGACGGCAATATGACTTTTGCATGTGATAGATGCTTAACCGAAGTTAATTTGAATTTCAACCGCATCGCGGAACGCGAGCTGACCGTTGATGAAACAGAGGATGACAGTGTCATCGTCATCAATCATCAAGTGGATCTCATGCCCGTACTGGAAGAAGAAATTCTTCTCAATAAACCGCTTCAAATACTTTGTAGTGAAGATTGTGCGGGGCTGTGTCCAAAATGCGGCAAGAATCTTAACAATGGTATCTGTGGTTGTGAAGATGAGCGGATCGACCCCAGATTGGAAGCACTTAAGAATTTATTCGGTCATTAAGGAGGTGTTAAGATGGCAGTACCTAAGCGTAAAATTTCTAAGGCAAGAAGAGATAAGAGAAGAGCAAGCAACATCAAGATGACAGCGCCAACGATTGTTGAATGTCCTAAATGTAAAGCTGCAACCGTTCCACACAGAGAGTGTGCAGAGTGCGGTTACTATCATAGCAGAGACGCGAAATAGTGTCGACATCGCTATCGCGTATAACGTTTGAAATGCTTTGGATATCGTCCAGATGCATTTGTAAGGTTCTTCTATAATAACAAAAGGCAATGGTCGTTGACTATTGCCTTTTTTTCAAAATGAGGTGAAGTGATGAAAATTGGTTTTGATGCAATGGGTGGTGACCACGCCCCTGTTGAGACCGTTAAAGGTGCCATCGAAGCGCTTGATGACTTTGAAGGCGACATCGTCCTCTATGGAGATGAGCAAAAAATCGTATCGGAGCTTGCAAAATATAAATTTAATACAGATCGTATCGAGGTTGTTCACACAACTGAGGTGATTACAAATGACGACAAGCCGGTTAAAGCGATTAAAACAAAAAGTGATTCCAGTATGGTTGTAGGACTCAAAGCATTGAGAAAAGGCGATATTGATGCATTTGTCTCAGCAGGCAACACGGGTGCCCTTCTTGCAGGCGGTCTGTTTAAAGTGGGTCGCATCAAAGGCATTAATCGTCCTGCGCTGTGCACTATCTACCCAACGATGGGCAAGGCGTCGGTTCTCGTTGATGCAGGTGCAAATGCTGAGTGCAAACCGCGCAATCTCATTGAGTTCGCATATATGGGCAGTATCTATGCGGAACGCGTGTTAAAACTTTCAAAACCCAAAGTAGCACTGGCGAACATTGGTGCTGAAGAGACCAAGGGAACACAGCTCTACATAGAAACACACGCACTGTTAAAAGAATCGGATCTGAATTTTGTCGGCAATGTTGAAGGCCGCGACATTCCTTCGGGAAAAGTGGATGTCATTGTAGCGGATGGCTTTACAGGCAATATTATTCTAAAATTGACAGAAGGCGTAGCGGGAACGCTGATTGACGGCATTAAAAATGCCATTGTCAGCAGTACAAAGGGCAAAATAGGCGGCGTGCTCATTAAGAAAAATCTCAGTGCCTTCAAAAAGCAAATAGATTACACGGAATATGGCGGTGCCCCCCTGCTCGGTGTAAATGGTTTGGTGGTTAAAGCACACGGTTCATCGAATGCCAAAGCGTTTCGCAATGCGATCAAGTATGCAAAGATTGGCGTTGAAACGGCACTTGTCGATGAAATTAAAATGAAGATCGCAAAACTCGCGCCAGTTATGGAAACCGAAACTGACGATGAAGAAGCATAAGAAAGCAATAAATCATTAACAAAGAAGCATAAAAAAGCAGTAAAGAAGCAGTAAAGAAGCAGTAAAGAAGCAGTAAAGAAGCAAAGATGAGGCGTATTAAAAAACGCGTTTCATCATAAACTTTTGCGCCCGGTGAACGATGGCTTTGGGCGCTTTTTATTTGCAAAAAAGCATCTCGGCGAATATAAAATTGGCATTGTAATTTAATGATCAAAACTATAAAATAGAAGTGTGTGTCATGCACAATATATTGCTTGTGTGGCTGATAAACAAAATGAAGCTATTGATGCTGATTGTATAAAGGTTATTTAAATGTATTATCGTGAATAGTATATTTAAATGTCCTTTCGAAAGAAAGGTGGTTATGATGTCTCAATCATTGAGGGACTTTCAGGAAAAGCTGGGATATCGGTTCAACGATATCGATTATTTAAGAAGGGCATTGACGCATTCGTCATATGCCAATGAAAATAAGAAAGACAAGATTAAAAATAACGAACGCCTTGAATTTTTGGGCGATTCCGTACTGGGGCTGGTTGTAAGCGAATATCTGTACAGTCATTTCCCCAATCTGGCAGAGGGTCAATTGACGAAGGTAAGGGCGCGTATTGTCTGTGAATCGTCTCTTGGCGAAGCAGCTGTCAAACTGGGAATCGGCCATTATATGTTTTTTGGACGCGGTGAAGAAATGACGGGCGGCCGCGAGCGTACAAGCATTTTGTCCGATGCTTTTGAAGCATTAATTGCAGCCATGTATCTCGATGGCGATATTGATGCCGTTAGAAAATTTGTATTGACGCACATGGACAGCATCATCATTGATGCCATTGAGGGAAAACTGTTTATTGATTATAAGACACGGCTTCAAGAAGTGATTCAGATTAAAAAGGGCAACCGCATTAAATATGAAATTTTTAAAGAAGAGGGCCCCGATCATTCAAAGGAATTTTATACGCATGTTAAACTAAATGATGAAATCATCGGTGTCGGCAAGGGCCGCAGCAAGAAGGAGTCAGAGCAGGCAGCTGCAAAAGAGGGGCTGAAATTTCTTCAGGACGAGGCGAATAAATGAAGGCTATGATGATCATTCCCGTATTTATCGCCCATATGGGCTGCGGGAATGCCTGTGTTTTTTGTAACCAAAGACATATAAGCGGTCATTCAGAAGTGCCGACAGTTGAAGCGATCAAAAGACAAGTAGATGACTACATTGCCTCTGGATCGGCGGAGACCGTTGGCATTGCATTTTACGGCGGGAGTTTTACAGGCCTTGACAGTGCAATGCAAGTGCAATACTTATCACTGGCGGCATCTTATAAAAAAATGGGGATTATTCAGCATATCCGATTGTCGACACGGCCGGATTATATAGATGAAATCGTTCTAAATAGGTTAAAAGCTTATCATGTTGATCTTGTAGAACTTGGTGTTCAGTCGTTTTCAGACGATGTACTAAAGGCATCCAATAGAGGGCATAATGCAAATGCAATCTATCGTTCAATTGGAATGCTTAAGGAAAATGGTATTGACTTTGGTATCCAGCTGATGTTTGGATTGCCGAATGACAGCCGAGAACGGTTCCTTTTTTCTGTAAGGGAAACCATTCGGCTGGCGCCAAAAACCGTTCGCATTTATCCGACATTGGTATTGAAAGATACGGATCTTGCTAACGATTATCAAAACGGATATTACCAGCCGCCGGAACTGGAAACGGCAGTTGATATTGTGGCAACGGCATATGCCATGCTGATGCGCGCAGGTGTAAATGTCATCCGCGTTGGATTGCAGGCGACAGATCTTATCGATTTCAACGGTGCCGTCATGGCCGGACCATACCATCCTGCATTTAAGGAACTCGTGCTGGATCGCCTTGTACGTCGCATTTTTTATCGTTTTGCAGAAAAGACAAAGCATTTAAGTGAGTGGGTGACGAATGGCGAGTGTTTTGAATCGTCAAGCGAAACAGCAAGCGAAATATTTGACGAAACGATTGGCACAACAGCGCGAAAGTCAACGGTAAAAACAGTGTGGACCGTGACGGTTCATCCGGATCTCATACCGCACATACGTGGGCATAAGCATCAAAACTTAAATCAGTTGACAGAACGCTTCGGCGTCAAGGCCATTCATATTGAGCGCTGTGAACATTGTGATAAAACAGTGCTGCGGATATCAAATGGCAACACTTTTGAAATATACCGACTCTATGATGAAGAGGTGAAAACTTGTATTTAAAACGCATTGAATTAAGAGGCTTTAAGTCTTTTGCAGATAAGACCATTGTTGAATTTAAGCAGGGCGTCACGTGTATCGTAGGCCCCAACGGCAGCGGAAAGAGCAATATTACAGATGCCATACGCTGGGTTCTGGGAGAGCAACGCGTGAAAACACTTCGCGGCAGCAAGATGGAAGATGTCATTTTTGGCGGGACAAAACACCGTAAACCACTTGGCATGGCTGAGGTTAAGCTGATTTTTGACAATCGGGAATCCTTTTTTCCACTCGATTATGAAGAGGTGGAAATCGTGAGGCGCGTTTACCGTTCCGGCGATAGTGAGTACAGTGTCAACGGCATGGCATGCCGCCTTAAGGATATTCGAGAGCTTTTAATGGATACGGGCATCGGCCGTGAGGGGTATTCCATTATCGGTCAGGGCAAGATTGATGAGATTTTAAGCGGTGGCCGAGATGAGCGGCGTTTGCTGTTTGAAGAAGCTGCCGGGATCTTAAAGTATAAAGTCAGAAAAGTAGAAGCTTCCAAAAAACTCGTTAACACACATGATAACTTATCGCGTATTGAAGATATTATTGCCGAGATTGAAGACCGTGTTGAACCGCTTCGCGTCGAAAGTGAGCGTGCCATGCGGTATTTGGATTTATCTGAACAGCTTCGGCAGATTGAGCTCTACGATTTTTCAAAGCGTTATACAACTTGTGAGAATGCCCTAGTGGAAGTGCTGAATGCGCTGCAGGCGCAGCAGGATTCGAAAGAAGTACAGGAAGCGGATTACGAGCGTTTAAAGACTGAGTACGAATCGAATGACGAGCAGCTCTTTGCGATTAATCGCGATATACGACTGCTGGAAACACAGTATCACGAAAAAAATAACGAGCGTTCTCAGACGAAAGGCGAGCGCTCTTTAATAGAAGAAAAAATTCAAAACGTCGAAACAAATGTTAAACGCATTCATGAAGAAATTGCAGATATTGATGCACAAATTGCAGAAATAGACGAAGCAGTTGCTGCCGTTGATCGGGAAGTTTCAACAGAAACCGACAAGATTGACGGTGCCAAAGAATCGCTTATTGATGACGAACGCGCTTTGGAACAGTGTTTGATGCAAATCAGTCGCATGAAGCAAAACAACGAAACAGACTTGCAGACCATATACCAAAAGCTTAATGAAATTGAAGTCATGAAGCGCGAAGCAGAAAATTTAGAGCGTGCCAATGAAGACTTGTCGAAAAAAATTGCAGAGCTCAATGCTCAGATCGAACAGCATGAATCTGCACTCCAAAAAAATGAACAGGATGCGGCGGAGACGGCGCAAAAACTGGCGAACATGGATACCATGCTCGATGAGGCACAGGGCAAACTGTCAGAGGCAATTCGACTGGATGGCCATTTTGTGCATGAGCGCGAAAAAATGTATAAGCAGATTGACAAGCTTTCAAAACGTCTGAATGAATCTGAAACAGAACTAAAACTACTGGAAACGCTAGAAGCGGAATATGACGGCTATGATAAAGGCGTTAAGGAAATATTGACGAGTTTGCCTGATCAAAGTGGGATTCACGGTATTGTGGCTTCTGTAATTAACGTTCCCAAAACATATGAAACAGCCGTTGAAGTCGCACTCGGCAGATCGATTCAGCATATTGTCTGTGAAACAGATGGTGATGCAAAGACGGCAATTGAATTCCTGAGGAAAAATCAGCTTGGCCGTGTAACGTTTCTGCCGCTTAATCAACTGCGCGGCAATGGTCAACAAAAGGATGTTGTCAAAGAGGCTAAATCGCATAAGGGATTTATTGGCGTCGCATCAGAACTGATTGATTATCCAGAGCGCTATTCGGAACTGATCGATTATTTGTTAGGCCGGATCATGATCGTTGAAGATTTTGAAACGGCACGCCAACTAATGCGCATCCATAATATTAAATACAAGATTATTACATTGCTGGGTGATGTTTTAATTCCCGGCGGGACGATTACAGGCGGTGCTTTTAAATCCAAGATGACCAATATTCTTGGGAGACGCAGACGCATTGAAACACTTGCACAAATGATTGAAGATGATACAAACAGCCTGACGGCACAGTCTAAAGATTTAAAGCAGATTGAATTAAGTCTTTCAGACAATAAAACCTTTATTCAGCAACAGCGTGAATACATTGATAAAATGCGCCTTGAACGTGTCAGTGTCGAACACTTAAGCGACCAGCATAAACAGATGGCTGCACTTGCAGAAGAAGCGGCTAAAAAGGCTGTTCGAAATGCTGCAATGCTCGCGGAAGAACTTAAAGATCAAAAAGAGCAGATTATGCATAAACGCGAAGCAGTCCTCGTAAGCCAGGAAACCGTCGATGCACTTGAGGTCAATGTAAAGGATTACAAAGACAATGTTGAAAGTTTTGAAGCTGAAAGCCGTGTAATTAACGATCAAATGACGGCAAAACGCATTGAACTTGCATCATTGGAGCAGCAGCTCGCCTTTAAGGCGCGTGAACGCAAGCGTTTGTGTGATGATCTTGAAACCGTTACGTTAAAACGTAAAACACGGATTGAAATGCTCGACAGTGAAATTGCCAGAAAAGAAGATTTTTACCATCGCGTTGAAGATATTGATACAATGCTTAAGTCGCTGGGCGATGCCATTGATGCGATTGTTGCCAAAAGTGAAGCGCTTCAAGCGTCAAAGTCGGCGTTGTCCGATATGCTGAAAAAGTTGACACTGGCATTATCTGAGGCATCGAGATCACTGGAGAGCATTAAGTCGTCAGCCCATCAACTCGATCTAAAAAAAGTAAAACTGGAAGTCGAAAAGGATACAATTATCACTGATTTGTGGGAACGCTATGAGCTTTCAATTGGTGAAGTGCTTTCAACAGAGCCGGTAAGCGGCAATATCAAACAGCTGAAAAACGAACTCAAGCAGATTGGCAGCGTTAATGTCAATGCCATTAAGGAATACGAAACAGTTTCCGAGCGCTTCCGCTTTTTGAAAGAGCAGGAAGACGATTTATTAAAAGCATCACAACAGCTTGCAAAAATCATTGCAGATCTTGAAAAGCAGATGATCGAGATATTTACAGAACACTTTGCAGAAATTGGCGAGAAGTTTAAAGAGACGTTTAAAATGCTCTTTCACGGCGGCGACGCCGCAATTTTGCTGGCAGATGAAAGTGATATTTTAAATTCTGATATTGAAATCATTGCACAGCCGCCGGGGAAAAAACTGCAGAGTCTCAATCTGCTTTCAGGCGGTGAAAAGGCACTGACGGCTATTGCACTGCTCTTTGCCATTTTGAAGACGAAGCCGACGCCGTTTTGCATACTGGATGAGATTGAAGCAGCACTGGATGATGTCAACGTCTATCGGTTTGCAGATTTCATCAAAGACTATGCCGACAAATCGCAGTTTGTGGTTATTACGCACAGAAAGGGCACCATGGAGGTAGCAGACACGCTCTTTGGCGTAACCATGGAAGAATACGGCATTTCGAAAGTGCTCAGTGTCAGACTTGAAGAAGTAGAGAACACCTATTCTGCATAGTGCGATTACATGCGTACCGTGCTGCCGAACCCATGGTGGCATAAATCGATGCATGTAGATCATAGATGCGGGTAATGCTACAGATAAGTACAAAGACAAAAGACAAAAGACAAAAGACAAAGACAAAAGACAAAGACAAAAGACAAAAGACAAAAGACAAAGACAAAGACAAAGACAAAAGACAAAAGACAAAAGACAAAAGACAAAAGATTAAGATACTAGTGAAAGCTAATGATAAAAGATATTGGAGGTAATATGGCATTATCATTTTTTTCTAAATTAAAAGAAGGCCTTGAAAAAACGCGAAAGGGAATTACCGATAAAATAGATGATCTCTTCACGCGATATGGAGAAATTGATGACGATCTCTTTGAAGAACTGGAAGAAATACTCATTACGGCAGATGTTGGCATGCAGACGACCATGAAGCTGATTGACATGCTCAAAGAAGAATTGCGCATTCGCAAGATTAAAGAAGCCAGTGCAGTCAAAGATGTTTTCAAAGATGTCGTTGAAAAGCTTCTGGTTGAAAACGGTCATACGGCGTTTGATGTTGGCAATGAGCCAACAATCATTATGGTTATCGGCGTCAATGGCGTCGGCAAAACGACTTCAATTGGCAAGATTGCCAATCTGCTGAAAGCTCAGGGAAAAAGTGTTCTCATCGCAGCAGGCGATACGTTTAGAGCCGCCGCGATTGATCAGTTAAAAGTATGGGGTGACCGCGTTGGCGTGAGTGTTATTCATCAATCGGAAGGATCGGATCCTGCAGCGGTTATCTTTGATGCCGTACAGTCTGCCAAAGCGAAAAGAGCAGATGTGCTTATCTGTGATACAGCGGGCAGACTTCACAATAAGGTCAATTTAATGAACGAACTCTCAAAAGTTTTCAGGGTCATCGACCGCGAGTATCCGGAGGCAAAAAAAGAAGTGCTACTGGTGCTCGATGCCACAACGGGTCAAAATGCTGTTCAGCAAGCAAAGGTCTTTAACGAAGCGGCAGAGATTTCAGGGATTGTGCTGACGAAGCTTGACGGTACTGCGAAGGGCGGCGTCGTTTTGGCCATTAGTTCAGAACTTCAAATTCCAGTAAAACTCATTGGCGTTGGCGAAGGCATTGACGATTTACAGCAGTTCAATCCGCATGATTTTGCAGAAGCACTCATGGGATCACGCAACGCATAGATGTAAAGTAAAAAGACTTGACACACCGGATGATATGATTTATAATTTGTGAGGTAGTCATGATAGAGAAAAAACTAAGGCTTGTTGATTTATTTGATTTTTATGGTAAAATGCTGACGGAAAAGCAATTTGAGATTATGGATCTCTATTGCAACTGTGATCTGTCTTTAGCCGAAATATCAGAAAATCTGATGATTACACGGCAGGCGGTACACGATGCGATTAAGCGTTCCGAGAAAATTTTAGAGCGTTACGAAGAACAGCTTGGGCTGTACGAACGGTCGCAGAAGCGTGAAAGTGATTTTATGAAAATGATCCGGTTGATTAGAAACTATCAGACATCGGAAGATAGGGCGCTTTTGGAACAGGCGATACAGATTGCCGAAAAGCAAACCGGTCTTTC